>NZ_JARESO010000006.1:0-319500 GCF_046030175.1 Paraburkholderia sp. RL17-373-BIF-A
GAAAGGCCACTACCTTAAGACCAACAACCAACAACCAACAACCAACAAGCGCAGAGCAAAAAACCAAGAACCTCAAGCCGCGACCAACATCCCATCCGCGGATCGAACCACGCTAACGGGCCGCGCAGCGAAAGCCTCCCCAATCATGAGCAAACTAGGCTGCGAAGCGTCAACCCACCTCTGCGCGTCGCCAGCGGCCAACTCTTCGAGAGTAAGAGAAAGCATGCGCTCACGAGCAGTAGAACAAGCCTCAACAATTGCCACGGGCGTGGCAACCGACCGCCCAGCATCGATCAACTGCTGCGCAATCTCAACCCCACTATCCCGGCCCATATAGAACACAAGAGAATCCGCATTAACCTGTTCGCGAATCTCATCAGACCCAGGCGCCCGACTAAAAGTAGCCAACGCCACACTGCGCGACACACCGCGAAGTGTCAAAGACCGTTTCAAAGAGGCAGCACTCGCCAGCGCAGCAGTAATCCCAGGCACGACCTCATACTCGATGCCAGCAGCCTCTAAAGCCCGCATCTCCTCATCAGCGCGCCCGAACAACATCGGATCGCCACCCTTGAGCCGCACGACAACCTCATGCTCCAAAGCAGCATCCACAATCTGCTTATTGATGAACTGCTGCGCCGTCGACAGCTGCCCGCAGCGTTTGCCAACAGCAATCCGCCGCGCATGCGAAGGCGCATAGTCCAACATAGCCGGCTCCACCAGCGCATCATGCAGCACGACATCGGCCAAACCGAGCAGCCGCGCCCCACGCACCGTAATCAGGTCCGCAGCACCCGGCCCTGCGCCGATCAGATAAACCTTACCCATTTGCCTAAACCTGTCCGTTAGGTCGCCAGCACGACGCAATGACGTGCCAAGCACTTAAGCCGAAAACGCCCGAATCATCCCCGCCGCGACGGTGTGATGCGTCGCTTCATCGATCAGCACGAACGCACCCGTACCCTGATGCGAGTCATACACATCGCACACCAGCGGCTTCTGCAACGTCAGCGCCACGCGGCCGATATCGTTCATCGTCAGGTCCTTGCGATCGGTCGCTTGCGACAACGTATGCACGTCGAGCACTTCCTTGATCGCACCGATCCGCGCGAACACCGTGTTGGTGGTCTGCTTCAACAGATACTTGCGTTGCGTCGACAGCGGCGTGTCGTCGAACCAGCACAGGTCGGCTTCCAGCTTCTTCGCCGGCTCCGGCGCCGCTTCACGCAGCACGAACGTATCGCCGCGCGACACGTCGACGTCTTCCGCCAAACGGATCGTCACCGTTTGACCAGCAAATGCGCGATCCACCGCAGCCGTGCCGCCGGGCACCGGCGCGATGATTTCGGCAACCGTCGCTTCGCGATTGGCCGGCAACACAACGATCGTATCGCCGAGCTTCACTTCGCCGGCTTCGACACGGCCCATGTAGCCGCGGAAGTCATCAGCCTGGCTGCCGTCCTGACGCGCCACCCACTGCACCGGGAAACGCAACGCCTGGCCCGTCGGCACTTCGACCGGCAACGCTTCGAGCAGGTCGAGCAGCGGCTCGCCCGCGTACCACGGCATGCTTTCGCTCGCCGTCACGATGTTGTCGCCCTTGAGTGCCGACACCGGCACGAAGCGCACATCGCTCAAGCCCAGTTGACGCGCAAGTTCGACATACGCGTCACGAATCTCATTGAAACGCTGCTCGCTGTAATCGACCAGGTCCATCTTGTTGATCGCGACGATCGCGTGCTGCAAACCCAGCAGCTTGACGATCGCGCTATGACGCTTGGTTTGCGGCAGCAGTTGCGCGACGCCATCCACAAACGTCACACGCGTTGCGTCGACGAGAATAATCGCCGCGTGCGCGGTCGACGCGCCCGTCACCATGTTGCGCGTGTACTGCTCGTGGCCCGGCGTGTCGGCGATGATGAACTTGCGCTTCGCGGTAGCGAAGTAACGGTACGCCACGTCGATCGTGATGCCTTGCTCGCGTTCGGCTTCGAGGCCGTCTGTCAACAGCGACAGATCGATTTCGTCGCCGACGGTACGCTTATTCTTCGCGCGCGACAGTGCCGAGAGCTGATCGCTCAAGACAGCCTTGCTGTCGTACAGCAGGCGGCCGATCAACGTGCTCTTGCCATCGTCGACGCTGCCCGCAGTGATGAAACGCAGCACGCCGAGGTCTTCTGGTTGGTGAATACCGCTCATGATTGCTTTACCCTCGTCCGTGTGCTTAGAAATAACCTTGCTTCTTACGCTGTTCCATCGCGGCTTCGGAGACCTGATCGTCCATCCGCGTCGCGCCGCGTTCCGTGATTTCGGTCACGGCCGTTTCGGCGATGATCTTCTCCAGATCATCCGCATCGCTTTCCACCGGGCACGTGCAGCTGATATCGCCCACGGTGCGGAAACGCACCAGCGCCGTTTCGCTGGTTTCGCCTTCACGCATCGGCGTGATCGGCGTAACCGGCACGAGCAAGCCATTGCGGCGCACGATCTCGCGTTGATGCGCGTAATAGATCGACGGCAGTTCGAGCTGTTCGCGAGCGATGTACTGCCACACGTCGAGTTCGGTCCAGTTTGAGATCGGGAACACGCGCAGGTGTTCGCCGTTATGCAGACGCGCGTTATACAGGCTCCACAGTTCCGGGCGCTGTGCCTTCGGATCCCATTGGCCGAACTCGTCGCGGAACGAGAAGATCCGTTCCTTCGCACGGGCCTTTTCTTCATCGCGGCGCGCGCCGCCGATCAACGCGGTATAGCCGTACTGTTCGATGGTTTCGAGCAGCGTCACGGCTTGCGCGGCATTGCGCGAATCCGTTTCACGACGCAGACGCACCGTGCCGCGCTTGATCGAATCTTCCACATGACCGACCACCAGTTCAGCACCGATCTCTTCCGCACGACGATCGCGGAAGTCGATCACTTCTTCGTAGTTGTGGCCCGTGTCGATATGCACGAGCGGGAACGGCAGCACGGTCTTGCGATTCGCGCCGATACCGAAGGCCTTCAGCGCGAGGTGCAGCACCACGACCGAATCCTTGCCGCCCGAAAACAGCAGCGCGGGCTTGCTGCATTCGGCGACCAGTTCGCGCAGGATGTGAATCGACTCGGCTTCGAGCCAGTCGAGGTGATCCATACGGTTTGCCGTGTTGGCGAGCGGTGCGTTCACAGTGGAATCGAGCGTGGTGCTCATGTTTGGGTCCTTCGTTGGTTCGCGTCGCAAGCGGTTGCTCGCGTCGCGGAGGTATTCAAATCGGTATGTGCGGCGTTCGGGCTAAAAACCAAGCCCCATTCGCTCAACCTTCAGGCCTGGGCGTTTGCGCTGCCGCCCACCGCGATCGGCGTAATCGTCGTGATGTGCAGTCCGCATTCCTTCGTATCGCGTGACTCCCACCACCAGCGCCCTGCCCGGCTATCTTCACCGGGACGCACGGCGCGCGTACAAGGCTCGCAGCCGATGCTCGGATAGCCGCGCGCATGCAGCGGATTGACCGGCACGTCGAACGCTTTCAGGTAAGCCCACACTTCGGCCTCCGTCCAGTCGGTCAGCGGATTGAACTTGGCGATATTGCGCGCGGCGTCGTGCTCTTCCGCATGCAGTTCGGCACGCGTCACCGACTGCTCGCGACGCTGGCCCGTGACCCATGCGCTGACATCCGACAGCGCGCGGTTCAACGGTTCGACCTTGCGGATTTCGCAGCAGCGCTTGCGCAGATCGACGCTTTCATAGAACGCGTTCAGACCATGCGAGCCGATGTATTCGTCGACTGCGGCAGCTTGCGGATGAAACTGTTCGATGTCATAGCCGTAACGTTCTTTCACGCGATCGAGCATGCCCAGCGTTTCCGCATGCAAACGGCCGGTGTTCAGCGAGAAAATGCCGATCTTCACGCCACGCGAGAGGATCGCATGCGTGAGCAGCATGTCTTCCGCCGCGAGGCTGCTGGCGAGCTTCACATTCTCATGGCGCGCGGCGATCGAATCGAGCAGCGCATCGAGGCGCTCGACCTTCGCAGCAAGTTCCGGCGTGAGGGCTTGAACTTCGCTCATGCCGATGCCTTGGCCAGTTCACCCGCTTCACGGCGGCGGAACAACGGCGACGAGTTCACCGCGCCCTGATAGTTGAAGCTGAATTCGTCGAAGGCTTTGAGCGCGTCGTCGAAGTCTTTATCGGCGCGCAACGCGTATGCGTCGAAGCCGCAACGGAACATGAACGCGAGTTGATCGCGCAGCACGTCGCCGATCGCGCGCAGTTCGCCCTTGTAGCCATAACGCTCGCGCAGCAGGCGGCCGATGCTATAGCCGCGGCCGTCGCGGAACACCGGGAAGTCCACGCCGATCAGCGCGATCTTGTCGAAGTCGGCGACGATATCCGCCGGTTCGCTATCCGCCGCGAGCCACACGCCGATTTCAGCGGCACCGCGCGAAGCGATCAATGCGTCGCGGGAAGCCTGCCACAACGCGAGCGGCACCAGCACCTTGCCTGCGGGCAATTCGTTCACCGCGGGCAGCGAGCCATCTTCCGCCGGGCGCACGACCGTCCAGTCATCGTTGACGATCGCGCGATTCTTGATGATAGAAGCCATCTGTTCAGTATCCTTTTCGCGGTTACGCGTGAGCCGGTTGACGCGAGGCGTACACACGTTCCTTGAACGGGGTGATGCCGATGCGGTTGTACGTTTCGATGAAGCGCTCGCCTTCGTGGCGGTTTTCCACGAACGTATCGATCACCTTGCTCATCACGTCCGGCATTTCTTCCGCCGAGAACGACGGGCCGATCACGCGGCCGAGATGCGCGCCGGTGGCGCCCGTGCCCTGCTCGCCGCCGAGTGTCACCTGATACCACTCCGAGCCGTCCTTATCGACGCCCAGAATGCCGATGTTGCCGACGTGGTGGTGACCGCACGCGTTGATACAGCCCGAAATGTTCAGCGACACATCGCCGAGGTCGTACACGTAGTCCAGATCGTTGAAGCGTTCCTGAATGGCCAGTGCGATCGGAATCGACTTCGCATTCGCGAGCGAGCAGAAGTCGCCGCCCGGGCACGCGATGATGTCGGTCAGCAAGCCGATATTCGGCGTCGCGAAACCTTGCGCCTTGGCCTTTTCCCACAGCGCGAACAGGTCGCGCTTCTTCACGTTGGCGAGGATCAGGTTCTGTTCGTGCGATACGCGGATTTCGCCGAGCGAGTACTCGTCGGCCCAATCGGCGACCGCTTCCATCTGCGCATCCGTTGCGTCGCCGGGAGCGATCGTGGTCGGCTTCAAAGACAAGGTGACCGACGAATAGCCCGACACCTTGTGCGGACGCACGTTGCGCTCGACCCAACGGGCGAACGCACGGTTTTCCAGCAGATGCTTTTCGAACGAAGCGTCCGTGTCGGCGAGCTTTTCATACACAGGCGGCTGGAAGTACTGCGACACGCGATCCACTTCGGCTTGCGTGAGCGTCGAAGGACCGTCCTTCAGGTGTTGCCATTCTTCTTCGACTTGCGCGGAGAATTTTTCCGGGCTCAACGCCTTCACGAGAATCTTGATGCGCGCCTTGTACATGTTGTCGCGGCGGCCGTAGCGGTTGTACACGCGCAGCACGGCTTCGCAGTACGTCAGCAGATGTTGCCAAGGCAAATCTTTGCGGATGATCGCGCCGATGATCGGCGTACGGCCCATGCCGCCGCCGGCCAGAATGTCGGCCACCAGCTCGCCCTGCTCGTTCTTCCTCAGATACACGCCCATGTCGTGAATCTGCACGGCAGCGCGGTCTTCCTTCGAACCCGACACAGCGATCTTGAACTTGCGCGGCAGCCACGCGAATTCCGGGTGGAACGTCGACCATTGACGCAGGATTTCAGCCCACGGACGCGGATCGACCACTTCATCCGGCGCCACGCCGGCGAACTGGTCGGCCGTGATGTTGCGGATACAGTTGCCCGAGGTCTGAATGCCGTGCATTTGCACCGCCGCGAGCTTGCGCAGAATTTCCGGCGTTTCTTCGAGCTTGATCCAGTTGTACTGGATGTTCGAGCGCGTCGAGAAATGGCCGTAGCCACGGTCGTGTTCACGCGCGATCTGCGCGAGCACGCGCATCTGGTCGCTGCGCAGGTTGCCGTACGGAATCGCGATGCGGTGCATGTACGCGTGGCGCTGGTAGTACAGGCCGTTCTGCAGGCGCAGCGGACGAAACTCCTCTTCGCTCAATTCGCCCGACAAGCGGCGGCGAACCTGATCGGCGTACTGCGCGACCCGTTCATCGACGATGGTCTGGTCGTACTGATCGTATTGGTACATTCGGGGACCCCAATTTTTTTGCAGTGATACACGGCGATCCGGGGGCCGGCTACCCGGTTTCGCCGCGCCTTGGATACCTCCGTTTGTCACCCTCTGCTTATGAACGTTTAGACCCATCGCTCATTTGCTTATGACAAATACAGATATCCATATTGAAAAAGATGGACAGATCGTAATAAACTCGCCTTATATTTCAAACGACTAAAAAATTCTTTTGATATGCGGAGAGGTTATATATGAACCTGCACCAATTCCGCTTCGTCCGCGAGGCTGTGCGGCAGAACTTCAACCTGACGGAAGCGGCCAAAGCCCTGTTTACAAGCCAGCCGGGCGTTTCCAAGGCGATCATCGAGCTGGAAGACGAGCTGGGCGTGGAAATCTTCACACGACACGGCAAGCGCGTGCGCTCGCTGACCGAGCCGGGACGCATCATTCTGCAGTCGGTCGAGAAGATTCTGCAGGAGGTTGAGAGCCTGAAGCGAGTCGGTAAAGATTACGCGGCGCAGGATCAGGGCAATCTGGTGATCGCGGCGACCCACACGCAGGCGCGCTACTCGCTGCCGGCGGCCATCGCCGAATTCAAGAAGCGCTTTCCCAAGGTTCACCTTTCGATTCTGCAAGGCAGCCCGACCCAGGTCGCCGAAATGGTGCTGCACGATCAGGCCGACCTCTGCATCGCCACCGAGGCGATCTCCAACTATAAGGAACTGGTTTCGCTGCCGTGCTTCCAGTGGCACCACGTCGCGGTGATGCAACCGGATCATCCGCTGCTCGACCGCAAACTTTTGTCGCTGGATGATCTGACCCAGTATCCGCTGATCACTTACGACAACGCGTTCGCCGGCCGCACCAAGATCAACGAGGCGTTCCGTCTGCGTGGACTGCATCCGGACATCGTGCTGGAGGCGATCGACGCCGACGTGATCAAGACCTATGTGGAATTGGGCCTGGGCGTCGGCATCATGGCGGATATCGCGTTCAACGCCGAGCGCGACCGCCATTTGCGCGCCATGCCGGTCGGCCACCTGTTCGGCAGCAACGTGACGCGGGTCGCGCTGAAACAGGGCGCCTATTTGCGCAGCTATGTGTATACGCTCGTCGAACTGCTGTCGCCGAGCATGAACCGCAAGCTGATCGAACAGGCGCTCAAGGGCGAACACGAAACCTACGAACTTTGATATCACCATCGCTTCTTGCTACGGAGACCTCTCGATGACGTCGTATAAGAAAAAATTCAGCGGCCTCGCCGCTTTTGGTTTTGGCGCGCTCCTGCTCGCCACCGCTGCACACGCCGACATCAAGGTCGGCATCGATCTGTCGAGCACCGGCCCCGCGGCCGTGATCGGCATCACCAGCAAGAACGCGATGCTGATGTGGCCCGCCACGATCGCCGGCCAGAAAGCCGACTACATCTTCCTCGACGACGCCTCCGACCCCGGCGCCGCCGTGCGCAACATCCGCAAGCTGATCAACGAAGACCACGTGGACGTGATCGTCGGCCCGAACATCACGCCGGCCGCAATGGCCGCGCTCGATCCGGTCGCCGAGAGCCAGACGCCGATGATCACGCTGATCGGCTCGGCCAGCGTGGTCGAGCCGCAGGAAGGCAAGAAGGTGTGGGCCTACAAGATGGCGCAGACCGACAGCGCAATGGCCGACGTGATGACGCGCTACATGTCGAACCACAACGTGAAGACGGTGGGCTTCATCGGTTTCGCGGACGGCTACGGCGAAAGCTGGCTCAACGAGTTCAGCAAGTTCGCGACGCTGCGCCATATTCAACTGGTCGCCACCGAGCGGTATAACCGCACCGACGCGAGCGTCACCGGCCAGATTCTGAAGCTGATGGCCGCCAAGCCCGACGCGATCCTGATCGCCGGCGCCGGCACGCCGACCGTGCTGCCGCAACGCACGCTGATCGAGCGCGGCTTCAAAGGCCCGATCTACCAGACGCACGGCATCGCCACGCCGGAGTTCATCAAGCTGGGCGGCAAGGACGTGGAAGGCACGCTGTTCCCGACCCAGCCGGTCGTGGTGGCGCGCACGCTGCCGGCCGATCATCCGGCGAAGAAGGCGGCGCTCGCCTTTACGAACGAATATGAAGCGAAGTACGGCGCGGGCAGCGTGACGCAGTTCGCGGGCGATGCAGCCGGCGTGTACCCGCGCTTGCAGGACGCCGTGGCGCGCGCGCTGAAGACGGCGCAGCCAGGCACGCCGGCCTTCCGAGCCGCGCTGCGTGACGAACTGGAGCATGCGCATGAGTTGGTCGTGCCGAACGGCGTGGTCAACACGAGCCCGAAGGATCACGTGGGGCTGGATCAGCGCGCGAGCGTGATGGGCACTATCAAGAACGGCAAGTTCGTTTATTTGAGCCAGTAAGCCAACTCGCCCACATTCGGCGTTCGTCGTTCTTCCCGATGTTTTGTTCGGGGTGAACCTCCTTACTGGTTCCTGATCGGTTCGAACGGCCGACAGTCAGGCGCGCGGCGTATTACTGTTAAAGTGGATAGCCTCAATTAGCCGTTTCCCCCACCATGCGCACCACCCGAGCCATCCACGCCGTCGAGCGGTTGAAAACCCGCAGCGGCAATCCGCAGTTCGCCGCGATCAGCCTGTCCGGCGGCCTGTTCTACCTGGTCGACAAATCGAGCGGCACGGACAAGAAGGTCTCCGATCCGCTGACGCTCGACGACTTCGTCAAATTCGTCGACGCTTTCGGGCCGCCGAAGCCACGCAAAGCGAGCAAGCTCGATATCGCGTTCGAAGAGCAACTCAAGAAGAGCAAGGGCGGTTGAGCGGAGCGGCCAACCCCCACTCTTGCAGCCGCAATATAAAGCTGCCTCAAGCGCTACGCGCAATCTCGCGCCACTGCCCATCCGCCGCGCTGCTCGCGAGCATGGCGTCGATAAACCGCAGCCCCGCCACACCGTCCTCCACCGTCGTGAGCAACAGGCTTTCGGCGGGCAACGCGCACCCCGCATCCAACGCTTCGATCTGCAACGCCGCGTCTTTGTACAACTGCGCAAACGCCTCCAGATAACCTTCAGGATGTCCCGACGGCACGCGGGTCGCATGGGCCGCAATCGCGCTCGTCACGCGCCCTCGTGTCAGGCGCACAGCCGAACCACCCAATGGCGTGAACCACAATTCATTGGGATGCTCCTGATCGAAGGTCAGGCTGGCTTTCGTCCCATACACCCGCAAACGCAAGGCGTTTTCCGCGCCGCTCGCCACCTGGCTCGCCCATAGCATGCCGCGCGCGCCATTCGGATAACGCAGCATCGCCTGCACATGATCGTCGATGCGCCGCCCCGGCACAAAGGTATGCACTTCCGCCGCGAGTGTATTCGGCGTCATACCCGTGACGAACGCAGCAAGGTGATACGCATGCGTGCCAATATCGCCGAGACATCCGGCCGGCCCCGCTAACGCGGGATCCGTGCGCCAGCCCGCCTGCTTGTTCGTGCCGCTCGTTTCGATCGGCTCCGCCAGCCAGTCCTGCGCGTATTCGACCTGCACGACGCGTATCTCGCCCAACTCGCCGCTTTCGATCAACTCGCGGGCATGACGCACCAGCGGATAGCCGGAGTACGTATGCGTCAATGCGAACAACCTGTTCTTCTCGCGAGCCAGCTTCGCCAGCGCCTCGCCTTCCGCCAGCGAGATCGCCAGCGGCTTGTCGCACACAATGTGAATACCAGCTTCGAGAAACGCCGTCGCGACCGGCGCGTGCAGATGATTCGGCGTGACGATCGCCACCGCGTCGATGCCGTCGTCGCGCGCGGCCTCGGCGCGCGCCATCTCGCGCCAGTCCGAATAGCTGCGCGCAATCCCGGCCTCATCGGCACTCGATTGCGCGCGCTGCGGATCGGACGACAGCGCGCCCGCAACCAGTTCGAAACGGTCGTCGAGCCGTGCCGCGATCCGATGCACCGCGCCGATGAACGCGCCCTGTCCGCCGCCGACCATGCCCAGCCTGAGCCTTCGTTGTGGCATCACCCTCACTCCTTTTGCGATCGCTCGCCGTCAGATGCCGAGCACGCGCTTTAACTGCGCGGCGTCGACGCCGCTGCCGGCGAAATCATCGAATGCATGCTCGGCCACACGGATGATGTGCCGGCGAATGAACTCCGCGCCTTCGCGTGCGCCATCGTGTGGATGCTTCAGCGCGCATTCCCATTCGAGCACCGCCCAGCCGGGGAAATCGTATTGCGCCATCTTCGAGAAGATCGCGCCGAAATCGATCTGCCCATCGCCGAGCGATCTGAAGCGCCCCGCGCGTTCGACCCAGCCGCTGTAGCCGCCATACACGCCTTGCTTGCCGGTCGGACGAAACTCCGCGTCCTTCACATGGAACGCCTTGATGCGCTCGTGATAGATGTCGATGAACGCAAGGTAGTCGAGCTGCTGCAAAACGAAATGACTCGGGTCGTACAGGATGTTGGCGCGCGCATGCTGCTTCACCGCGTCCAGAAAACGCTCGAAGGTCACGCCGTCGTGCAGGTCTTCACCGGGATGCAGTTCGTAGCACACGTCGACGCCGGCGGCGTCGAACGCATCGAGAATTGGCGTCCAGCGGCGGGCGAGTTCATCGAACGCGGCCTCGACCAAACCTGCCGGACGCTGCGGCCACGGATAGAGATACGGCCACGCCAACGCGCCGGAAAACGACACGTGCGTGCTCAACCCCAGACGCTGCGAAGCCTTCGCCGCGAGCTTCATCTGATCGATCGCCCACTGCGTGCGCGCGGCCGGATCGCCTCGCACATGCGGCGCGGCAAAGCCGTCGAACAAGGTGTCATAGGCCGGATGCACGGCGACGAGTTGCCCTTGCAGATGCGTCGAGAGTTCGGTGATCGTCACGCCCGCGTCGTCTGCGACCTCGCGCAACTCGTCGCAATACGTCTGACTCGCCGCCGCCTGTTCGAGATCGATCAGGCGGCTGTCGCACGGCACCTGAATCCCCTTGAAGCCAAGACCCGCAGCCCACTCGGCAAGATGCGCGAGGTTGTCGAACGGCACCTCGTCGCCCATGAACTGGGCGAGAAAGATCGCCGGCCCTTTGATGGTTTTCATCGTACGGTTCCTCGAACGAGGGCGCGCTCGCCGTGCCGTTGCCGCAGAAAGTCCGGCTCAGGCCCGGTGGCGCGCCCCGGATGCTCAGGTCAGAACGGCGAGTCCGGGAAATAGAACTGCTGCGCGTTTTCCTTCGTGATCAGCACCGACGGAATGATCGTGGTGGCCGGCAGCTTCTCGCCCTTCAGACGCGCTTCAGCGGTGAGCTTGATGGCGTCGTAGATGAACTTCGGCGAGTAGGACACGTCGGCCTTGATCATCGGCGCGCCGTCCATCACATTCTTCACCATGCCCTTCGACCCCGCGCCGCCGAACACGATCTTGATGTCGGTGCGCTTGGCCTGCTCGATCGCCTTGATCACGCCGACGGCCATGTCGTCGTCCGCGGCCCAGACGGCGTCGATATGCTTGAAGCGCGTCAGGTAATCCTGCATGACCTTGAAGGCGTCGTCACGATTCCAGTTCGCGTACTTGGCGTCGAGGATCTTGATGTTCGGATACGCCTTCAGCACACCGGTAAACGCGGTCCAGCGTTCGTTGTCGAGCGTCGTCGGAATGCCTCGCAGTGCAACGATATCGCCCTTGCCGTCGAGCGCTTTCGCCAGATACTCGGCGGGAATCTTGCCGAACGCGGTGTTGTCACCGGCCACGTACGCATCCTGCGCGCTGGTGTCGGTCAGGCCGCGATCCACCACCGTCACGTACACGCCCTTCTTCTTCACCTGCGCAACCGGCTGCGTGAGCGAGGCCGATTCGAACGGGAAGATCACGAGCGCATTGATCTTGTTGACCGTCACGAGATCCTGCAACTGGTTCGCCTGTTCGGGCGCGCCGGCCGCGGTCTTGACGATCACTTTCAGATCGGGATGCGCCTTCTCCAGATCAATCTTGGCCTTGTTCGCCCACCAGACGATGCCGCCCGTGAAGCCGTGATCGGCTGTCGGAATCGCAACGCCCAATATGACTTTTTCATCGGCACGCGCAATATTCGCCGTGCCCAGTATCCCCAACGCCAGCATGCCGGCGCCGACCGCTCGAATGACCTGCTTCATGGTTGTGTCTCCTTTTGTGAGGCGTTCATGCGCCCCGATTTTCAACTCACCGTGATTGCAAATTTGAAGCGCAATTTGAAGCGCCGCCGCTACCGCCGTCCACGTTGTACGAACGCGACGAAGATAATCACCACACCCTGCACCGCCGCGTTCAGATACACGCTGATGATGCTAGTCAGATTCAGAATGTTCGCGATCACCGAAAGCAGAATCGCGCCGATCACCGTGCCGATCACGCGGCCTTCGCCGCCCTTGAGCGCGGTGCCGCCGACCACCACCGAGGCGATCGCTTCGAGTTCCCACAGCAAACCGGTCGTCGGCGTGGCCGAGCCGAGCCGCGGCACGTACAACACGGTGGCGACGCCCACGCAGATGCCGAGCAGCACGTACGTGACGATCTTCACGGTATCGACGCGAATCGCCGCATAACGCGCGACCTGTTCATTCGAGCCGATCGCCTGCACGTGACGGCCGAACGCGGTGCGGTTGAGAATCAGCGCGCCGCCCGCCGCCACCACGAGGAACACCCAGATCGGCACCGGCACGCCGAACAGGCTCGCGTAATACACCGGGCCGTACAGATCGGATAACGAGTTATCGAGCGTCAGCGCGCCGCCGTCGGCAAGCCAGGTGAGCACCGCGCGAAAGATGCCCAGCGTGCCGAGCGTGACGATGAATGGCTCGATCCGTCCTTTGGTGATCAGCAAGCCGTGCGCACAGCCGAACAGGCTGCCGAGCACCAGCGCGCCCACGATGCCGAGCGTGAGAATCATCAGCGGAGGAAACGAGTGTCCGCCGACGCCCGCCGCGAGTCCGTTCATCAGCCAGATCATGCTGCCCGCGATCAGCGCCGCCATCGAGCCGACCGACAGATCGATGCCACCCGAAATGATCACGAAGGTCATGCCGACCGCGATGATGCCAATGAACGACGTGCGCGTGAGCACGTTCATCATGTTGTCGAGGGTGGCGAAATCGCGGTTGAGCAGCGTGCCGATCACGCACAGCGCGATGAGTCCAACGAGCGGCCCGAGCGCATACAGTCGATGCGCGAAGCGCAACGCGCGGCCGGATTGCACGGCTTCAGTGGGTGCCGGTCGCATGGGCGATCAACTCCTCTTCGGTCAGATGCTCGAGCGTGAGCGTGGCTTGCAGGCGTCCCGCGCGCATCACGGCGACGCGGTGGCATAGGCCGATCAGCTCGATCAGTTCGGATGAAATGACGATCACCGCGCGGCCCTGCGCGGCGAGACGATGAATCAGAAAATAGATGTCGCGTTTCGCGCCGACATCGACGCCGCGCGTCGGCTCGTCGAGCACGATTACGTTCGGGTCGGGTTGCAGGAATTTGGCGAGCGCGAGCTTCTGCTGATTGCCGCCGGATAGCATGCGCGCGCGGCTCGACAGGTCGCCGGTGCGGATGCCGAATTCGCTCACGGCTTTGGTCAGCGCGGCGCGTCCCGCTTTCATGTCGAGCAACGGATGCGCGTAACGTTCGAGCGTCATCAGCGTGACGTTGTCCTGCAGGCTCAGGTTCACGTGCAGGCCTTTGCCCTTGCGGTCCTCGCTGAGATACGTGATGCCGTGGCGCATTGCGTCGCGCGGGCTTTTCAGATCGGCGGGACGGCCGGCGACTTCAATTCGGCCCGCCGTGCGCTTGCGCAAACCGATGATCGCTTCGAACGCCTCGGTGCGCCCCGCGCCCACCAGTCCCGCGAAACCGAGCACTTCGCCGGCGCGCACGTCGAAGCTCAGGTCTTCCACCCAATCCGGCACGGCGAGCCCGTCCACCTTCAACGCGAGCGGCGCGTCGGCGGACACGGTGATCTTCTGGGGAAACATGTCCGACAGCTCGCGCCCGACCATCAGGTTCGCCATCTGCTGCCGCGCGAGTCCCGCGGTTTCGCCGCGCGCGACGAAGCGGCCGTCGCGCATCACGATCACTTCGTCGGTGATGCGCTCCACTTCGTCCAGCTTGTGCGAGATGTAGATGATGGTCACGCCGTCGGCCTTGAGCTTCGCCATCAGCGTGAAGAGGCGCTCGGTCTCGGACGGCGTGAGCGTGGCCGTCGGCTCGTCCATGATGAGCAGCCGCGCGCGGCGCGACAGCGCCTTGGCGATCTCCACCATCTGCTTTTCCGCGACGATCAATTCGCGCACCTTCCTGTCCGGCGCTTTTTCCAGACCGACTTGCGCAAGAAAACGCGCGGCCTCGGTATTCATCGCAGCGTCGTCGACGAACCAGCCGCGCTTTTTTTCATGACCGAGATACATGTTCTGCGCGATCGTCAGATGCTCGGCGAGATTGAACTCCTGGTGGATCAGCACGATGCCTTGCGCTTCGGCGTCGCGCGAACCGATGAACTGATGCGCGCGGCCATCGACCAGCAAGGTGCCCGAGGTGGCGGTTTCGTAGCCGGCGAGGATTTTCATCAGCGTGGATTTGCCGGCGCCGTTCTCGCCCAGCAGACCGTAGATGCGCCCCGGCGCCAGCTCGAAGCTCACGCCGTGCAGCACACGCACGGGCCCGAAGTCTTTGCGGATGTCGTCGAAACGGATCGCGAGGCTCATGGTTCACGCGCTCCCGCGAATCACGAGCCGATGCGGCAGCAGCACGCCCGGCACGTTCGCCAACGGATTGGCGAGCCGCTGCAGCAGCAGGCGCGCGGCGGTTTCGCCCAGCTCGCGCATGGGTTGCGCGATGGTGGTGAGCGGCGGATCGATCTGCGCGGCGAGCGAGATATCGTCGAAGCCGACCACCGCGATGTCGTCCGGCACGCGCTTGCCGACGCTGCGCAAGCCGTGGATCACGCCGATCGCGAGCGTATCGGAGACCGCGAAGATCGCGCTCGGCGCCTGCGGCTGATTCATCAGCGTGGCCGCGGCCGACGCGCCCGCTTCATAATCGAGGCTGTTCAGGTTCATGCGCCAGCGTTCGTCCGGCGTGATGCCCGCTTCGATCAATGCGTCCAGATAGCCCTGCTGACGCTGCCGCGCATAGAGGTAGTCGACATCGGAATTGATGAGGCCGATGCGGCGGTGGCCGCGCGCGAGCAGATGCCGGACGGCGTCGCCCGCGGCGCGGTAGTTGTCGATGCCCACGTACGGCACGCCCATCGCCGGGTCGAACTCGCAGCACGCGACCCACGGCAGCGCGCTGGAGGCCTCGCCGAGCGCCTGCTGGATGGTGGCCGGGTCGAGACAGATGGCGCCGTCCGCGCGGCGCCGCCGCAGCAGATCGAAATAGCTGCGTTCGCGGCCCGGATCGGCGCCGGTGTCGCACAGCAGCATGAAGTAGCCGTGCTGGCGCGCCACGCTGTCGATGCCGCGCACGATTTCCGCATAGAAAGGATTGCCCACGTCTGGGACCATGGTCAGCAGCAGCCGGCTCTCGGCAGTGCGCAGGTTGCGCGCGAGTTCGTTGACGCGATAGCCGCTCGCATCGATGGCGGCCAGCACCTTGTCGCGCGTGGCGGGCCGCACGTTCTCGTGGCCGTTCAGCACGCGCGACACCGTGGCCACCGAGACGCCCGCCTGCTCGGCCACGCCGGCAATCGAAATGCCATCGGCCGCGCCGCGCAACGGCTTGACGCCGGGCTGGGGATGCGCCGCGGACGCCGCTGACGGAGCCTTGGTGGACGACGATCTGGACAAGTGAACTCGCCTCAAAAATGTAATCGATTACATTTTTGAGCGATAGACACCGGAAGCGCAAGGACAGATCGCTAGGGATTAACACGGGGGGCGACGTGATCCGGCTGGTGACACGCTCCGGCCTGGGGATGGTCTTCCCTGCCCGCGAGGGCGCGGATCGGCACCGTCATTTGGTACAATCCCGCAGTTACCCTGACGGGCCTTGCGCGCCGAGTCGTGCTGCGAGGCCGGTGGTCAGTGGCTGATAGCAAACCCAGCAAACCCAGCAAACCCAGCAAAACCCCGCAAAACTCGCCAAACCATACAGCCGAACCCACCATGAACATCGAGCAAGCGCGTTTCAACATGATCGAACAGCAGATCCGCCCCTGGGAAGTGCTCGACCAGGACGTGCTGAATCTGCTCTCGATCGTCAAGCGTGAAAACTTCGTCCCCGCCGTGTATCGCGAGCTGGCCTTCGTCGACTTCGAAGTGCCGCTGCCGGCCGGCCAGCACATGCTGGCCCCGCGTGTCGAAGCGCGCGTACTGCAGGAACTGGCGGTGAAGAAACACGAAAGCGTGCTCGAAATCGGCGCGGGTTCGGGTTACATGGCCGCGTTGCTCGCGCATCGCGCACAGCACGTGCTGACGGTCGACATCGAACCGGAACTGGCGGAACTGGCGAAGACCAACCTGATCGCCAACGGCGTGCTGAACGCCGAAGTGACCACCGGCGACGCCGCGCGCGGCTGGGCCGGCGCCGCGCCGTACGACGTGATCTGCGTGTCGGGCGGCCTGCCGGTGCTGCCGCAGGAAATGCTCGACCATCTGAAAATCGGCGGCCGTCTGGCGGCGTTCGTCGGCACCGCGCCGGTCATGAAGGCGCAGATCATCACGCGTATCGACGAGAAGCAATACCGCATTGCCGACGTGTTCGAAACGTATGTCGAGCCGCTCATCAACGCCGTGCAGCCGTCGCGTTTCAAGTTCTGATTCACACGCTCCGGACGGGCGGCACGCCCGCCGTCCTCTGAACTGGATGTTCTGCTGATGCAAAATCTGACCGCTCCGGCGCTCGCCGAATGGCTTGCCGATACTTCGCGTCCCGCGCCCGTGCTGCTCGACGTGCGCGAGCCGTGGGAAATCCAGACGGCGTCGATCGCCGGCGCCGTGTTGATTCCGATGCGTGAGATTCCCGCGCGCAGCGAAGAACTCGACGACGACGCGCAAATCGTCTGCGTCTGCCATCACGGCGCGCGCAGCGCCCAGGTCGCGATGTTCCTCGAGTCGCGCGGCCATACCAACGTCTTCAATCTGCAAGGCGGGATCGACGCGTGGTCGCGTCAGGTCGATCCGTCCGTTCCGACCTACTGATCGCCCGGCGGCAATGACGGGCCAGCAGGCGCTGGTCCTCATCTCATGGCCGCTCTGGCGTTCGCCTGCCGCGCGCTTCGCACACTAGCCGCGCAGGCCGTCGGCTTCTGCCAGCTCTACGACGAAGCCTTCTCCAACGACGCGCAACTGCAAAGCGCGCGTGCTTCGCTCGCCGCCAACAGCGAAGAATTGTCGCGCGCGCGCGTCAAACTGCTGCTGCAAGTCTCGGCGTCATCCGGGTGTTGCGGCTAAAGGCGCTGCGGGCAAGGTTGGGCGGCGAGTGATGTCGGATGGGGGTCGTGCGGTAGGTGCTGTGCGCTTGCGGCCTTCGCTTCTCTTCCTGGCTTTTGTTTCCTGCTTTCCGTCCTTTGGCTCTCAGGCGCTTTTTTCGCTCCGGACGCTCCGGCGCCAGGTTGCGGCGCGGCTCGCACCCAGTTCAACTAGCGCCTCTGCACGCCCCTTCAGCAGAACACTAACGGCCAGCTTTCGTTGCGCCGCTTCTCGCCTTCGCTTCCGAAATTTCATACGGTTTCCTGCGCATCGCACAGGCACCATGCTTCCGACCTTTTGGGGAGCCATGTGATGAGATTTTTGAAGATCGCGATGCTGGCCGCAACCTTGTTGCCGCTCGCGTCGCATGCAACCCTGGGCCGTGCGCCGTCCACAGGCGCATCGTCGGCGACCCTGCTGCGCGCCACGCCGCAATCCGCCGCCGCGACGCCCGCGGCTCAACCCGCGAACGCAGCGCCCTACTCCATGCGCCAGTCGGTCGACGCCAACGGCGTCACCATCCGCGAATACGTGCTGCTTCAGAACGTCGTGTTCGCGGTCAAGTGGAACGGACCGATCCGTCCGGACATGACGGCGCTGCTCGGCAGCTACTTTCCCAACTTCGTGAACGCCGAGCAGAGCCATACCGCCGGTACAGGGCCGCTTATCGACGGCAACGACGACTTTCGCATCGAGTCCGCCGGCCGCATGGGACGCTTCAGCGGCATGGCGTGGCTGCCGCGCCTGATACCCGCCGGCGTGCGGCCTGGCGATCTGAAATAAGGCCTGCGTCGAGCGATGAGACAACGGAACATGAAGACATGGAAAAAGACGCTATGGGTCGCCGCGGCCTTTGCGGGCATCGCGCTTTCCGCATGCGGCGGTGGCGGAGGCTCGAGCGGCAACCAGGGCGGCAATTCCGTCGGCTGGAACGCCACGCCAGACTGGATCCCGCCGCCGGGTGGTTCCGGCGATTCCGGTAGCTCGACCAATTCATCCACTCCTGCTACCGGCGAGAACACCGTGCCGGTCCGCGTCGATAAGTCGACGGGCAACGTCAACCGGCTTCTCGCGTCAATCAAGGTTTGCGTGCCGGGCACACAAGGCGCGCCCCAGTGCGTGACCGTCGACAACATGCTGGTGGACACCGGCTCGACCGGCGTGCGCATTTCAGCCCGCGCGATACCCACGCTGGCCCCTCTGCTGCTTACCCAGGCCGGGGCGGTAGACGACAAGGTCGGCTCGGCGCCGATTGCCGAGTGCGCGCCGTTCGCGTCGGGCTATACGTGGGGTTCGGTCAAGCGCACCGATATCACGATCGGCAGCAAGACAGCGAGCAATATTCCGATCCAGGTGGTTTCCGATGGCGCTTTCTCCACGCCGCCCGACTGCATTGCGCACAACGGCGGCGACCTGGGCAGATCCCTTGACGTGATGGGAGTGAGCGGCATTCTCGGCATCGACAACTTCACGGGCGATTCCCTGGATGCCCTGACCAAGGCGGTGCCCGGTCTTTACTACTATTGCCCTTCGCAAAATAGCTGCGTCAGCACGCGCATGCTCGCTAGCAAAGAGGTTATGAATCCGGTCGCCGCATTCGCCACGGACAACAACGGCATGGTCATCCGTCTGCCGGCCGTGCCGGCCGCGGGCCAGGCAAGCGTGACGGGCCAATTGGTGTTTGGCGTCGGCACCCAGCAGAACAATACCTTGCCTGCAAATGCCACAGTCATTGCGTTGGACAAGTACGGTGCGTTCACGACTCAGTACAAGGGGCAGGTGTTCAACCAAAGCGTGATCGATAGCGGCACCCTCAGCTACGCGTTCCCGGATAACACGATTCCATATTCCGTTCTCGACCTGTACACGCCGGCGAGCTCGTTGAATCTGAGCGCGACGATCGAGCCGAACAACGGATCAAACGCGCCGCTGCAGATGCCCTTTTCGATCGACAACGCCAACACGCTGATGGCAAGCGGAAATGCAGCGTTTATCAACATCGGCCAGTACTTTTCGAATGGTGAAGACAACATGTTCCTGTGGGGACTGCCGTTCTTCTATGGCCGCGATGTCTACAACGTGATTGGCAATGCCAAGGTCGGCAAACTAACCGGACCATTCGTCGCGTTCTGACGACTGGCCGCATGGCCGGGCCAGGAGACGCTGCACACCAGCAGCGTCTCCTCAAGCCATTTCCGATTTTTCATTGAGACTTTTCCGGCACTCCCAATAAAGCCCCGCTGGCACCATGTTCCGACCTGTTTTCTGGAGCATCGTGATGAATTTTGTGAAGGTCGCGTTGGGCATTGCGAGCATGTTGCCACTCGCTTCTTATGCGGCATTGGGCGGTGCGCCGGGTACGGGCGCGGCCTCGCAGTCGTTGCTGCGATCGGCGGTTTCTATCGACACGCCCGCAGCTACCACGCCTTATACGATGCGCGCGACGTATGGCGCTGGCGGCGTCACGCTTCATGAATACGTCCTGCCCAGCAATGTGGTGTTTGCCGTCACCTGGCAAGGTCCGGTGCGCCCGGACATGAGCGCGCTGCTCGGCAGCTACTTTCCCAATTTCACGAATGCCGCGGCTGAGCGTGCGCACGGTATCGGCCCGATGATCGAACACAACGGCGATTTCCATATCGAGTCGGCTGGCCGAGCCGGCCGCTTTTTCGGCAAGGCGTATCTGCCACGCCTGGTTCCCGTCACCGTTCGCGTGGAGCAACTGCAATGAAGCGGCGCGCGGATTTATCCAACTCACTAAACATGACAACTTTGAACAAGACGCTTTGCTGCGCGCTTCTGGGTGGCAGCGTGGTGCTGTCTGCTTGTGGTGGCGGTGGTAGTGGCGATGATGGCAGCGCCAATGCGGCGAAGAATAGCGATAAGCCGGCAGCGGGGTCGATAGGGATACCGCCGGCTTCTCCGTCGGGCGCGAGTGGTGCGTCTATGTCTACGTCTACGCCTACTCCAACTCCGGCGCCAACGGCGGCTCCGACGCCTGCGCCGAGTCCCGCACCTGCGCCTGCACCTGCACCTGCACCTGCACCTGCTTTCAATCCTGCAGCGACGCCAATTCCAACGCCGACTCCAACACCGACGCCAACACCAACTCCTGCACCGACTCCAACTCCAGCACCGACTCCGACTCCTGCACCGACTCCACCCCCCACCTCCAACACCGTCCCCATCACCATCGAACGATGGACGGGCAACAACGCGAACATGCCGTACGTAACCGCCACGATCTGCTTCCCCGGCATTCAGGGCAGCAATCAATGCGCGACGGTCGATCACCTGCAACTCGACACCGGCTCGGTCGGCGTGCGCGTGCTCGGCAGCGCGTTGGGTTCCGCACTTGCTGCCCGCCTGCCGACGCAAACAGGCGCCACCGACGACCCAACCGGCAACGCGTCGATCGCCGAATGCGCCGTGTTCGGCTCGGGCTACACGTGGGGATCCATCAAGCGCGCCGACGTCACGATCGGCGGCAAGACAGCAGGCAACATGCCGCTGCAAGTGATTGCCGACGGCCAGTACTCGACGCCGTCGGACTGCCAGTCGCGCGGCGTCTATAACCTCGGTTCGGCAACGGCACTCGGCGCCAACGGCGTGATCGGCATTGGCCCTGCACAGCGCGATTTCCCCGCGGCGGCGCGGACCGTACTGCCATCGGCTTACTACTACTGCACGTCGGCGACGTCATGCGCGAATACACGTGTTCCGCTCGACACGCAGGTCATGAATCCAGTCGCCGATTTCACGTCCGACAACAACGGCACGATCATCCGTCTGCCTGCGCTACCCGCGGGCGGCCAGGCAAGCGTCACGGGTGAACTGGTGTTCGGCATCGGCACGCAGAAGAACAACGCCATGCCCTCGCAGCCGAACATTCTCGCGCTCGACCAGTACGGCTATTTCTCGACCACGTACAAGGGCAACACGTTCAGCAGCGCCATCGACAGCGGGTCGAACGCGAACATCTTCGCGGACTATACGGTTCCCTTTTCGGGCGACTGGTATGTGCCGGCCACCACGCTCAGCCTGTCGGCGATCTTGACAGGCGTCGACAAGGCCGCCGCGTCCGTCAACGTGCCATTCTCACTGGCTAACGGCTGGAATCTGATGGCAAATCAGTACGCGGCCTACGACAGCCTCGGTTCGCCATCGGCCGGCATGTTCATCTGGGGCTTGCCGTTCTTCTTCGGCCGCAGCGTATACACCGCGATCAACAACGTGATGATCGGCAAGCAACCGGGGCCATTCATCGCTTTCTGATCGAACGCACGCTCAGCAAAAAGGCCGGCGTCTCACGACGTCGGCCTTTTTGCGTGCCGAACAAAAGCGCTGCTATTTACTCCACCTCTTTCAACACCTCCGCCACCGTCCCAAAGATCTCCTCGATCTGCGCTTCATCGACGATCAGCGGCGGCGAGAACGCCAGAATGTCGCCCGTATAACGCGTCAACACGCCCTTCTCAAAGCAGCGCACGAAGACATCATAGGCGCGAGCCCCAGGCGCACCTGAACGCGACGCCAACTCCACCCCACCCACGAGCCCAAGATTGCGCACATCGATCACATGACGCTCGCCTTGCAGCTTATGGATCGCCTTCTCAAACACTGGCGCCATCCGCGCGGCCTGTTCGAACAATTGATCACGCTCATACAGATCGATCGTCGCGCACGCCGCGGCCGCGGCGATCGGGTGCCCTGAGTACGTGTAGCCGTGAAACAGCTCGATGCCGGCCGGCGCGCCGTTCACGATCGAATCGTGAATCTTCGCGCTCGCCGCCACCGCGCCCATCGGCGCGGCCGCATTGTTGGTGCCCTTGGCCATGGTCAGCATGTCGGGCGTGACGCCGAAGTACTGCGCGGCGAACGGCGCACCCAGCCGCCCCCAACCGGTGATCACTTCATCGAAGATCAGCAGGATGCCGTGCTTGTCGCAGATTTCCCGCAGCCGCTGCAAATAGCCTCGCGGCGGAATCAGCACGCCCGTGGAACCGGCTACCGGCTCGACGATTACCGCGGCAATCGTCGAAGCATCGTGCAGCGTGACGAGCCGCTCGAGTTCATCAGCGAGATGCGCGCCCCAACTTGGCTGTCCTTTCGAAAACGCCGCTTCCTTGATGTTCAAGGTATGCGGCAGGTGATCGACCGATGGCAGCAGGCCGCCCGAAAACGCCTTGCGGTTCGGTGCGATGCCACCCACCGAAATGCCGCCGAAGCCCACGCCGTGATAACCGCGCTCGCGTCCGATGAACCGCGTGCGCTGCCCTTCGCCGCGCGAACGGTGATACGCCAGCGCGATCTTCAGCGCGGTATCGACGGCTTCCGAGCCCGAGTTCACGAAGAAGATGTGCTTGAGATCGCCCGGCGTATGCCGCGCGATTTTTGTCGCGGCCTCGAAGGCCTTCGGATGCCCCATCTGAAAGGTCGGCGCGAAGTCCATTTCAGCCGCCTGCGCCTGCACGGCGGCCACGATCTCGTCGCGGCAATGGCCCGCGTTGACGCACCACAGCCCCGCCGTGCCATCGAGGATGCGCCGCCCATCGTGCGACGTGTAGTACATCCCCTTCGCGCTCGCCAGCAACCGTGGCGCGCTCTTGAACTGGCGGTTCGCCGTGAAAGGCATCCAGAACGCGGACATATCGGGTGGCTTGACGCCGGCGCGCTCATTCATGTCGTGTCTCCTCGCGTGAGTGGACTTTCAGTGTAGGCACAGCGCGGCCCATGCACAAAGGGGCGGCGGCCATGCACCGCTGATGCCCGCTGGCGGACACGCGCGCTTCGTTGCGGCGCGGCACGCACCCGAACGATGCGAAGCGGCCCGTCCTGCACCAATTCTGCGCCGCATTACGCATAAGCCGGCCGAGTCACAGCCGCGCTGCAGCATGCACCGCACGCCGTTCACGTCGAATTTACTGCATGGCATGTGCCTTGCAGTACACAAGCGGCAAGTCATGCGGGATAAGCCCTGCTGACCGAAATCGACGCCCATAAACAGTCACCATCAATGGCAAGGGGATATACATGAAACGTCGCAGTCTGTTGAAGTTCGGCTCCATGTCGGGCGCACTGGCGCTTGCAGGTCAGGTTCCTTTTGCGCAGGCGCAGTCCGGCAGCGGTCCGATCAAGGTGGGTATTCTGCATTCGCTATCGGGCACGATGGCGATCTCGGAGACCTCGCTCAAGGACACCGCGTTGATGACCATTGCGGACATCAACAAGAACGGCGGCGTGATGGGCCGTCAACTGGAGCCGGTGGTGGTCGACCCGGCGTCGAACTGGCCGCTCTTCGCTGAGAAAGCGCGTCAGCTGATCACGCAGGACAAGTGCGCCGTGGTGTTCGGCTGCTGGACCTCGGTGTCGCGTAAATCGGTGCTGCCGGTGTTCGAGGAACTGAACGGCCTGCTGTTCTACCCGGTGCAATACGAAGGCGAGGAAATGTCGCGCAACGTGTTCTACACGGGCGCGGCGCCGAACCAGCAGGCGATTCCGGCGACCGAATACCTGATGAGCGCGGAAGGCGGCGGCGCCAAGCGCTTCTTCCTGTTGGGCACCGACTATGTGTACCCCCGCACGACCAATAAGATCCTGCGCGCGTTCCTCAAGTCGAAGGGCGTGCAGGAAGCCGATATCCAGGAGGTCTACACGCCGTTCGGCCATAGCGACTATCAGACCATCGTCGCCAACATCAAGACGTTCTCGCAAGGCGGCAAGACCGCGGTGATCTCGACGGTGAACGGCGACTCGAATGTGCCGTTCTACAAGGAGCTGGGCAACCAGGGGCTGAAGGCGTCTGACGTGCCGGTCGTCGCGTTCTCGGTCGGCGAGGAAGAACTGCGCGGTATCGATACGAAGCCGCTGGTCGGCAACCTGGCCGCATGGAACTACTTCATGTCGCTGCGCAACCCGGCCAACGAGAAGTTCAAGAAGCAATGGGCCGCATGGGTCGCGCAGAACAACCTGCCGGGCGGCACCAAGCGCGTGACCAACGACCCGATGGAAGCGACCTTCGTCGGCATCCATTTGTGGAAGCAGGCGGTCGAGAAAACGAAGAGCACGGACGTCGACAAGGTGCGCGTGGCGATGGTCGGTCAAAGTTTCGCAGCGCCGTCGGGCTTCACGCTGGAAATGGACGGCAATCACCACCTGCACAAACCGGTGATGATCGGCGAAGTGCGTGCCGACGGTCAGTTCAACGTGGTGTGGCGGACCAAGACCGCGATCCGCGCGCAGCCGTGGAGCCCGTTCATT
The DNA here is from genome assembly GCF_046030175.1 of Paraburkholderia sp. RL17-373-BIF-A. NCBI lineage: Bacteria > Pseudomonadati > Pseudomonadota > Betaproteobacteria > Burkholderiales > Burkholderiaceae > Paraburkholderia > Paraburkholderia sp. RL17-373-BIF-A. The sequence goes on from NZ_JARESO010000006.1 coordinate 24,948, forward strand.
GCCGGCAATTCGAGCAAGCCGGATGTGGTCAGCTCGATCCCGGCGTTCCTGAAGCGCTCGCGCGTCGCCTGACAGGAAGGCGTGCCGCGGCGGCAAAGCCGCCGTGACATGCCGATGCCATCCCGCGACGGGCGTGCCCACCGCGCCCGCGTTCGTGCCGTGATCCGGCGGCCCGGCGGCACGGCCTTCGCGCGCAGCAACCCGACGGCGCGGCAACGGCGCTTGCCCACATACCGCGCCGCTCCGCCGGATTTTCTTCAAAGGCCACCATGGCGTTTTCGATCCTCACCTTCACACGACAACGCGCACGAACACTGGCACGACGACTCGCGCGGCTCGGCATCGCCGGCATCGCGCTCGTGCTGCTCGCCGGCGCGCCGCTGGCCGCCTTCGCGCTGACGCAAGCCGATGTCGCGCCGCTCGCCGGCGACGATTTCGATGCGAAATCCGCAGCCATCGACAAACTGATCGCCAATCACGACAAGGAATCGATGGCGGTGCTCAAAGCGCTATCCGAAGACAGCGCGCTCGCCACCGACGCGGGCGCCGTGCTGCTGCAGGACGGCGACACCGCGCACGATGCCGTCACCGGCAAGACCATCGCCGCGGGCGACGCCCAGCCGATCACGCTAAACAACCTGCTGCGCTCGAAAGTCGCCGGCGCGTTGTCCGGTCTGCAACTCGATGCACCGGACGTGGCGACGCGTGCCGCCGCAGTCACGGCGTTGCTGCAGAACCCCGATCCGTCGATCAAACCGCTCGTCGACGCGGCTCGCGCGAAGGAAACCGATCCCGCATTGAAGAAGCGCCTCGACACGCTGTGGGCGATGACGGCCCTGCACGACGCCGATCCGGCCAAGCGCCTCGAAGCCGTGCAACTGGTCGCCGCGCGGCACGACCTCGACATGAACGAACTGCTGCGGCCGCTCGTCGCGAAGAAGCCCGACGGCACCTTCGTGGAAGCCGACGACCGCGTGCGCGCCGCCGCGCAAAGCGGCATCGACGAACTCGATGCGATCCAGCGCCGCAGCCAGATCGCCGGCACGCTGTTCGCGGGCCTGTCGCTCGGCAGCGTGCTGCTGCTCGCCGCGCTGGGTCTCGCCATCACGTACGGGCTGATCGGCGTGATCAACATGGCGCACGGCGAATTTCTGATGATCGGCGCGTACGCGACCTATGTCGTGCAGAACCTGTTTCAGCGCTTCGCGCCCGGCGCATTCGACTGGTATCCGCTGCTCGCCATTCCAGCCTCGTTCGTCGCCGCGGGACTGGTGGGCATCGTGCTCGAACGGCTGGTGCTCAAGCATCTGTACGGCCGTCCGCTCGAAACGCTGCTAACCACGTTCGGCATCAGCCTGATCCTGATTCAGGCAACGCGCATGCTGTTCGGCGCGCAGAACGTGCAGGTGGTCAACCCGGCGTGGATGAGCGGCGGCGTCACCGTCTTGCCCAATCTGATCCTGCCGTACAACCGGCTCGCGATTCTCGCGTTCTCGCTGATCGTGGTCGGCATCGCATGGGCCGTGCTCACGAAGACGCGTCTCGGTCTCTTCGTGCGCGCCGTCACGCAGAACCGGCGCATGGCGGCCTGCGTCGGCGTGAAGACCGCACGGGTCGATTCGTATGCGTTCGCGTTCGGCGCGGGCATCGCGGGTCTGGGCGGCTGTGCGCTCTCGCAGATCGGCAATGTCGGACCGGACCTCGGCCAGAGCTACATCATCGATTCGTTCATGGCCGTGGTGCTGGGCGGCGTCGGTCAACTGGCCGGCACGGTGATCGGCGGCTTCGGGCTCGGGCTCATCAGCAAAGCGATCGAACCGTTCTGGGGCGCGGTGCTCGCGAAGATCGCCGTGCTCGTGCTGATCGTGTTGTTCATCCAGAAGCGTCCGCAGGGCATGTTCGCCCTCAAGGGCCGCAGCGCGGAGGCATGAGATGACATCGGCAACCTCATCGGCTCACGTCGGCGCAACGAGCGGCGGCGCACTAGCCGGCCGCGACCCGCAAGCAGGTTTCGCACTCGGCCTGCCGCCGCGCCCCGCGCTGTTGTCGCGGCGCGCATGGCTCGCGCTGATCGCGTTGATCATCGTCTTCGGCCTGGGCGTGCCGTTCGCCACGCTGGTGGTGCCGGAGACGAGCGCGCTGCATCTGTCCGCCTACGCGACGACGGTCACCGGCAAGTTCATGTGCTACGCGATCGCGGCGCTCGCGCTCGATCTCGTGTGGGGCTACTGTGGCATTCTGAGCCTCGGACACGCCCTGTTCTTCGCGCTCGGCGGCTACGCGATCGGCATGTACCTAATGCGCTCGATCGGTCACGAAGGCAAATACGGCAGCGACCTGCCCGACTTCATGGTGTTTCTCGACTGGCATCAACTGCCGTGGTACTGGCAAGGCACGCAGCATCTCGGTTACGCACTGCTGCTGGTGGTGCTGGTGCCGGCCGTGGTGGCGTGGGTGTTCGGCTTCTTCACGTTCCGCTCGCGGGTGAAGGGCGTCTATCTGTCGATCATCACGCAAGCCATGACCTTCGCCGCGATGCTGCTGTTCTATCGCAACGAAACGGGCTTCGGCGGCAATAACGGCTTTACCGACTTCAAGCGCATCGGCGGCTTTCCGATCACGCATCCGGGCACGCGCACCGCCCTCTTGCTGATCACCTTCGCGGTGCTGATCCTCGCCTTCCTCGGCGCGCGGGCGATCGTCACTTCGAAGCTCGGCCGCGTCGTGACCGCGGTGCGCGACGGCGAAACGCGTTTGATGTTCCTCGGTTACAGCCCGCTCGCCTACAAGCTGTTCGTGTGGACCGTGTCCGCCGTGTTGTGCGGCATCGCCGGCGCGCTGTACGTGCCGCAGGTCGGCATCATCAATCCGGGCGAGATGTCGCCGGGCAACTCGATCGAAATGGCGATCTGGGTCGCCGTGGGTGGACGCGGCACCTTGATCGGCCCGATCATCGGCGCCTTCGCGGTGAATGGCGCGAAGAGCTTCTTCACGGCGAACTTCCCTGAATACTGGCTCTTCTTTCTCGGTCTGATTTTCGTGCTGGTCCCGCTGTTCCTGCCGAACGGCATCATGGGACTGATCGAACTCGTGACGCGCAAGAGGAACCGCTCATGAACGAAAACCCGATGGTTCCTGATCTGGCTTTACCGGAAGAACCCGCTGAAACTTCGTTGAGCGGTGTCGCGAGCATGGGGCATGCGGTCGTGCCCGGCGAGATCGACGTGTCGCACGGCACGATCCTGTACCTCGAAGACGTGACCGTGAGCTTCGACGGCTTTCGCGCGCTGAATGCGCTGACCCTGCAGATCGATGCCGGCGAATTGCGTTGCATCATCGGTCCGAACGGCGCCGGCAAAACGACGATGATGGACGTCATCACCGGCAAGACGGAGCCGGATTCCGGCAAGGTGTATCTCGGCCAGTCGATCGACCTGACGCGCATGAACGAGCCGTCGATTGCGCGTGCTGGCATCGGCCGCAAGTTTCAGAAGCCCACGGTGTTCGAACAGCATCCCGTGTGGGAAAACCTCGAACTGGCGATGAAGGCCGACAAGGGCTGGTGGGCCTCGTTACGCGCGCGTCTGGATCGCGAGGCGCAAGCACGCATTGAAGAGACGTTGGCGCTGATCGGTCTGGAGAGCGAAGCGCGACGTCTTGCGGGCGAGCTGTCGCACGGTCAGAAGCAACGGCTCGAAATCGGCATGTTGCTGATGCAGCAGCCGGCGTTGCTGCTGCTCGACGAACCGGCCGCCGGCATGACCGACGACGAAACCATGCAGCTCGCCGAGCTGCTCAATCATCTGCGCGGCACCTGTTCGATGATGGTCGTCGAGCACGATATGGAGTTCGTCGCAGCGCTATCAGGCGAAGCCGGCAAGGTCACGGTGATGGCCGAAGGACGCGTACTCGCTCACGGCACGCTCGACGAAGTGAAGCGCGACGAGACGGTCATCGAGTCTTATCTGGGCCGGTGAAACGGGTCGGTGTAACAAAAGGGTCGAACGGACATGCTAGAAGTAGAAAACCTGAACCAGTACTACGGCGGCAGCCACATTCTGCGCGATGTGAAGCTCACCGTGCCCGACGGCAAACTCACCGTTCTGCTCGGCCGCAACGGCGTGGGCAAGACCACGCTGCTGCGCTGCCTGATGGGCGTCGTGCAAACGAAGAGCGGGTCCATCGCCTGGCGCGGTGCGTCGATCACCAAACTGCCCACCTACTCTCGCGTGGAAAAAGGCCTCGCTTATGTGCCGCAGGGGCGCGATATCTTTCCGCGGTTGACCGTCGAAGAAAATCTGCTGGTGGGCGCCGCCAGCAAGAAAGCGCCCAAGAAGATCCCGGATCGTATCTACGAACTGTTTCCGGTGTTGAAGGATATGCGCAGCCGCCGCGGCGGGGATCTCTCCGGCGGTCAGCAGCAGCAGCTTGCCATTGGGCGGGCGCTGATGAGCGATCCGCAATTGCTGATTCTCGATGAACCCACTGAGGGTATCCAGCCGTCGATCATTCAGGATATCGGCCGCACGCTGCGTCAACTGGTCGAGGAAATGGGCATGACGGTGCTGCTCGTCGAGCAGTACTACGACTTCGCCAAGGACATCGCCGATCGGTATTGGGTGATGAGCCGCGGCGAGATCATCGCGGGCGGAGAAGGCGCCAATATGGATGCGGATGGCGTGCGGACGTTGATCGCCGTGTGAGCGGCACCTGCGAGCCGGCGTGCTATTCTCACCGCATCCTGTGGCAACGCCGTTGAGCGTTGCCTGACGTGCGCAGGCACGATTTGCTTTTCTCCGTCTGGTCGCATTCCATTCGCATGTCGCTTCACGAAAATCACGTTACGCTCGCTGCCGCTCAGGCCGGTGCGCATTCGCTATGGCGCGCGCGTCTTGAACTTGGGTTCGTCAAAGATGGCGAACGGACTACGCTCAAGCACCGGTTGCATGATGGGCCGTTGCGGGTTCAAAGGGCGCTTTATCCTGAAGGACATGGCGTCTGTCATGCGGTGATCGTGCATCCGCCTGGAGGGATCGCGGGTGGGGATCGGCTTGCTATTGATGTCGATGTCGGTGACGGGGCGCATGCTGTTATTACCACGCCGGGGGCGACCAAGTGGTACAAGTCCAATGGACGTGAAGCGCAGCAGCATATCGCCGTGCGCGTCGGTGAGCGGGCTAAGCTCGATTGGCTGCCGCAGAATAATATCGTTTTCGATCAGGCGAATGCGAAGCTCGATTTTTCGTTGACGCTTGGTGAAGGCGCGACTGCGATCGGGTGGGATGCGACGCAGCTTGGGCGGCAGGCTGCTGGTGAACGGTGGTCCGATGGCCGCTTGTGTGCGGTGTCGCGGATTGTTGGGGCTAACGGGGAGTTGCTCTGGTTTGAACGGGCCAGTCTCTCGGCAAATGATTCGCTGCGCGATGCTGCTCAAGGGTTGGCAGGGTTTCCTGCCTATGGGACGCTTTGGGCCGTTGGGGATGCTTGTGATGATGCGCTTGCTGAAGCGTTGACTGCTCAACTGCCGTTTGATGATTCTGTTCGGGTCGCCGCTTCTTGTGTGACTTCTCGAGTGCTCGTCGTGCGCGGGGTTGCGAGGTCGATGGAGATGCTGCAGCGGGCGCTTATCAAATGCTGGATTCAGTTGCGGCCGGTTGTGCATGGGGTTGAGGGGGTGCCTTTGCGGATTTGGGCTACTTGAGGTTGGCCTTTCCTTGAAGTCACGGTGGTCTATTGGCGTTGCCCCTGTGCGGGGCGGCACCTACTTTCTTTGCATGCCGCAAAGAAAGTAGGCAAAGAAAGCGGCTTCACACCGCTAGCCCATAAGCGGGTCCCCCGCGCAGTCGCGGTAGTGGTGCATCTGGAATCCGTGCTCTCGCCCATTCCGCGTTCGTGACACAGCCGTCATTCTTCCGGCGGCGCTGCGCGCGCCGTCGCGGTCTTCGTACATGCATGTCTTGAAACGTCTGGACATTTAGATCGTATGGCCTAGCCTGGGTCCGTGCGGCCATTTACGTGCGAGGTCGCACATAACGCATTCCGCGATCCCCTTACAATCGTCCAGCGCAGATGAACGCTAAGGATCACCGAATGCGTTTCGTATACCTCGTCTTACCGGCCATCGTATGCTGCGCGTGCTCGCAGCATGATAGTCGCGCGGCCTTTTCTCCAGAGGATCGCGGTATCGAAAGCGCTGTGCACGAATGGAGAGACAAGTTCGACCCGCTGTGGCGATTTAACCGCACAACGTGCGGAGCCGGGAGCGTCGCGCTCGCTGATGTTAAAAGTCTGGTCCAGCAGCTCTTGCATGTGTCGACGGCGACTGCCTGCGATCGCTTGACAGCGCTGCCTGAAACCTACAACACGCAAGTCGACGGCAACCACGCGAACGTGGTGGTGCAAAACGTCGACGGCCGGCCGGGTAGTCGGATCCAGTTCGTTCTTGCTTCGTCGGCCGGCGGCTGGGCGGTGCAGAAAGTGTCGGCGGCAAGCCCGCTGTTCGCGACGACTATCTTCGACGCATCACAGGCAGGTTCTGGCGATGGGCGCATCGAGCCGGCTTATTCGGCATGGATTCCGCACGGCGCAGCGCCTTGGGACATCACTCACGTCATTAGCTACGGCCAATCGCTCAGCCAAGGGTTTTTTAATAAACCCGTGCTGTCCAACCGTCAGCGTTATTCCTCGTTACGATTCAACGGCGGCGTGCGGGCTCAAGACGGCGTGCAAAGCGAAGGCGTCGAAGTGGCGTACAAGCAGTTCGTACCGTTAGTCGAGACTCAATGGGGGGACAAGGCCGAGACGCCGACCAGCGGGACGCTGAATATGGCCATGCAATTGATCGAGCAGGAGAACCTGCAAAGTCATACGGAACTCCCCTACCGGTTCATTGGATCGGCACCGGGTGAAGGATCGATGGACATTGCGACGCTGTCGGCACCAGGGCGCTATTACTCACAGTTGCTGCGAGACATCGCCCAGGGAAAGCGGCTCGCAGACGCCCAAGGCAAGACTTACGGCGTCGGCGCAATCACGTGGACGCAAGGGGAAGCCGACGATTCCAGCCAGACATCGATTCCGACTTACATTGCGAAGCTAAGGAGCTTGCGGGCCGACGTCGATCGCGATGCCAAGGCATTGACGGGACAGAAACAGGACGTCGAGATGATCACCTATCAGGTGGCCACGCATCGCCATTTCGATCAGCGGTATCCGCACATCGCGCTCGCGCTGCTGGAAGCCAGCCACGAAGATCCACACATTCATCTGGCTGTGCCGATGTATCTCTTTCGTTACGTGGACGGTGGACATACCGACAATCGCAGCACCGAATGGATGGGCGCCTACTATGGGCTGGTCCTGAAGAGGATTCTGATCGACAAACAGACGTGGACGCCTCTCGAGCCGTTGAACTGGCGACGCGAGGGCACGACGGCCGTGCTGCGCTTCAATGTCCCCGCCCCGCCTCTCAGATGGGACACGACGCAGGTTGCGGGCAATTCGGACTATGGTTTCTCGTTGCGCCTGCCGTCCGGCGAGTTGCTGCCGATCCAGTCGGTATCGATCACCGGACCCGACGAGGTGAGCATTACGGCTAAATCGCCTATCCCTGCCGGTACGCACATTGAGTACGCATTCAACGGCGTTGGCGTCGCGGGAAGCCGTTATGGTCCGCGTGGCAATCTGCGGGATTCACAGGGCGACGCGATCCGCTTCAATGACGGACGCGAATCGATGCGCCTCGACAACTGGTGCGTGATTTTCGATGTGCAGCTTTAGCACTACATGAAGGCCCGGCCGCATCGCATGGCAACATGAACCCGAACGAGGGAATGGTGAAAGAAGAACGCATCAGAGGCGGCCTGGCAATTTCCATCATTGCGATCGTGTGCGCCGAAGTGCTGCACCGGATCAGCGACGCCGGTTTCCTGCAAGATGGTCACGTGTCTCGCGTCCTGAAGATTCTTCAGTACGCCGCAAGCACGTTGGGATACCCGACGGTCTTCTTCCTTCTCGGCATGAGTACGCTAGCGTGTTTGCAACTCTCTCGCGCTGCGCTGCTGAAATCAATCGCCCTGGCCGTGCTCTATCCCTATCTGCTGTGGTCGATATTGCAGATGGCTGTGCAGTGGCTCGTCGCGGACTATAAAGACTACGCCGCCGAGCAGTTCGAATTGACTCGTCTGGCATCGGCACCCGTTGGGCAATTCTGGTTTCTTTACGCGCTGTTCATCTGTCAGATCGTCGCGTGCATCACCGTATGGCCACGGCCCACAAAGGTCCGATGCGCGTTGACGGTGGCAAATCGCGGCCTGATTGCCGCGATGATCCTCGTCAGTGCCACCGTCGCGATACGAAGCCACTTGGGCATTGTCACAATGACGTGTTGGGGCCTTGTCTTCTTTCTGTCCGGCGTGCTGCTCGCCTCGCGGTCCGACCGGCAAAGCGGCAACGCCTCTGGCCTTCGCGTCGCGTTGGTATCGGGAATCGCATTTGCGGCCGCCGCGATCATGGGGCAACGTTCAGGCCACTATCTGAACTTATATTCTCTGCTGACAAGTTTTCTGGGTATCGCGGCGGCCCTTTCGGTTGGACGGTGCCTGCCGATATGGCGAACGTCGCGCTGGATCGCGTCGATCGGCTCCTCGTGGAAGCCGGTCTACCTCCTGCATGTGTTCGCAACCGCGTTGGTCTGGAACGCGTTGCTGGCCCGCGGCATCAGTCAGCCACTTGTCCACTTCGTGCTCGGGAGTGCGGCCGGTTTGGCGTTACCGATAGCGATCTATCTGATAACGAAGCGCCTTGGAATCGCGAGTTGGGCAGGCTTCGATGAGCTTGCGGCAGTGCGGAGCGAAGGCACGCCGTTTTCAGGCGCCGCTCCGCGGAGTCCTGACAAGGCCGCAAAGTCACGTGCGTGACTTTGGTCATTGGGACAGTCGTGTCGGCGTCAAGCAGGAGCGCTGCTTCACTGACACGTTGTGGCCTTTCACCGGCGTAAGACAGGGCACGCACCAATCCGGCGCATGTCGACGCCTCAACTGAGTGCATTGCTCGTTCTCCCGTCCCGCCAGCCCATGCTGCACCGCCATGGCACATACCTTGCATCGCCATTCCCCACGATGCTGCCGCGTCCTGACGGCAGCCGACCGGCTCGTCGCCACCACCGCTCACAGAACATGACTCGATCGACTCTTCGCCCCGCGCGTCGCGCCTGGCTCGCCGCACTGCTGCTCTCGCCCGTCCTCGCCGTCAATGCGCCCGCCGCTCACGCGGATACGCTCGATAACATCGCCAAGGCGGGTGTGCTCAAAGTCGCCGTGCCGGAAGACTATCCGCCGTTCGGTTCGGTCGGCGCGGACATGAAGCCGCAAGGCTACGACATCGACACCGCCGCCCTGCTCGCGAAGTCGATGAACGTGAAGCTCGAACTCGTGCCGGTCAATAGCGCCAATCGCATCCCCTATCTGCAAACTGGCAAGGTCGATCTGGTGATCTCGTCGCTCGGCAAGACGCCGGATCGCGAGAAGGTGATCGATTTTTCGACCGCCTATGCGCCGTATTACCAGGGCGTGTTCGGTCCCGCCGATATCAAGGTCAGCGGCCCCGCGGATCTGACCGGCAAGACGGTCGGCGCAACCCGCGGCGCGCTGGAGGAAATCGGTCTCACGCAAATGGCGCCGAACGCGACCATCAAGCGCTTCGAGGACAACAACGCGACTATCGCCGCGTTCCTGTCGGGACAGGTGCAGTTGATCGCCGCGGGCAACATCGTCGCGGCCGCGATCCTCGCGAAGAATCCGCCGCGCCGTCCGGAACCGAAGTTTGTCATCAAGAATTCGCCGTGCTTCGTTGGCATGAACAAGAACGAGCCACGCCTGCAGCAAAAAGTGAACGCTGCCATCGTGCAAGCGAAGCAGGACGGCACGCTCAACACGATGTCGAAGAAGTGGTTCAGCGCGCCGCTGCCGGCTGATCTGTAAGCGCGCCGTTAGCCGAACTTGATACCGTGACTGGCTTATCCGGCATTGCACTCGTCATGGACACATCCCGTGCAGCGCACGCGATCGCGGCCATGACGCGCAGCGTCTATCATTGTCGCGGCCGGTCCCGCCCGGGATCGTCACAACGACCGTTGCAACCCTACGCACTCATTCGATGAAGCTGACACCTCGCGAGAAGGACAAGCTGCTGATCTTCACCGCCGCACTGCTTGCCGAACGGCGCCGTGCGCGCGGCCTCAAACTGAACTATCCGGAAGCGATCGCCTTCATCACCGCCGCGCTGATGGAAGCGGCTCGCGACGGCAAGACCGTCGCCGAGGTGATGCACTACGGCACCACCCTGCTCACCCGCGACGACGTCATGGAAGGCGTGCCGGAGATGATTCCCGACATTCAGGTCGAAGCCACGTTCCCCGACGGCACCAAGCTCGTCACCGTTCACCATCCGATTCCCTAATCACCGAAATCACATAAGGCAGCCCCAGATGATTCCCGGCGAACTCCTCATCGACGATGGCGAACACGAACTCAACGCGGGCCGCGCCACCGTCACGGTGGTCGTGTCGAATACCGGCGACCGTCCGGTGCAAATCGGCTCGCACTATCACTTCTATGAAGTGAACGAGGCGCTCGCGTTCGATCGCGAAGCCGCGCGCGGGTTCCGGCTGAACATCGCGGCGGGCACCGCCGTGCGCTTCGAACCCGGCCAGGAGCGCACCGTCGAACTGGTTGCATTGGCGGGCGATCGCGTCGTCTACGGCTTCAACGGCAAGGTGATGGGCAAGCTGTGAGGCCCCTCCCTCTCTCGTCACGAGCCCAGATCGCCCTGTTCATTTCCGGACCCACACCATGACCTTACGCATTGGCCGCCGCGCGTACGCGGAAATGTTCGGCCCCACCACCGGCGACCGCGTGCGCCTCGCCGACACTGAATTGCTGATCGAAGTCGAGCGTGACTTCACCACCTACGGCGAAGAAGTGAAGTTCGGCGGCGGCAAAGTGATTCGCGACGGCATGGGCCAGTCGCAGCGCGTGCATGCCGACGTGGTCGATACCGTCGTGACGAATGCCGTGATTCTGGATCACTGGGGCATCGTCAAGGCCGACATCGGCATCAAGGACGGCCGCATCGCCGCGATCGGCAAAGCGGGCAATCCCGACATCCAGCCGAACGTGACGATCGCGATCGGCGCCTCCACCGAAGTGATCGCGGGCGAAGGCCTGATCGTGACGGCGGGCGGCATCGACACGCATATTCACTTCATCAGCCCGCAGCAGATCGAGGAAGCGCTCGCGAGCGGTGTGACCACCATGCTCGGCGGCGGCACCGGTCCGGCCACGGGCACGAACGCCACGACCTGTACGCCGGGTCCGTGGCATCTCGAACGCATGCTCCAAGCCGCCGACGGTTATCCGATGAATCTCGGCTTTCTCGGCAAAGGCAACGTGAGCCAGCCGCAGCCCGCGCTCGAACAGATCGCCGCGGGCGCCATCGGTTTGAAGTTGCACGAGGACTGGGGCACCACGCCGGCGGCGATCGACAACTGTCTCTCCGTCGCCGACGATACCGACACGCAGGTCGCAATCCACACGGACACGCTGAACGAAGCGGGTTTCGTCGAAGCGACCGTGGCCGCGTTCAAGGGCCGCACGATCCACACGTATCACACGGAAGGCGCGGGCGGCGGCCACGCGCCGGATATCATCAAGGTGTGCGGCGAAGCGAACGTGCTGCCCTCCTCGACCAATCCGACGCGCCCGTACACTGTCAACACGCTCGAAGAGCACCTCGACATGCTGATGGTGTGCCATCACCTCGATCCGTCGATTGCGGAAGACATCGCGTTCGCCGAATCGCGCATTCGCCGCGAAACGATTGCCGCCGAAGACATCCTGCACGATCTCGGCGCGCTGTCGATGCTGTCGTCGGATTCGCAGGCCATGGGCCGAGTCGGCGAAGTGATCATCCGCACGTGGCAGACGGCGCACAAGATGAAGGTGCAACGCGGCGCGCTGCCAGAGGACAATGCGCACCACGACAACTTCCGTGCGAAGCGCTACGTCGCCAAGTACACGATCAACCCGGCGATCACGCACGGCATCGCGCATGAAGTCGGCTCGATCGAGCCGGGCAAGTGGGCTGACCTGGTGTTCTGGGAACCGGCGTTCTTCGGCATCAAGCCGTCGCTGATCCTCAAGGGCGGCATGATCGCCATGGCGCAGATGGGCGATCCCAACGCGTCGATTCCGACGCCGCAGCCGGTGCATTATCGCGAGATGTTCGCGACGCGCGGCGGCGCATTGGGACGCACGTCGCTGACCTTCGTCTCGCAGATCGCCGCCGATGCCGGCGTCGGCGAACGCTACGGCCTGAACAAGCGTATCGTTGCGGTCAGGAACTGCCGCAACATCTCGAAGGCAGACATGATCCACAATGCGTGGCGCCCGGCGATCAGCGTCGATCCGGAAACCTATCAGGTGATCGCCGACGGTCAGTTGCTGACCTGCGAACCGGCCACCGTGCTGCCGATGGCGCAACGCTACTTTCTGTTCTAAATCATGCGCACCATCGACAAACTCATCGCGCCGCATCTGAAGCTCGCACCCGTGCTGGTCAAGCGCGCACCGACCCTGACGCTGGCGTTCGACGACCGGCGCAAGAGCCGGCTCGCGGCCACGCTCGATAGCGGCGAAGAAGTCGCGCTGCTGCTGCCGCGCGGCACTGTGCTGCGTGAGGGCGACGTCCTGGTCGCCGACGACGGCGGCCTCGTGCGCGTCGTCGCCGCGCCGGAAACGGTGCTCTACGTGCGCGCGAAAGATGCGTTGACGCTCACGCGCGCCGCCTATCACCTCGGCAATCGCCACACGCCGGTGGAAGTCGGTGCGGACTATCTGAAGCTCGAATACGATCCGGTGCTGGCCGACATGCTCAAGCGCATCGGCGCGACGGTCGATCAGGTCTCGATGCCGTTCCAGCCGGAATCCGGCGCGTATGGCGGCGGCCATAAGCATGGTCACGACGAAACCTTCGCCGAAGACTATGCGCTCGCGCAGCAGGTGTTCGGCGAGCATCATGGGCATGAGCATTCGCATGACCATGAGCATGGGCATAGCCACGCGGCGCAAGGGCATGCGCATTCGCACGGCCATGAGCACGGCCATGAGCACGCGCACGATCATGACCACGATCACGGCGATCACGTCCACGACGAATCGTGCGGTCACGGGCATCACCACCATCATGCGCATCGCTGAACTGACGGCGCTGCTGCATCTTGCGTCGCCGGCGCTGCCGATTGGCGCTTTCAGCTACTCGCAGGGTCTCGAAGCGGCCATCGAAGCACAACTGATCACCGATGCCGACTCCGCCCGCGAGTGGATCGCCAGCGGCTTGACCGACGTGCTCGCGCACGCCGAACTGCCTTTCCTTGCGCATCAGATGGAACGCTGGCGCACGCATGACGCCTCGGCCCTCGCGCACGCCAACAGCGAATTCCTGGCGAGCCGTGAATCCGCGGAATTGCGCCGCGAAACGGAACAAATGGGCTGGTCGTTGCGGCAGCTGTGCGTATCGCTCGAATGGGGCGATGCCGAGCGACGCGCGACGCTCGCCTCGATGACGCCGCTCGCTCAACCCACCGCGTTTGCCTTCGCCGCCTACGCCCACGACGCAGCCGTCGACGCCGCCCTCGCCGCCTACGCCTTCAGCTGGGTGGAAAACCAGGCGGCCGCCGCGTTGAAGGCCGTGCCGTTGGGCCAGCTCGCCGGTCAACGCATCATCGTCGCGTTGCGCGAGCCGATCGATGCCGCCGTCACGCGCGCCATGGCCACGTCGCCCGAAAACATCAACACCTTCGCGCCGCAACTCGGCATTCTCTCGGCGCGTCACGAGTCGCAGTATTCGCGGCTCTTTCGCTCATAACACGAACTACCATGAACGCACCTCATCATCCTGCCCATTCGTCCGTCCGCACGAAGAAACTGCCGCCGCTGCGCGTGGGCGTCGGCGGCCCGGTCGGCTCGGGCAAGACCACGCTGCTCGAAATGCTCTGCAAGGCGATGCGCGAACAGTACGACCTCGTCGCCATCACCAACGACATCTATACGAAAGAGGACCAGCGTCTGTTGACGGTAGCGGGCGCGTTGCCGGCTGAACGGATCATGGGCGTCGAGACGGGCGGCTGTCCGCACACGGCGATTCGCGAGGACGCGTCGATCAATCTCGAAGCCGTCGACCGCATGCTGACGCGTTTTCCCGATGCCGACATCGTGTTCATCGAATCGGGCGGCGACAACCTCGCGGCGACGTTCAGTCCGGAACTGTCGGACCTGACGATCTATGTGATCGACGTGGCGGGTGGCGAGAAGATTCCGCGTAAAGGCGGCCCCGGCATCACGAAGTCCGATCTGCTGGTGATCAACAAGACGGACCTTGCGCCGATGGTCGGCGCGAATCTCGAAGTGATGGCGTCGGACGCGAAGAAGATGCGCGGTGAGCGGCCCTTCGTGATGTGCAATCTGAAGGCGCTCGACGGCTTGGATGTGGTGGTGAAGTTTATCGAGGAGAAGGGGTTGTTGAAGGTGTAAGGCGCGGGCGCGCGTGCCGCGTTTGCGCCCACGCTCTCACTCCCCCTCCGGCAACAACGCCATCAACACATCCACGGTCCGCGCCGTCGCGCCGCGATGGCGCGCCGCGAACGCCGACGCTGCGCCGCCCATAGCCAGCCTGCGCGCCTTGTCGCCAAACAGTTCACGCAACGCGCGCCCCAGATCGGCCGGATCTTTCACCTGCACGGCGGCGCCCGCCGCCACGGCATCCGCGGTGGCTTGCGTAAAGTTGAATACGTGCGGGCCGATCAGCACCGGGACACCGACCGCGCACGCCTCGATCAGGTTCTGCCCGCCCAACGGCAACAGACTGCCGCCGATGAACGCCAGATCCGAAGCGGCATAGTAAGCGCCCAATTCGCCCATCGAATCGCCCAGCAGCACGTTCACGCGCGCAGGCAGCGCAGGCACGCCGCTGCTTGCCGCCGATGCCACGTTCGCATCCGGCGCCCACGCCGAGCGGCGCTCGAGCCGTAGCCCGGCCTTCTCGACCAGCCCCGCCACTTCGTTGAGACGTTGCGGGTGACGCGGCACGAGAATCAGCAGCGCGTTGTCGATACCGAGCGCCGCGAACGCCTGCAGCACCAGTTCCTCTTCGCCTTCGCGCGTGCTCGCCGCGACCCACACTGGACGCGCGCCGATCGCCGCGCGCCATGCATGCCCGCGCGCCGCCAGCTCCGGCGGCGTGCTCATGTCGAATTTCAGATTGCCGAGCACGGCGGCGTTGCGCGCGCCGAGCGCGGTCAGCCGCTCGGCATCCGATGGACTCTGCGCCAGCACGCGCGCAAAGCCGCCGAACACGTCCTTGGTCGCACTGCCGAACTTGGCCGCGCGCTTGTACGAGCGCGCCGACATCCGCGCATTGGTGAGCACCAGCGGCACATCCGCGCGACGGCATTCGTCGATCAGCGTCGGCCACACTTCGGTTTCCATCACCAGACCGAGCGACGGCCGCCACGTCCGCAAGAACCGCCGCACGGCATGCGGCATGTCGTACGGCAGATAGCTGCGCAACACGCGGTCGCCGAAAATCTGCTCGCCGGTGGCGCGCCCGCTCGGCGTCATGTGCGTCAGCAGAATGCGTGCGTCGGGACGCGCCTTCATCAACGCGTCGATCAGCGGTTGCGCGGCGCGCGTCTCACCCACGGACACCGCGTGCACCCAGATCAGCGGGGCATCGTCTTCAGGCAACCGGCCGCGCGAGTAACCGAACCGCTCACCGATATGCTCGCGATAGCCGCGTTCCTTGCGCGAGCGGATCATCAGGCGCAATACCGCCAGCGGCGCGATGATCCACCAGAGCGCGTGATAGATCGCCCTCAGCATCGGCGCTCCGTCCGACTGAAGGAACCAGCCAACGCGCAGAGCGGAATCGGCAAATGGAGGGGCGCGGCGCTCAAACCAGCGCCCTGCCCTTCAGGCGCTCGAGAATGCCGAGCGGCGCGCATTCCGGTTGCGCCATCGACTTGACCGGCAGGAAGAAGGTCTGCTCCAGCATGAACTGGCCGGACATCACCGCGTGCGAAGTCTGATCCGAGAAACACACCCACACGCTGCCGGGCGGAAACGGCATGGTCTCCTGCGGGCTCGACTTCTGATAGTCGAGATCGGCCTTCATGCCGTCGTGCAGATGCAGCATCAGATGGTCGTACTCGCTGCGCGGCGACTTGGTCACGTGCAGCAGGTTCAACAGCCACGCCGCGCCCGGCATCTGCGGCTTGATGCGCGGCAGGAAGCGTTTGGCCATGTCCTCGAACGGTTCGCCGACACGCCATACGCGCGGCGCGCCATGCGGATTGACGTTGGTGAACACGCGCAGAATGCGCTCGCCGTAGTTCGGCCGCGAAGGAAAGGCGTCCACATGCAGACGGCTATCGTCTTTGCGCCATGACGTCTCGCGCGTTTCCACCTGATGCAGCCGCAGGCTGGTCGGCGCCACGCGCAGCCTGCCGTTGTATTCGGGAAAAAGCCCGTCGACCAGCGTGCGCGCATTGGTCTGATAACGCGCGATCAACGCGCGCACGGCGGATTGCGTAACGGCGTCGCCGGCCACGCCGTGCAACGCGCCGCCATTGGGTTCGAGGCTGATGTTCTTGCGGCTCGGATCGGCGAGCGCGGGGTCGAGCAGCGCCTGTTCGCCGCCTTCGATCGCGAAGCGCAGATTGGGGAAATACAGCACTTTGCCGCGTTCGACGCCGGCAAGCAGCGTCTCGCGCGGCACGGACAGATTGCGTCCGTGCCAGTCGGCGTTCGCTACTTCGATGATCTGGGTTTCGTTCATGGTCGCCCTTGAAAACGGTTGGAGCGCAAGGCGAAGCGCCCCGGACGGGTCATAGCAGGCCGAAGCCCGCGAGTGCCGACTTCACCTGTTGCAGCGTGGGCGGCTGTCCGGCCGTGCCGAGATTGACGACGTCCGGCGACCAGTAGCCGCCAGTACGCCACGCAGTGGAGAAATTGTACAACTCGACCGTGGGCCGCTTCAGCGCCGCGGCGATGTGAACCAGACCTGTGTCAACACCGACCGTGGCGGCCGCGCCTTCGATCAGGCCGACCACCGCCGGCAACGAGAGCTTTGGCGGCACGATGGCCGCCGCACCGAATTCCTTGGCGAGGCGCTCGCTGGTGGCGCGCTCCTCCTCGCTGCCCCACGGCAGCACGATCGACGCGCCGCGCCGCACCAGCGACTGCCCCAGTTCGATCCAAGCGGTGTCGGGCCACTGCTTGTCGGCGCGCGACGTGGCGTGCACGAACACGACGTACGGCACCGGCAGATTCAGATTCGCCTCCGACAAAGCCAGCGCGGCGCGCCCGGTGTCGATGCCGAAGTCGATGTCGTCGGTGGGTTGCGGCGGCGGGTCGTCCAGCGCCGCGGCCACCAGTTGGCGCGTGCGCTCGACCACATGGGTGCGCGGCGCGATCGGCACGCGCTTGTCGTAGAAGAAGCGCACCGGCCATTCGAAGCCCGCGCCGTCGGTGCGGTTCGCAAGGCCGGCCAGCGGCCCGCGCGCCATGCTCGCGACCCACGCGGTCTTGATAAGCCCCTGGCAGTCGATCACGAGGTCGTAGTGTTCGGCGGCAAGCGCGCGGCGGAAAGCGCCGATCTCGCGCCAGTTGTCGACCGACAGAATGCGCTTGCGCCAGCGCCGCAGGGACACGGGAATCGCCCGCCGCACGCCGTTCACGAGTTGCACGAGGCCCACGAAGCTTTCTTCGACCAGCCAGTCGATCTGGGCGTCGGGATGGCGGCGTCGGATGTCGGCGATCACCGGCATGTTGTGAACGACGTCGCCCAATGACGACACCCTCACGATCAGTATCTTTTGCACGCTCAAGAGTGGGAAAACCGGCTATCCGGCCCGAAGATGCGTTGAGAGAGCCCCCGAACCCCGGTGGGCGATGAGAAAACCTAGGGCGGCCCGGCGTTTTCTCGCGAGGACGGCAATTCTAGCGCGTTACATGTAAATGGCATGAAAAAACGCGGCGCGGTAAGAGCAACCCGCGCCGCGTTCGACGGCCACCGCGGTTCGAACCGAACCGCGGCGCCGCTCATGCGTTTAGAACGGCAGCTTCGCGTCCGGCTTCTCCGCCATGATCACACGGCGGAAATCTTCCTGGATGCGCTTGAGCGCCGCGTCGTTATCGGCTTCGAAACGCATCACCACGACCGGCGTAGTGTTCGACGAACGCGCGAGGCCGAAGCCGTCCGGATACTCGACGCGCAGGCCGTCGATCTTCACGACGTCGTCCGCGCCGGTGAACTTGGCGTTTTGCTGCAGGCGCGCGATCAGTTCGAAGTTTTCGCCTTCTTCGAGCTTCAGTTGCAGTTCCGGCGTGGAGTTCGAGTTCGGCAGCGAGTTCAGCAGCTTGCTCGGGTCTTCCACGCGCGTGAGGATTTCGAGCAGACGCGCGCCCGTGTACAGGCCGTCGTCGAAACCGTACCAGCGGTCCTTGAAGAACACGTGGCCGCTCATTTCGCCCGCCAGCGGCGCGCCGGTTTCACGCAGCTTCGCCTTGACGAGCGAGTGGCCGGTCTTCCACATGAGCGGCTCGCCGCCCTTGTCCTTCACCCACTTGGCCAGGTTGCGCGTGCACTTCACGTCGTAAATGATCTGCGCGCCCTTGTTGCGCGACAGCACTTCTTCGGCGAACAGCATGAGTTGGCGGTCCGGATAGATGATCTGGCCGTCTTTGGTGACCACACCGAGGCGGTCGCCGTCGCCGTCGAACGCGAAGCCGATTTCAGCGTCCGTTTCCTTCAGCGCGCGGATCACGTCCTGGAGGTTTTCCGGATGAGCCGGGTCCGGGTGATGGTTCGGGAAGTTGCCGTCGATCTCGGTGAACAGTTCGACCAGTTCGCAGCCGAGCTTCTTGAACAGCAGGGGTGCGAGGCCGCCGGCCACGCCGTTGCCGGTGTCCACCACGATCTTGATGGGACGCGCGAGCTTGATGTCGCCGGCGATACGCTCGAGATAGGCGTCGGCGATGTCGTACTCGGTGTACGTACCGCTACCTTCGGAGAAGTTCTCGTCGACGATGCGCTGATGCAGCGCGAGAATCTGTTCGCCGTAAATCGCCGCGCCGCGCAGGACCATCTTGAAGCCGTTGTAGTCCGGCGGATTATGACTACCCGTCACGACGATGCACGAATCGACGCGGCGCTCGCCGCCGTCGAGCTGCAACGGTACGCTGGCCGCGAAGTAGCCGACCGGCGTGGGCACCATGCCCACGTTGACCACGTCGACGCCGGCCGCACGCAGGCCGTCCGACAACGCCTGGACCAGTTCGGGGCCCGACAGGCGACCGTCACGCGCGACCACCACGGCGTCGCCGCCTTGCGCCCGCACTTCGCTGCCAAACGCGCGGCCGATCGAACGCGCTGCATCGGCGTCGAGCGTCTTGCCGATTACACCGCGAATGTCATACGCCTTGAAAATAGATTTGGAGATCATGTTGGCTCACTTGCGTGCAATGGAAAATTTTGACCGGCGCACCGCTGATGAATCGGTAAAACACAGCGATGCGCCCTTGCCGGAAGCGATCCGGTTCCAACTTATAATTGCGCTTTTCGGACCAGCCTTATAGCACCATTCTAATGCTTAGACGCCCTCCAAATGTAAAGTTGCCGCGACAGTCGGCTGGGTGGGCAAACGCGCGCACGCCGCTCGGGTCATGCGCGCCGCTCGCGCTCACGGCGCCGCCGGCATGCCCGGCGCAAGCGGACCGGCGAGCGGCCAGAGGATGCTGACGCTCAAACGCTTCGCCAATCCGGACGTCACGCGCGCCTTCACGAATATCGTCTGGCTCGGGCTGGAGCGGCTCACGCAGATCGGCGTGGCGATCGTGATCAGCGGCATGCTGGCGCGCTACTTCGGGCCGGACACGTTCGGCAAATGGCAATACGCGAACACGCTGCTGCTGGTGCTCTCGCCCATTACCTGGGTGTGCGGCGCCGAGATTCTGGTGCCCACCATCGTCAACCGGCCGCCGGCGCAGCTCGGCACGGTGCTCGGCAGCGCCTTCGCGCTGCGCATTTCCGTGTCGGTCGCAGCCTTGCTGTTGACCTGGCTCGGCATCGCCCTGCACTTCTTCGAGCCGCTGGTCGGCGCCATGCTCGCCGGCCTCGCCGTGACCATGCTGTTTCGCGAACCGTTCGTCGGCGTGATCAACGCGTGGCTGCAAAGCATGACCTACAGCAAGCCGCAGTTGCTCACCAGCATGAGCACCGCGGTGCTCAAGGCCGCTCTGGTCTATCTGCTGGTGCGCGCGGCGGCCACGCCCGCGCGCTTCGGCTGGCTGTGGGCGCTCGAATCGGCGGCGATCGGCGCGGTCCTGCTGATCTATTACATGCGCCGGCAT
This sequence comes from Paraburkholderia sp. RL17-373-BIF-A, assembly GCF_046030175.1. Taxonomy (NCBI): domain Bacteria; kingdom Pseudomonadati; phylum Pseudomonadota; class Betaproteobacteria; order Burkholderiales; family Burkholderiaceae; genus Paraburkholderia; species Paraburkholderia sp. RL17-373-BIF-A. Next base: position 45,413 of record NZ_JARESO010000006.1, read on the forward strand.
GGCGGCAAGCTTGGCTGGCATCTCGACCGTTCTCTGTTCAAGCACTTCGCGAGCGCCGGCACCGTGTTCTGGCTTGGCCTGATCTGTATGTATCTGTTCCTGAAACTGGACCGGTTGATGCTCGAACGAGCCATTTCCTTCGCTGATCTCGGACGCTATTCCGCCGCCCAGCAGTTGAACGAAAACTGGATCACGCTCGCCTTGATGCTCGCGCAGACCATTGCGCCCGCCTTCGTCTATCGTGTGCAGGAAGCCGCCCAGTTGCGCCGCAACATGTGGCGGCTCACCGCCATGACCGCGGCGCTGATGGTGAGTGGCGCGATCGTGCTGGATCTGCTCGCCGGACTGATCATCCGCCGTGTGTTCGGGCCGCAGTTCGAAGGCGCGATCGAGATTTTCCGCTGGGCCGTGTGGCTGTCGGTACCCGCCGGCATCGAGGCGATCGGCAATCTGATCGTGCTGAAATATCAGGCCAAGTTCGTGTTGCTCGCGAAGTGGCTGCTGGCGCTGGCCGTCGCGTTCGTAGTCAATCTGCTGGCCATTGCGCGACTTGGCGCGTACGGCGCGCTGGTGGGCCTCGCGGCCGGCTATCTGGCGGCCGCGTCGGTTAATCTTTATTACATTCGTTTCAAATTGCGCCCATGACGAACGCATCCGCCACCGCGCAAATGACTCTCGACGACGTCGCGGTCCTGATTCCCGCCTACAACGGCCAAGCCGACGTCGACCTCACGCTCGCGTCGTTCAGTGAAAGCGCGCCGGTGCACGTGTTGATCGTCGATGACGGCAGCTCGCCGCCGATCGTCGCGCCGGTCATCGCCAATATGAAGATCGAAGTGCTGCGCATGGCGCGCAACGGCGGGATCGAACGCGCATTGCAAACCGGCATCGACGCCCTTGCGCAGCGCGGCTTTCGCTATGCGGCGCGCATCGACGCGGGCGACCGCAGCGTGCCGCGGCGGCTCGCCAAACAACGCGTGTTCATGGAATTGCATCCGCGCGTGGCCGGCCTCGGCATGTGGACGCAGGTCGTCACCCGCGAAGGCAAGCCGCTCTTCATGCTGACGCCACCCGCTGAACCGGACGCGATCCGTCGCTTGCGCTTCTTCCGTTCATGCCTCGCGCATCCTTCGATGATGCTGCGCATCGACGCCGTGCGCGCGGTCGGCAACTACCGCGCCGAGTACCCCTCCGCCGAGGACCTCGATCTGTTCGTGCGGCTGATGGAGCGCTACGACTGCGCGAACCTGCCTGAGCTAGGGCTGTACTACGAACTGAACGAAGGCGGCATCAGCGCGACCAAACGGCGCCGCCAGGTGAGTTCGACGCTGCGGCTGCAACTGCGCTACTTCAACGCCGCCAATCTGTACGATTGGCTAGGCCTCGCCAAAAATCTGCTGCATCTGGTGACGCCTTACCGCGCGCTGCAGCGGATCAAACGCAGCCTGCTCACGCCGCGCGCCAGCCATTAAATCATTCACCACCCCATTCACCGCCGAGCTCGTTCCCGCATGAAGCCTGCCTTGAAGTCGACGCCCGCGTTGCGCATTACACTCGTCTGTAACACCGCCTGGGCAATCTATACCTATCGGCAAGGGCTGATCCGTATGCTGGTTGGACGCGGCGTCGACGTGACGGTGCTCGCGCCGCGCGACCGCACGTTCGAACTGCTCACGGCCATGGGCTGCCGCTGCATCGAATTGCCGGTCGCCTCCAAAAGTACCAGTCCACGCGACGACCTGCGCACGCTATACGCGCTCTACCGGCAATACAGGACCATCCGCCCGCACGTGGTGTTCCATTACACGATCAAGCCGAATATCTACGGTTCGATCGCCGCGAAGCTGGCGGGCGTGCAGTCGGTTGCGGTCACAACCGGATTGGGCTACGTGTTCATCCAGCACAGCCGCGCCGCGCAAGTGGCCAAAAAACTGTATCGTTTTGCGTTCCGTTTCCCGCGCGAAATATGGTTTTTGAATCGCGACGATCAAGCCGCGTTTGTCGAACGGAATTTGTTGGTGCATCCTGAGCGCGCGAGGTTGCTGCACGGCGAAGGCGTCGACCTCGCGCAGTTCGCCTTTACGCCGTTGCCCGAGCGGACCGATTACCGCTTCGTGCTGATCGGGCGGCTGCTGTGGGACAAGGGCGTGGGCGAATATGTCGAAGCCGCGCGGCGTTTGCATGAACGTTACCCGCACGCACGGTTCCAATTGCTCGGTCCGGTGGGCGTCGACAATCCCAGCGCGATTACACGCGAGGAAGTGGCGGCGTGGGAGCAGGAAGGCATCATCGAGTATCTTGGTGAGGCGCACGACGTGCGGCCTCTCATCGCCGAGGCGGATTGCGTGGTCCTGCCGTCGTATCGCGAAGGCGTGCCGCGCACGCTGATGGAAGCCTCGGCCATGGGCCGGCCGATCGTCGCGACCGACGTGCCGGGCTGCCGCGAGGTGGTGGCGGACGGCGTCAACGGATTGCTGTGCGAAGTGCGCAATGCAGAAAGCCTTGCGGCCACGCTGGCGCGCATGCTCGACATGAGCGGCGCGGAGCGGCGGGCCATGGCAGAACGCGGCCGGAAGAAAGTCGCGGAAGAATTCGACGAGCGCGTGGTCGTCGAAACGTATAAGGACCTGGTGCAGAAAATGACGGGCGTTTTACTTTAACGGAGCAACAGCATGACCACGAAGGGCACGATTCTGGTAACGGGCGGCGCGGGCTTTATCGGCTCGCACACCTGTGTCGAACTGCTGAACGGCGGTTACGACGTCGTGGTAATCGACAATCTCGTGAACAGCAACCGCGAATCGCTGCGGCGCGTGGAAAAGATCGCCGGCAAGGCGGTGACCTTCTACGAAGCCGATGCGCGCGACGAAGCGGCGCTCAACCGTATTTTCGACGCCCACCCGATCACGGGCGCGATTCACTTTGCCGCGCTGAAGGCGGTTGGCGAGTCGGTGGCCAAGCCGATCGAGTACTACAGCAACAACGTCGGCAGCCTGCTAACCTTGCTCGGCGTGATGCGCGACCGTCACGTCAAGCAGTTCGTGTTCAGTTCGTCGGCCACCGTCTACGGCGTGCCGAAGAGCTCGCCGATCGACGAGTCGTTCCCGCTGTCGGCCACCAATCCCTACGGCCAGTCGAAGCTGATTGCCGAGCAGGTGCTGCGCGATCTGGAACTCGCCGATCCGTCGTGGCGCATTGCCACGCTGCGCTACTTCAATCCGGTCGGCGCGCACGAGAGCGGCCTGATCGGCGAAGATCCCGCCGGCATTCCGAACAACCTGATGCCGTATGTCGCGCAGGTCGCGGTCGGCAAGCTCGAGAAACTGCGCGTGTTCGGCGGCGACTACGACACGCCCGACGGCACCGGCGTGCGCGACTATATCCACGTCGTCGATCTGGCGCGCGGACATCTGGCCGCGCTCGACGCACTGGTCAAACGCGACGCCAGCTTCGTCGTGAACCTCGGCACCGGCCAGGGCTATAGCGTGATCGATGTGGTCAAGGCATTCGAGAAAGCCGCCGGCCGGCCGGTGCCGTATGAAATCGTGGCGCGCCGCCCCGGCGACGTCGCCTCGTGTTTCGCCGATCCGGCCGCGGCCGAGAAGATCATCGGCTGGCGCGCTCAGTTCGGCATCGAGCGGATGTGCGAGGACCACTGGCGCTGGCAATCCACGAATCCACAAGGATTCGCGTAAGTTGAATGAAGTCGACGGCGGCGCGAAGGAGCCGCCAGGCAGGGGTTCCGCCGCCGTCGATTGAGGGATTGCACCACACGGGTAATTCCGCATATTACTAATACTTTACGATTTCTATACTGACTTACCGATTGACGGTCAGGCTTCCTAAGAACGTGTGAATCGGCGCGCATGAGCCCGCATCGAGGCTGCATGCAAGAAAAGACATGCTACGGAGACAGCTATGGGAATTCGCTTGAAAAGCGTTGTGGGTGCGCTCGCCCTTTGCACCCTCGCCAATGTCAGCTATGCGGCAGATCCGATCAAGATCGGCGTCGACGGCCCTTTCACCGGTGGCTCATCTTCGATGGGCGTGAGCATGCGTGACGGCGTGCGTCTCGCGACCGCGGAGATCAATAAAGCCGGTGGCGTACTAGGCCGCCAGATCGTGCTCGTGGAACGCGACGACGAAGCGAAGAACGAACGCGGCGTGCAGATCGCGCAAGAGCTGATCAACAAGGAAAAAGTCGTGGCGGTGGTCGGCTACATCAACACCGGCGTCGCGCTCGCTTCGCAGCGCTTCTTCCAGGAAGCGAAGATTCCCGTGTTCAACAACGTCGCCACAGGCAGCATCGTGACGAAGCAGTTCACCGATCAGCCGGATAACTACGTGTTCCGCAATGCCGCCGCGGATCGCATCCAGGCGCCGATGATCGTCGAAGAGGCTGTGACCAAACGCGGCTTCAAGAAGGTCGCAATTCTTGCCGACTCGACCAACTACGGTCAGCTCGGCCGCGAAGACCTCGAAAAAGCGCTCGCCGCCAAAGGCGTGAAACCCGTCGCCGTCGAGAAATTCAATATCAAGGACGTCGACATGACCGCGCAACTGCTCAAGGCCAAAGAAGCCGGCGCGGAAGCGGTGCTGACGTACGGGATCGGACCGGAACTCGCGCAGATCGCGAACGGCATGGCCAAGCTCGGCTGGAAAGTGCCGCTGATCGGCAGCTGGACCCTGTCGATGGCGAACTATATCGACAACGCGAGCACCAACGGCGAAGGCGCGCGCATGCCGCAGACCTTCATTCAGGAAGCGAACACGCCGAAGCGCAAAGCCTTTATCGAAGCGTACCTGAAGGAATTCAAGCCGAAGAACAACCGCATCGACTCGCCGGTGTCCGCCGCGCAGGGTTACGACTCGGTCTATCTGCTGGCCGCCGCGATCACCCAGGCCGGCTCGACCGACGGCCCGAAAGTGCGCGCCGCGCTCGAAAACCTCAACACCAAGGTGGAAGGCGTCGTGATGGTCTACGACAAGCCGTTCACGCATGACGACCACGAAGCGATCAGCCCGAACGTGCCGGTGGTCGGCGAGGTCAAGGGCGGCCGCGTGGTCTATGCGTACGAAGCCGACAAGAAAGGCGGCAGCCAGTTGCGCAGCAAGCAGGCGAGCTCGGCGAACTGAGCGTGGAATAAGCGCGGAACAAGCGCTAAGCAAGCGCGGCGGCATGTTACGAAGCCGCACCCGCCTCGAGGCGGGCGCGGCTTTGCTTCATATCCGGTGAACTCCAAGGCGTTCGACGATGGCCATTCTTCTGCAGCTCATTTATAGCGGCATTGCGCTCGGCATGATCTACGCCGTGATCGCATTCGGCTATCAACTCACATTCGCCACCTCGGGCACGCTGAACTTCGGCCAGGGCGACGCGCTGATGCTCGGCGCGCTGGTCGGTCTCACGCTCGTCACGCTCGGCGTCAATTACTGGCTGATGATTCCGCTCGTCTGCGTGTTCGGTCTGCTGCAGGGCGCGTTCGTCGAACGGATCGGGGTGCGGCCGGCGATCAAGATCAAATCCGAGTTCGGCTGGATCATGTCGACGATCGCGCTCGGCATCATCTTCAAGAACGTCGCGGAGAATCTCTGGGGCCGCGACGATCTGCGCTTCCCCTCCCCGCTGCCGGAAGCACCGCTAAAAGTGTTCGGCGCCAATGTGCTGCCGATGGAATTGCTGGTGGTCGGCGGCGCCCTCGTGATGATGCTGGCGGTCGAGTTCTTCAACCGCAAGACGATCTTCGGCAAGGCGGTGGTGGCCACGGCGAACGACCGCGATGCCGCGGCGCTGATGGGCATCAACACCGGTCTCGTCATCACGTTTTCGTATGCGCTGTCGTCGCTGACCGCGGCCTTTGCCGGCGTGCTGATCGCGCCGCTCACGCTCACCGGCGCGACGATGGGTGCGGTACTCGGGCTCAAGGCGTTCGCGGTGGCGATCATCGGCGGGCTGTCGAGCGGGCTGGGTATCGTGGTGGGCGGCGTGATTCTCGGGATCGCGGAGACCACGACCGGCTTCTACCTCTCCACCGGTTACAAGGACGTACCCGGGCTCGTCCTGCTGCTGATCGTGCTCGCGTTGAAACCTGCCGGCCTGTTCGGCAAGACGTCGATCAAGAAAGTGTGAGGACCGCCGTGAATCCGAAGAAACTCATTGTGTCCGCACTGGCGCTGATCGCGCTCGCGGTGTTTCCGGTGCTGTCGGGGAACCCGTACTACATCCACCTGCTCGAGACGATCATGATCTACGCGATCCTGCTCTTCGGTCTCGACATCGTGGTCGGCTATACGGGGCAAGTGTCGCTCGGGCATGCCGGGTTGTTCGGCGTGGGCGCTTACACGGCCGGTGTGTTGTTCTTCAAGCTCGGCATGCCGTTCATCGTCACCGCGCCGCTGGCGATTCTCATCACCGCGGGCTTCGGCGCGATTCTCGCGCTGCCGGCCTTGCGCGTGTCCGGTCCCTACCTCGCGATGGTGACGCTGGCGTTCGGCACGATCCTCCAGATTCTCATCAACGAGATGGATTTTCTGACCAACGGACCGATGGGCGTGAAGATCCCGAAACCTTCGATCGGCGGCCGGCCGATGAACGAGGTCGAGTACTACTGGCTCGTCGCGGCACTGCTGGTCGCCTCGCTGATCGTCGTGCACCGCGTGCTCAGATCGCATCTGGGCCGCGCGTTCGAGGCGCTGCGCGACAGTCCGATCGCGTCGGACTGCATGGGTGTCTCGGTGTACCGCTACAAGGTCTACGCGTTCGTGATCAGCGCGGGGTTCGCCGGCCTGGCGGGCTGCCTCTATTCGTATTCGGAGCAGTACATCTCGCCGAATACGTATAACTTCGAACTCACCATCCTGTTCCTGCTTGCGATCATCATGGGCGGCCGCAAGACCCGCACCGGCGCGCTGCTCGGCTCGGCGATCATCGTGCTGCTGCCCAAACTGCTCGACGACATCGACATGTTCCGCACCGTCGCCTCGGTGCTGGCAGCGGTCGTCGTGATCGGCGCGGGTGTCGCGCTGGCGCGCAAGGTGTCCACGCCGCGCAAGGTCGCGATTCCGGTTTTGGGCACGGTGGGTCTCGCCGCGTTTTCCTACCGGATCGACACGCTTGCCGACTGGCGGTTGACGATCTTCGGGCTGATGATTCTGCTGGTGGTGTATTACTTGCAGGACGGCGTGGTCGGTTTCGTGCGCAAGATCGTGATGCATGGCCGCGTCCGCACGGTTACTGTCGACACCACGAAACCGGCCACGATCGGTGGCGATGCGATTCAGGCGGTGCAGGCGAGCGGTACGGAAGACATTCTGCAATTGCGCGGCATCCTGATGCAGTTCAGCGGACTGAAGGCGCTCAACAACGTCGATCTGACCGTGCGGCGTGGCACGATTCACGGCCTGATCGGCCCGAACGGATCGGGCAAAAGCACGATGATGAACGTACTGACCGGTATCTATGTGCCGACCGCCGGCACGCTCGACTATCGCGGCGCGTCGCTCGCGGGCAAGACCTCCGCGCAGATTGCGCTGTCCGGTATCGCGCGCACGTTCCAGAACGTGCAGTTGTTCGGCGAGATGACCGCGCTCGAGAATGTGCTGGTCGGCCTGCATCACACGTTCAACGCCAATCTCGCGGATGTCGGGCTAATGTCGTCGCGCTATCGACGCGAGGAACGCGCCGCCCGCGAGCGTGCGTTCGGCATGCTGCGCTTCGTCGGTCTGGACAATGTCGCCGCCGAAGAAGCACGCAACCTGCCGTACGGCAAACAGCGGCTGCTCGAAATCGCGCGGGCGCTCGCGCTCGATCCGCAACTGCTGCTCCTCGACGAACCCGCCGCGGGACTCACTGCGCCGGATATCAAGGAACTGGTCGCGATCATTCGCAAAGTGCGCGATCACGGCATTACTGTCGTGCTGATCGAGCACCACATGGACGTGGTGATGAGCGTCTGCGATCGAGTTTCGGTGCTGGATTTCGGGCAGAAAATCGCCGAAGGCAAGCCTGCCGATATTCAGTCCAACGATAAAGTCATCGAAGCTTATCTCGGCGGCCAGCCTGCCGGCCAAGCGGCGTGAACCGACTCAACGCGCCTACAGGAACAGACATGTTATCGATCAGAAATCTGCATGCGGGCTACGGCAAGGTCAAAGTGCTGCACGGCATTTCGATCGATGTGCCGAAGGCGTCGGTTGTCACGCTGATCGGCTCGAACGGCGCGGGCAAAACGACGACGATGCGGGCGATCTCCGGCATGATCCGGCCGAGTGCCGGCGAGATTACGATGGGCATCGGCGCGAACGCGAAGCGCATCGACGCGTTGGAGTCACATCGCATCGCACGGCTCGGGCTCGCGCATTCGCCGGAAGGCCGGCGCGTGTTCGCGACCATGAGCGTGACCGACAACCTGATGCTCGGCGCGTTTCCGCGCCTGACATCGGCGCGGCCGCGCGGCGACGTGAAGGCCGATCTGGAGCGCGCGATCGAGATGTTTCCGCGGCTCAAGGAGCGGCGTCACCAACTGGCCGGCACGCTTTCCGGCGGTGAGCAACAGATGCTGGCCATGGCGCGCGCGATCATGATGAACCCGGAGTTGGTCTTGCTCGACGAACCGTCGATGGGACTCGCGCCCATTCTGGTCGAAGAGGTGTTTCGCATCATCGGGAATCTGAAGAGTCAGGGCGTCACCATGTTACTGGTCGAGCAGTTCGCCGCCGCGGCGCTCAATGTGGCCGATTATGGCTATGTGCTTGAGAACGGCAAGATCGCGGCGCATGGGCCCGCGGCGGAGTTGCGCAACGATCCCTCGGTGAAGGCGGCCTACCTGGGGGCCACTCACTGAGGTGCATCGGCTAGTTCGTGGCACGAACCGTGCAGGTTGCGCGCGCAACCTTCTCTTTCAACTCGACAAGCCAGATGAAAGATCTAGCATATTCCGTGCGAGATCGAACACTCTTCTGGCGGCCTAGCCAGCACACTTAAGGCAACGGAATTCTCGCCATAGGCGTGGCTGGAATCCGGAACACGAACGCGCAATACGTTGCGACGGCCATCCACACTCATCTCGTCGGAGCCCGGCGTCTGCGCGGCGAGCCGCTTTCATCATACACATGGACGCGGCGATTGACGCATGCCCTAACCGAGCTTTGTGTGCTGTACCGAACGGAGTAGCGGCATTCGTACAGATACTCTACGTCTACACATGCTCGACCAAACACGGAGCGGGCGCGTATTTATTGAATTGATCGCCATCGTGGGTCAATGCGGGAATGGCCAGAGGCGGCCTGCCACGTGAAACCGGTTTACCTATCGCATCCGGCTTCGGCTGCGACAATTGGAATTTTGATAACGATCAACATTTTCGCAGTGCCAACGGTGGCCGTCAAATGTATCGCGACACTGATTGGCATATCTTTCTGAGTCGGCCAAGACATCGGCATTTTACGACTTGTCCGCAAACGGACGCCGAATTGCCAAGCTATACTTTCTACTGAAATAATTAGGATTTATGTTGCCGGGGAATGCGATGCTTCGCATGCTTCTAGCGTGCGCCCCTGCTTCGTAGGAGAAGTTTTTTTATTAATTTTTCTTGAGCTTTTCTTCTTAATTATCCGAAGTACTTTTTATAGCAATTAAAGATTGCTATATCCCTATTTTCCTATCTCGCGTTGTCCGCCGAAATAACCGGCACGACCTGCAATGCCGAAACACTGATGTACTCGTCAACGAACTTCGCACCGGGGGCAGCAATGGCTTTAGTCGGCAAGGTATCGGAATCAGTGTCAAAGGACGTCAATCCTTTCGATGCCCGCTACGAAAGTCGTTCACACGCCGATCATCCTGAATTGGGCGGCCGCGGCTTTTCAGCTTCACATGTGGATAGCACCTCGGAATTGAACCGCGCCGACGAGTCCCTTTCTGCGGACGTGTCCGCGGATACCGCTGCAGGCCCCGTGGCTCGCCGTACGTTGTCGGCGGCTAATGACTCTGACATCCCGTCGAGAAAAGGTGACTTCACGAAACGCACTTTCGACATTCTCGGCGCATCCGCCTTGCTCCTTGTGCTGCTACCGATTTTTCTCGTCATAGCTTGCGTCGTGCTGAGCGACGGCGGGTCGGCTTTCTTTGGCCATCCGCGCGTTGGAAGAGGCGGACGATCGTTTCGCTGTCTGAAATTCCGCTCCATGGTGCCGAAGGCCGACGTCGTTCTTGCCGAGCTCCTTGCCACCGACGCCAATGCGCGCGAGGAATGGAATCGCGATTTCAAACTGAAGAACGATGTACGCATCACCACCGTCGGCCGGTTTCTGCGCAAGTCGAGCCTGGATGAACTGCCTCAACTCTGGAATGTCCTTCGGGGCGACATGAGTCTCGTCGGTCCTCGCCCCATCATCACCAAGGAACTGGAACGCTATGGCTCCGACGCCCACTATTACCTGTCGGTCAGGCCCGGCGTGACAGGATTGTGGCAAGTCAGCGGACGAAATAACGTTGACTACGCAACGAGAGTCGCACTGGACGTCTCGTACGTGAAGGAACGCTCGACCCTGCTCGACATCAGCATTCTGCTGAGAACATTCAAAGTGGTCTTCGACGGAAGCGGGGCGTATTGAACATCGTGTACGCCCGGCACAGCAAAGTAATCCGTATGGAGTGCCCATGCAAATTGTTCACGTCGTCGAATCGGCTTCTACAGGCACGCTCTCCGTGGCGTGCATGATCTCGAATCGTCTCGCCAGTGAAAGTCACGAAGACTGCGTTGAATTCTCACGGCGTAGCGAAACACCCGACAACTTACCTTCTCTCTCCCCTCGAACGTTCTGTCGCGGCAATTTCATATGAAGGCCGAGCGGTGAACGTTTGTGCTGGCTGACAGCGCCTTCTCGATGCTTACATCGACTGGCATACCGGAGCGATATCTGATGAAACAGTTAGCGGAGCGGTCCAACGTGCACCGGGAAGAGGCCCCCGTTCAGACTGCGTTGCCAGCCGACGCTAGCTCGGCGCGAGACTCTCATTGGCGGGGTCCGTCTGCTGGGTTTGCAATCAATGGCAAGTTTGCATCTCAACGCATAACAGGAGTGCAACGTGTCGGTTATGAACTGGCGATGGCGTTCCAGCGTCTGTTTCCTGAAGAAGCCGACCTGCCCTTGTTGATTCCCTCGAACGCACGAACTGACGTTGTCTTGCCGAAAGCAAAAATGATCGGCCGGTGGTTGAAGGGTTCTCTGTGGGAGCAACTGGCACTGCCATTCGCGATTGGCGGCCGAACGCTTCTCAGCCTTTGCAATATGGGCCCCTTATTCGCTCGTCGGCAGGTCGTGATGATGCACGACGTTGCGATCTACGATCTGCCGGAAAATTACTCGTGGAAGTACAGGCTCTGGTATCGCGTTGCGTTTTCTCTGCTGAAGCGCAACGCTAGTCACATCGTGACGGTGTCGGAATTCTCGAAGACACGAATCATGGAGCGCCTTGGCATCGACGCGTCACGCATTTCGGTGGTCCTGAATGGCGTGGACCACTTTGAAAAAATCACACCGGACACGGCGATTCTGTCGCGGTTGAACCTGCAGAACGATGGCTACGTGCTCGCTGTCGGAAATCTCTCAGTAGGAAAGAACCTTCCACGCATAGTTGCCGCGATGGAGCGCCTGAGTGACCGCCATGACTTGAAGTTTGTTGTCGTTGGCGGATGCGATTTGCGGGTCTTCAATTCACAGGCGAAGGTAGGGTACGACTTATCGAAAAACATCATCCCCGCAGGATTCGTATCGGACGGCGAATTGAGAGCGCTGTACGAAAACGCAGGCTGCTTTCTGTTTCCGTCCTTATATGAGGGCTTCGGATTGCCGCCGCTTGAAGCGATGTCTTGTGGATGTCCTGTCATCGTGTCACGTGAAGCGTCGCTTCCAGAGGTATGCGGCAATGCAGCGATGTACTGTGACGCGCATTCGGTCGACGACATCGTCGACAAAGTGACGCAGATGATGGAGGACGCCGCGGTGCGCGAAACCTGGCGCGAACGCGGAAGGGAGCATGCCCGTGGCTTCCGGTGGGAGTGGTCTGCACATCAATTGCTCGACGTTCTCGAGCGTGAGCTCGCGGGCGGAGTGGCTCGCCCGGTTCACGCGCGATCCGCGCCTTCGCGCGTTTAGCGCGGATCGCGCAACACCTATCAGGATGCGCCGGTCCAAGCATCTGCAAGCTCGTCGCGCCTCACTGCGGCAAGACCTTTTTTACGACCTATTCGAAGGAGCTTCGCAGCATGAATACGCCCGCCTCCACGATCGATCTTGCCGCCACGCTACGAGATCACTTCGCACGCGTCGTCCTGCCGATCTGGCGCGGGCCCGGCTTCAATACCGCGATGCATCTGCCTTACGAGGCCGTCAGCGCCGACGCGGGCCACGTTCCGATGCCGGTTGAACGCTATCGCGCGATGGCGTGCGCGCGGCAGTTGTTCGTCTTCTCGCAAGCCGGCGAAGCAGCCCATGCCCATGTGCTGTTCGAAGCCCTGCTGCACTACTTTCAGGACAAGCAGCGCGGCGGCTGGTTCTACAGCGTTGATGCACAAGGTGCGCCGCTCGATACGACGAAAGATCTCTATACGCACGCGTTCCTGGTCTTCGCGTGCGCTGAATATGCCGCAAGCTTCGGCAATCGCGATGCACTCAACCTCGTCCATAGCACCTCGGCGCTAATCGAAACGCGTTTCGCCGCGCAGCACGGATTGTTCAACGCGGCGCTCGATGCGGAATTATCGACGGTGACCGGTACGCCGGTGCAAAACCCGTTGATGCATCTCACCGAAGCCTGGCTCGCCGCGCGCGAAGTGACCCAAGACACTGCGTTCGATTCTGCGTTGCGCAAGCTGGCTGGCGCCATCGAACGCACCTTCGTGCATGCGCCGACCGGCTGCATCGCGGAACTGCCGTTGGGTGTCGACGACAACCGTCTGGAGCCCGGCCATCAGTTCGAATGGTTCTGGCTGATCAGGCAAGCGGGCACGCTATTGGGCGGATCGGGGCTCGACGACTCGCTCTCGCGCGCGTTTGAGTTTGCGCAGCAACATGGCGTGGATCCGGTCACGGGCGGCGTGTGCGCGTCGCTCGATGACGCCGGTCGAGTAAAGGACGCCACGCAGCGGATCTGGGCGCAAAGCGAATATCTGCGCGCACTCGCCACCCGCAACGATGACGCGGCGCGTGCGGTGTTGCCCGGGCAGATCGAGCGCTTCCGCGAGCGGTTTCTGCACGCGCAAGGCTGGTTCGAATGCAAGACGGCCGCGGGTGACGTGTCGCGCGCCGACATGCCGTCGACTACGCCTTATCATCTCGCCACCGCTTACGCGGCGCTACCGGCTGAAGTTCGCGACGCTCGCAGCATTGCTGCGGCGTGATTGCAGCCTGAGAAGGACAAGGTCCGCGCAATCGTCCGGTTCGCGGGACTGAACTCGTTCATTTCGGCATGCCAATCGATGTGGGCATCGAGCGGGAGCGGGTCACCAGCCGGCACAACGAGTCCACACCGTGTCGGCTCTCGACGTTCCGCTCACGTCTGCGCGTCAGGTGCTCACGTTACTCGGCTTTTCAGAGCGGGGTTTCGCTCGCCAAGGTAATAGTGAAATTCGCGCGAGAATATTGCCTCGACGTGCGGAATGCAAGTCAAGCTGCAGTGCCTGCTGGAGTTCGGGGCGACGGACCGTCGCGGTTCCCAATTTAGCCACGACGATGCCTGCCGCGACATTGGAAAGCACGACTGCTTCGTCCAGCGGCATGCCCGCGCCGAGCGCGGCACTAAGCGTGGCAACGACAGTGTCCCCGGCCCCCGTCACATCGAACACCTCGCGCGCGCGCGTTGGCAAATGCAAAGGGGCGTGGCCGCGAGAAATTAACGTCATGCCTTTCTCGCTGCGTGTGACGAGCGCCGCTTCGAATTCAAACGCATCGCAAAGGGCGGCACCCTTCTGCTCGATCGTGGCATCACTCTCGCACCGCCCAACGACAGCCTCGAATTCGGACAGGTTGGGCGTAATGACGGTGGCGCCGCGATAACGCTCGAAATCCGTTCCTTTCGGATCGACGATGACGGGTTTTCCTGCACGGCGAGCGGCGGAGATGAGGTTCTTCGAATCGTGCAGTGACCCTTTCGCGTAGTCGGATAAGACCACCGCATCGACTTCGTGCAACTGCCGCTCAAAGCTGAAAATCAGCTCATCTCCATTGCGTTCGGGAAAATGGTCCTCAAAGTCCGCCCTGATCATCTGCTGATGGCGGGAAAGAATCCGAAGCTTGGTGATCGTCTTGCTGCCCGCGACGCGTTGGAGAACGCAATCAACCCCGCCTTCGCGCAGCAACTCTTCGATCCGATCGGCGTGCGCATCCTGCCCGGCCAAGCCGAGAAGGCGAACACGAGCTCCAAGTGCTGCCGCGTTCAGCGCGACGTTTCCCGCCCCACCGACACGCGTCTCTTCAGCTTGCACATGGACGACGGGAACGGGCGCCTCCGGCGAGATCCGCGAGGTCGAACCGTGCCAATACCAATCGAGCATGACGTCGCCTACGACCATTAATTGAGCGCAGTCGAAATCAGGAGGCGAAAGCTTCACCGGCGGGTTTCTTGTCATGGCGGCCTAAATTGATCGAATAAACTTCACTCAGAACGTCGGCGACAGAAGCGACGCTTATTTTTTCCATCACGTACTTCGCATTTCTCGGATATTCAAATCCGAGGCTCAGGAACATTCCGCCTTCTCGCTTAGACACAGCAAGGACTCCACGCTCTTTGCCGACAGGGCCCCATCGAAACGGATTGGTAGGACCATGCAGACTAATCATCGGCGTATCCAGCATTGCGGACAAATGCATGATTCCGGTGTTCACACAAACTATGCATTCCGCCCGCCTTACTATTCCGACCACTTCAGTCAGACTCACCTTGGCTGCCACGCTTACGACCTTCTGGCTGCCGATCAGCTCAACCAATTGTTGAGCCCGTGTGGCATCTTCAGGACCGCCCGTGATGACAATGGCGTGCCCGTTATCAATCAATACATGCGCAAGATCGCGCCAGCACTCCATGGGCCATTCGCGCATGGCGAAATTTGTTCCAGAGGCCCACGGGTGAAAAACAACATATTTATCGTCAATGACGAACGGCAAACTGGAAGGACGAATAGCCTTGGTGATTTTCGGATGTTCCGTCGACTCGATGCCTAGGGGGCGCAATAGCCTTCTGAAATTATCCAGCTCATGAAGGCCTTCGCAATGCTCAACGCTGGCATCATAAGCATAATGGCGGAATTGATTCCTGGTCTTAAAACCAATCGTAAACTTCGTCTTCGTGAAAGCTGCCAATATGGCCGAAATCCTTGGCCATTGCGAAGTGTCGATTAAGACATCGACCTCGTATTTCTTTATTTCCTTGAGCGCGTTCAACGGGCTGGTCAAAGGGACTACGACAACTTCGTCGAACCCGTCGAACAGATCATAGATACGCGCGTTGCTTCGTGATGCAAATATCACTATTCTGGAAATCTTTTTGACTTTCCTCAACTCAGAAATAATTATCGACGACAAGATCGAGTCGCCAATTGCAGCGAAGGCAAAAATGCCTGCTGTCGTGCACTCAACCGGCAGGCGTCGTTTTTTGCGAAGCGCCCCTAATATGTACAAGAAAGCGCCACCGACAATAAGGTCGACGCGCTTGAGAAGGTTCTGTCCGCGCTCATTTTTCATTTCAGGTCCAGCAACATCGAGTTGAACGTCGAGCTAGAACCCGAGCGGCTGCATACCTTCGCCGGCCGGGGTGCGATAGGCGTGACGACCGTGCGCCTGGGCGAATGGGCTTGGCATGCCCCCGTGCGCTTGTCACCACAGGTCTTCACGTTGTCGTACTGTTCGAGCAATGTCGCCAATTCCGCCTCGGTCGTCTGGAGGGATGATCTGACAGGCACCGCGCTGGATCAGGTCACCCAGGCTACCCAACGTCGCCGCTGTACCGTTGTTCGCTGATCCCGTCAATTTGTGCCTTGACGGTGGATTCCCGTTAGCTGGTCGTGACTCTCGACAGGCACCGTGCTCGGCTTACCGCCGCTGCCATTCGACCGCCCCGCGTCAGTCCATACACCGGGTCCGACGATACCTTTGAGGGCTCACACTCCGAAGCAGAAGATCACAACAGTCGGCGGCATCGAGCGCCGAAAGTCTGCAATGGCCGATGATGCAACTGCATGATCCGTGCTGGAACGCGCGCTGTCTGTGCGGCGCCGAACGTTCGAATGCCCGAGTGCATGTGGGGCACCCATTGCGGAAAGCTTTTGCCGCAGAACGACCGGCACAGGAAGGTCGATCGATATACTAAGTACTACTTCTATATCCAGTCCGCAGAATTATTCCGCGAAGGACACTTGGTCTGCGCGAAGCTACCTATCTGTTTCTCCGCGCTTATGCGGATCACTACGACACCGCCTCACGAGGATTCAGGCATGGCGACACGAATTGAACCCGGCATCGTGCAGGGGCGCCGCCTGGTTGGGATATTGCCACTTCAGTAATTTATGCAGGCTTTCGTGGTTCCTATCGGGCGAAACTTCATACCGCCTATTAATGCAACTGTAATCAATCCTGCCACACCACTATTTGCGAAACAAATAGTTTTGCCCGCCTGTCGGCTATCCACCTACCTAAACTGATTCGGCGCCGCGCAACGTGCGCTAAACCACAGACTCCGACGTGGCAAAGGAGGTATTCCTATCACATTTGCGCAAGTCGCGATGGACGCGGCGAAGCTTGTCGCTCCATCGAGAAGCTTGCTACCCGCATCTTGGAGATGGCGCCTTTGAACACGCATATTCTCAGTTTTGGATCGTCTCGCGCAGACAACGAAGCGGGTAACTTTTCGTTGCGCGACATGCTTCATCTATTGCGAGACCCTGTCTGGACACTGCTGGCATTTATCGCCTTTGCGACGTTCGCAGCCTCTCCTATTTTCTTGCGGCGCCTATCCGGCCGTCAGAGCTTTTGGTCATGCACGACTTCAAGAAGGTCGCGGCTCAACTGACCGAGCAGTTCGATCTCGTACCAGTCGACGCTCCGCCTTGCCTGATCTACAAGCAGGCCGCGCAGTCCACACGCACCATCTGTTAGACAGACGAAGTGTCACGCTACAGAACAATCTCCAGTTGAGATCCACAGCAAGGGACTTCACGCAACTTGCTTATTGAAACACCTGGCGAGTTCGCCGGAACGCGGGGCCTTGAAGCCGGGCAGCTTCGAGATCCAAATATGTGTCGCAGCGAGAACTATTGATTCTCGATCATGTTGGGGTGAACTATTCATGAGCCGATCTACGCCGCAAATTGGAATCGAGGTAAACGAGAATCGTATTCCCTTCAATACGCCCGCTATGACGGGTAATGAACTGAAGTACGTCGCAGAAGCTCACTTCAGTAAAAAGCTCGCTGGCGACGGCTCCTTCACAGGACGTTGCAACGAGTGGCTGCAGGAAAGAAGCGGTGCCGGCAAGGCATTGCTGACTCACTCCTGCACAGCCGCGCTTGAGATGGCAGTCCTGTTGCTGGACATCCAACCCGGCGACGAAATCATCATGCCGTCGTACACGTTCGTCTCGACGGCGAACGCATTCGTCCTGCGCGGTGGCGTGCCTGTCTTCGTGGATGTCCGCGAAGACACTATGAATCTCGACGAGCGATTGATCGAAGCGGCGATCACGCCACGAACTCGAGCGATCGTCCCGGTGCATTACGCCGGCGTGGCTTGCGAAATGGACACGATCGTATCCATCGCTCAACGCCATGGACTCAAAGTCGTCGAAGACGCGGCGCAGGCGGTCATGGCAACCTATAAGGGCCGTGGCCTCGGCTCCATTGGCCACCTCGGAGCCTACAGTTTTCACGAAACAAAAAATATCATCTCAGGCGAAGGTGGCGCGTTGCTCGTGAACGATCCCGCCCTCACGAGGCGCGCGGAAATAATCCGTGAGAAAGGCACTGATCGAAGCCGCTATCTCCGCGGAGAAGTCGACAAATACACCTGGCAGGAAGTCGGCTCTTCATTCTTACCAAGTGAGTTGATCGCTGCCTATCTATGGGCTCAACTGGAAAGTGCTGAAAAGATTACTCAGGCGCGCCTCGCGCACTGGGAGCGATATCATGCGCTTCTCGAGCCGTTCGAGCGCCGAGGCGCGCTCCGTCGTCCGATCGTGCCGAAAGAGTGCCAGCACAATGGACATATGTATTACGTTCTGGTTGAAGACGAACATGTGCGCCAGCGTCTACTCGATGAATATAGAAGGCAGGAAATAGGTTCGGTATTTCATTATGTTCCGCTTCATTCATCGCCTGCCGGGCAACGGTACGGCAAAGCTGGCGGCCCATTGGACGTTACCATCGACCAGTCAAAACGCCTGATTCGGCTTCCCCTCTGGGCCGGCTTGACCGAAACGCAACAAATGCGCGTGGTCGATATTTTTAGCGCGCTGGTGAAATAGGGCTGAGCCATGCTAAACACGCATGTGCGAATCGCATCCGGGCGTTGACGAGAGGTCGTCGGCAGCGGCCCGGATGTGCTCACGCACCGGAAGGTGCGGGGGGGTGATGATGTTGCCGACCTCCGTCCCGGAGTTCTCTTATCTCGCGCCGTAGACTTTCGTCGCCATCGCTTGTGCCCGGGTGCGCGCCGGGAAATTGGCAGCACGCCGGAGTAACGAAGCGCTGCCACGCAGTCTTTCAGTCAATGATCGGCGACTGACAATGAGAAGCCGGCTCTAAGTCCTTTGAACACGCTCGATCTGGCCGCCGGCGAAAACTTCACGCATTTAACCGTCAACGTGACGACGGCATAGGCAATCGCAATTGCACGGTGTGCAGGTGCGAGGTGCTTGCGGCTGAAATAAACGCGATTGCGCGCCGTATAGAACAGGCTGAAGGGACTTTCATTGCCGCCGGTAGACACCGCCACCTTGTGACCGACACTCGATGTCGGCACGTATAGCAGGCCGATACTGGCACTCTTCATGCGCCAGACGAAGTCGCTGTCGTCGTAATAGACGAAGTACTTTTCGTCCATCATTCCGACTGTCTGAAAGATGCTTTTGTGCAGCAACATAAAGCAGGTCGGCGCGTATTCTGTAAACATTTCTTCGTCGAACTGCCCGCGATCTTCCTTCCGATCGCCCACGTGCGGCGTGGTGGCGGTAAGGGGCGAGAATCTTCCGCCCGCACACCATATCCGATTGGTGCCGTGATAGGTGATCTTGGGCACCGAGGCCAATGCGCCCGCCTCCTCGGTGTGCCGCACCAGTCCCGCGATCACGTCGTGATCCGGGAAATCGGTGTCGTTGTTGGCCAGCAGAACGTATTCGCATCCGTCTGCAAGCGCCATCTCTATACCCTGATTGTTGCCGCGAGCGACGCCGACATTGTCGTTATTGAACACGATATCGGCTTGGATATCGTTGAGAGCCGCAAGCTCGCGCGATATCGCACACCCCGTATCCTTCTCGCTGTTGTCGATCACGTACAGCTTGAAGTTCGCATCGCGCTGGGCCGCGAGACTCTTGAAAAAATCAGGAAGCACGGAATCGGAGCGATACAACACGGTGACAATTCCGATCAGCGGCGAACCATATCTCGTTGACATATCGCGTCCTTCAAATGAGTTGCGGAGGCGGCCGTCGCGGCGCCTCCGTCATAGCGCGTGAGGGCGTCACACCGATGTGTCATGCGGCGCGTTCACAGCCCTTGTATAGACCCTTCTCCCGCATCTCGGCGATGCTCTTCTCGTAGGTATCGGCCATCACCTCCTGCTGGTCGACCCACCGGGCAAACCGTGCGATGCCTTTGCTGAACGACACCTTGGGCTCGAATCCGAGCATGTCCCTTGCCTTGGTCAAATCGGCGTAGACATGGCGTACATCGCCCAGGCGGAATGCGCCCGTCACGGTGACGCTGACATCGCTGGCATACACCTCGCACAAAGTCTTGGCGACGTCCATGACCGAAGTGCGCACGCCCGAACCGATGCCGAACACGTTGTCCGCCGCGTTCGCGTTCGTGAGCGCTGCGTAGGTCGCATCCACCACGTCATCGATGTAGACGAAGTCACGGCTTTCCAGACCATCTTCGAAAATATTGATCGGATTGCCGTTTTTTATGCGCGTCGAAAAGATCGAGAGAATGCCCGTGTAAGGGTTCGATAACGACTGCCCCGGGCCGTAGACATTCTGATAGCGCAACGCCGATGCATCGATGCCGATAGAACGGCAAGTCGTCATCACCATCTGTTCCTGAGTCTGCTTGGTAATGCCATAAAGCGAGGTCGGATGGATTTTCGATTCCTCGTCGGTGGGCACGCATTCCATCGCTTCGCCGCTTACCGGGCAGAGATGCTCGAACTGGCCCTCAAGCATGTCCTTTTCCTTCCGCGGACCAGGATACAGAATGCCGGCGGCCGGGGAACGATACTTGCCTTCGCCGTAAATCGCGCGAGACGAAGCAACGACCACTTTGCGCACGGAATTGCGGCTATTTTTCACCAGTATGTCGAGAATCAGCGCTGTTCCATGCACGTTCACGTCGACATAGCGATCGACCTCGTACATCGATTGGCCCGTACCCGTCTCGGCCGCAAGATGAACGATCGCGTCCTGCCCCTGCATGACACGTTCGAGCATGGCTCGATCAGTCACCGACCCCTTCACGAAGTGCACGCTTTCCGGCAACGATGCGAAGATCGCAGACGTGACGCTGGGATTCTCTCCGTGAATCTGCGGGGAGAGGCTATCGAGGACCGTGACTTCCGCATTGTTGGCGCAGAGCTTGCGCGCCAGACTCGAGCCGATAAAGCCGGCGCCACCCGTAATCAGGACTTTCATTGTTTCTCCCTCTCCCAACATCTGGTTTCGAAGTTGTAGCGCTTGATGATTTGCGCCGGATTACCTGCGACCACGCAATAGTCGGGAACGTCGCGGGTCACTACCGAATGCGCGCCGACCACGACGTGGCGGCCAATTTTCACGTTGGGCAGAATGACTGCGCTAAATCCAATAAAAGCGCCCTGCCCGATCACCACATAGTTACCTCGCGTGCGAATACGCTCGCCAATGCGGGTGGTGTCGTTGACGTTCTCATACGGATGCTCGACATCGACAATGGCAACGTTGCCGGTAATGGTCGCGCCGTCGCCGATCTCGATTGAAGAGCCGCATACGATGTGAACGTTCTGCTCGATATTGACCCGGCTTCCGATCGTGAGCCGCGGCGGCGCAGCCGAATCCGTCACGACAAGTTCGATGCGCGCACCGGGCCGAATCAGTACACGCTCGCCAATCGACGCGTAATGCACGTTGACGAGTAGCATGGGACGAAAGATCGTCGTTTTCGCGCCGACCGACTTGAACACATGCGCGTACCACAGGCGTGTCTTGAGTCGGTACCAAGCGAGAAGCGCGCGGTTACACCGATCGAGAAGCCTCAATCTTTTAGTGGCACGACGCTCGTTCTCCTGTACGGTGGTACTCATGCGTGGGCCCGTTGTCGTCCGGTCACTTGCTTGAGCCGCGTATAGACAGCGCGTGACAGACGTGGCCACCGGCGCGTCGAGTACAAAACCAGCTGTTTCGTGCTGATTCTTGCCGCGCGCCAGCTCGACTCGATGCAGTCCTCGAAGTTATCCTCGTGTCCATGCTCCAGATAGAAGATGGCCGAGGTCAGATAGAACTTTGCGCGCCCCCGGTTGACTGTGTCGCTCGCCATGCCGAGATCGGCCGCAATCTGGCAGGTCTGGATCATGTCGGCCATGTATTCCCTATGACGCTCGGGATTGTTGATTCGTGTCGAGGTCATGCCGGTCCGGTTGACACGGTAAAGGCCCCACTCTTCCTCCAGGTAGCAGCCTTGCCAGCCGAACACCACCTGGAGCAGGTGTGCCACATCACAGACTGATTTCAGACCTACGTCAACGGGGCTGCGATGACGCAGATGGGCCCGATACATCTCCGAGCTATGAAAAAAGTACGGTCCGTTCTTGATGAGGAATTCGGCATCGAACGTTGCGGGCTTATTTTGGGGTAGTGGATACGGCACAGACTCCAACGTATCCTGGTCCACCGTGCGCATCCTATGGACCACGAGACCGCATTCAGGATGCTCTCTTAAGAAATCGAGTTGGCGCTGCAGCTTGCCAGGAAGCATGACATCGTCGCCGTCGATGTTGGCGATGTATTCGCCCTTCGCCATCGCGACGGTATCGGCGAAGTTCGCCGCGAAGCCGACGTTGGCGTCGTGCGAAATGACCTTGATCACATCCGGATAGCGCGATCGAAACGACTCGATGACGTCGAGGGAGTTGTCTGGCGAATTATCATCGCCCACGATCACCTCGAATGGCACATCGAGCTTCTGGTCGAGTACGCTTTGGAGGCACGGACCGACATACTCGCCTTGCCGGTAGCAGAGCACGATGACCGATAGTACGGGCGTGGCTTGCTCCTGGACCGGAGGGTAAAGGTTAGTATCCATGCTGTTGTCTCAGTTGAGGACCAGCCGCCCGGCCAGGTGGCGAGCCTTTCGTTGAATAATCGGCGAGACCGCGATGGTCAATGCGGCCATAGCGAGCCACGCTCCTGATAGAACAAAGAACAGACCAATACGCGAACAGCTTGTGAGATCCGCGAAACTCAACAACAGTCCGACGGGGGTGAGCGCAGCGATACGCGCAGCGAGGCCGCGATACCAACTGGCGTTGATACCGGGGATAAACTTTCGATGTACGATCGCAACCCAGCCGAACAGGAGCAGAAAGTTCATTCCCGCCCACGCATAGGCAGCGCCGACCGCACCGAGATGAATGCCGCCAAATAGGACCGCGGGCGCATAGAGGACAAGAAAGCCGATATTGCCTTTCAGATGCAGCGACAGGTCCCCTTTCGCGTACTGCACGATAAACGCCAGCGAAGCGATCGCTGAAAATGCGTTTCCTGCCGCATAGCATTGCATCGTTCGCAATGCGTCGGGACTCAACGGTGCGCTTGCGGACCAGAATCGAAGCACGGCCTCGGGCGCACAGATGAACACTGCCGCAACCGGGATCACCGCCAATGACGTCAGTTCAGTGGCCAGTGCATACATCTGGCGAATTCGTTCCCCGCCGCCGAAGCTTTCTGTAGTCAGCCGTGGAATGAACGCCTGTTGAATCGGGTTGGCCAACAACAAGATTCCGCTCGCCAACAGAGTCGCCAGGCTGAACACCGCAAAATCCGCCAGCGGCAAAATTTTCGAAAGGGCGATCTTGTCGATCTGTGTGGTGCAGGCCCAGATCACCGTCGCCAATGCAATCGACAGCGACAGCTTCGCGCGGGACGACAGTACCTTCCATGAAAAACGCGTCGACAGAAACGGTATGTCGATCGTACGGCCGAGCAGTGTCCGCATCGCGGCCGCTTCTACGACAATCGCCAAAAGTTGCCAAACAAAGAAGAACTCGATACGCGGCCAGATCATGATGATCGGCACAACGAGCACCGTGCGTATCACGGCAAAGGTGATGACAATTCCGTTGAGTGCAACCTGTCGATCGATGCCGACCACACCCCCACGGTATAGCGCACCGAGCCACCGCCCGATAGCAGTCAGCATCATCAGCACAAATGCCGTACGAATCACGCTCGGAGGCAGTGTGGACGCGTTCAACCATCGTTCGGCGAAATAAGGCGCGATGAAGATCGACAAGACGAACAGGATGGCGCTGGTGCCGAGAATCAGCTTTTCCAGTGATTCCAGCAACAACCCGACTTCAGCTTTCGAACCAGTACCGGCCCGGAGGCTGCCGAGCTCCCGGCACAACGTGGGCGAAAGACCGAAGTCCAGAACGAGTACCCATGCGAGAACCACCGCGTTTATCGCAATCAGCCCATAAGCTTCGACCCCGAGATGACGCACGTATATCGGGACCATGACGATGCCGAGCAACGCGGTCACCATCTGTCCAACGAAATTTGCGAGCAGGGTTCGTCTCAACATCGCGGTCTGCCAGTAAATTAGGTAAGGGCTGAAGGTACCGCCAGAGTCGCCGCGAATTCTGAATTGACATCGTTAATATCAACTCATCGCGAACGTGTCTTAGGGCGAGCGCTTGATCTGCCAAACGACCGAAAGATGTCACCTCCATTCCGGCCGGTCGATGCCGGAATGACAATTCGCGCTGACCACAACGCGTTTCGACGATAGGGAAAAATGACTACTTGTGAAACTTGATGTATTACGAAAGTATTTGATGCGGGCTCAGGGCGTATTGTGACTATCGGCAAAGCCCCTCGACTGCGTGAACAGACGCGCATATGAACACTTATGCGCAAGCCAACTTACGATGCGCATCACTGCGGTCTACGCCTTGAAGCGTACCTGTGCAGCTTCAATTTAAATGTGCGGCGGCGCACGTTCAGCAAGTTGCGGATGAGCTATCGCATGGAAGTCGGAAGCAGCTTCGCTCCATTCGAACATGACGGGGTCAACGGCTTGGCCACGCCACCTGATCCTTCGGAAGATTAAGCAGATACTGGCCATACGCATTCTTGGCGAGCGGTTTGGCGAGTTGGAGCAATTTCTCCTCGTCGATCCAATGTCGGCGAAATGCAATCTCTTCCGGACACGCCACTACCAAACCCTGACGCTTTTGCAGCGTTTCGATAAACGTAGCCGCCTGGATCAGTGAATCATGCGTGCCTGTGTCGAGCCACGCGTAGCCACGGCCCATGATTTCCACTTCGAGCGCATTGCGCCGCAGATAGCACGAGTTGACGTCGGTGATCTCGAGTTCGCCACGCGACGACGGTCTGATGTCCGCAGCGATGTGGCAGACCTGGTTATCGTAGAAATAGAGGCCTGTGACCGCATAGTTCGAACGCGGCTTTTCGGGCTTCTCCTCGATGGAGAGCGCGTGAAAACTCTTATCGAACTCGACTACGCCGTAACGTTCCGGGTCATGCACGTGATACGCGAACACGGTCGCGCCGCTGTCACGCGCATTTGCGCGCTCGAGCTGCGCGGCGAGATCGTGACCATAGAAAATGTTGTCGCCGAGAATCAGCGCCGACGGATCGTTGCCCACAAAATCCCGGCCGATGATGAACGCCTGCGCGAGCCCATCCGGCGACGGCTGAACCGCGTACTGGATGTTCATGCCCCACTGGCTGCCGTCGCCCAGCATCGCTTCGAAGCGCGGCGTGTCCTGCGGCGTCGAAATGATCAGCACGTCGCGAATGCCCGCCACCATCAGCGTGGAGAGCGGATAGTAGATCATCGGTTTGTCGTACACGGGCAGCAACTGCTTGGAGACCACATGCGTGATCGGATACAGGCGTGTGCCCGAGCCGCCCGCGAGAATAATGCCTTTGCGCGCCATTGCCGTGCCTTTACGCGCGCTGCGCGTAGTTGGTCTCAACCCACTTGCGATAGTCGCCGGAGGCAACTTCGTCCGACCACTCCTGATTGTCCAGATACCACTGCACCGTTTTCGCGAGGCCCGTTTCGAATGTTTCCGCAGGCTTCCAGCCGAGTTCGCGTTCGAGCTTGCGCGCGTCGATCGCATAACGGCGGTCGTGGCCCGGACGATCCTTCACATAGCTGATCTGATCGCGGTATGACGCGCCCGCCTTCGGACGCAACTGATCGAGCAGGTCGCACAGCGTATGGACGACCTCGAGGTTCTTCTTCTCGTTCCAGCCGCCGACGTTGTACGTCTCGCCCGGCGTGCCGCGCGCGAGCACCTCGCGGATCGCGCTGCAATGGTCGCCGACATACAGCCAGTCGCGCACGTTCTGACCGTCGCCATAGACCGGCAGCGGCTTGCCGCCGAGCGCGTTGGCGATCATCAGCGGAATCAGTTTCTCGGGGAACTGGTACGGACCGTAGTTGTTCGAGCAGTTCGTGGTGAGCACCGGCAGGCCATACGTATGATGGTAGGCGCGCACCAGATGGTCGGAACCCGCCTTGGTGGCCGAGTAAGGGCTATTCGGCGCGTACGGCGTAGTTTCGGAGAATTGCGGATCGGTAGCGGAAAGCGAGCCGAACACTTCGTCGGTCGACACGTGCAGGAAGCGGAATTCCGCTTTGCCGGCGTCGTTCAACCTGCTCCAATACGAGCGAGCCGCTTCCAGTAGCGTAAAGGTACCTACGACATTGGTCAGCACGAAGTTCTCCGGCCCGTGAATGGACCGGTCGACGTGAGTCTCGGCCGCCAGGTGGATGATCGCGCGCGGCTTGTATTCGGCGAGCAACTCGTCCATTGCAGCGCGATCGCATATGTCGGCGCATACGAAAATATGCAATGGATTGTGCTGCAGAGATTTCAGCGTGCGTAGATTGCCCGCATAGGTGAGCTTGTCGACATTCACGACGGGTTCATCGAAGATTTGCAGCCAGTCGAGCACGAAGTTGGCGCCGATAAAACCGGCGCTGCCTGTCACCAAGATCATGGAAGCCCTTTGGAAGCCGCCTTCATGCAGTTGCGCGGAAGGTCGATTGGAGTCTGGCTGACATCCGTTGAACGATGCGTCCACGGGACGTCGGTAAGCAGCTTTGATATAGCTTTCCATCGCGACTTCCAGCGCCGCGAACAGATGCAACCAGCTTAGTGTAGGGTTCTAGAAATCTTGTTTCAGTGCGGAAAGCAACATACACGCTTTCTCCCGCACTAACGGGGGTAAGGAGGAGAGCTTCGGCGGTCGGGCAACGCTTGCAGTGTTCACGTTGCCCGTGTCTCCACCACCCGGCGTTGACGGGGTTCGGCCTTATCGCCGATTGCCGGCCATTTCTTTTGCTGAGAGCCGCGCCTGCGTCGTCGCGATGATAGGCGCGGCCTTCATGGTTTGCGGCAGATGCCCCTGCCGATGCGCATCGGGACGCAGGCTGCCTGCGCGTCCCAAAGAAAGAGTTAGTTATCGTCTCGTGGCGTTCTGGAACGTGCGACACATAATGCGCATACGAAAACGCCAATCACCACGCCGAATATGAAGCATAAAAAATGTGTCAAAACGCTCGACATTTACCTGGTCCTTTCAATTGAGGCGAGATTGAATTTATAACGATTCACCTCCTTCGCGATTCACCGGAAGTCACCGCACGCAGCCGGTAGAACGTCAAAGACACACAGGCAGCAGCGATGGTATGACGCGGCGGTTAGCGCGCCAATCATCATACTTTACTAGAATCGCGACCAGGTCGGAAAACGGCACAACTGAAGCAGTACGCGTATGGCGTGGCAGTGGATGCGACATCAGGCTCCAGCCGGATGCGGATGATCGCGCCCGTTGGAGGTCACAGCGTGAAGCCAGCCGCGCATACGAGCATGGCAAAGTCGGCGAAAGCGCGGATTTAGTGCGACGCGAGGCAAGAACTGCAGGCCGCCGCGTAATGACAGTTTGACAGACAAAGCAGACGACGAACGGCAACTTCCGATCAGATCGCGCGGCCTATGCAAGGGCAGTAGGCCGATGAGTCTTGGGCGGGCGCTCCGCGCGAGTGTGATTGCTGACACGCGCGAATAGCTCTCCGCGGGAGAGAGAAACTGCCGCGCACGGTCCCGAGCACACGGACCGCGGCACGGTATTTCGTTGGCGAGTGCCTGACCATTTGTCTCCAGGCCTTCTTTCTTCTTGCGCTACAAGCACCGCGGCCGATCAATCGCGAGCTTACCGATATCACGACACGTGAGCGGCACGCCTACTCTTTCCGATACCGGCGTCAGGCTCCCTCAAGTCAGGTGCTCGCCACATTTTATAGTTCCGCAAGGCCAGCAATCTGTGCGAACACACAACATATTGCCGGCCGTCCCAGACTCCAATTCGATTTGTGAATACGGCAAAACCCTCAGCGCGTGACTTCCATCGCGTTGATACGCGGCAATAGCCGATCGAATTCGCGTTTCACGATCTCATAACATTCGCATGAGCGCGCCTCGAGTCCGGTCCGATCAAGGATCCGCACACGGCCACGGCTGTGATGGATGAGATCGGCTTCGCAAAGCTTGCCGGACGCCTCAGTCACGCCTTCACGACGCACGCCGAGCATGTCGGCAATGAGTTGCTGCGTGACTTGCAAATCGCTTGTGCCCGAACGATCGATATCGACCAGCAGCCACCGGCACAGTTGCTCGTCCAGTCGATGCAGCCTGTTGCACGCCGCAGTCTGTGCGACCTGCGTGAGCAGGGCCTGCATGTATAGCAGCATCAGTGAGCGCAGCGAAGCGCAATTGCGCAACGCTTCGCGCAGTGCTGTAGCGCTGATTCGATAAGCGAAACCCCGGCATTGAGCCTGAACGCTGGCTGGCATGGTGTCTCCGCCCGTCAGGATCGGCACGCCTGTCGTGCCATCCCTGCCGATCGCGGCAATTTCCACCGAACTGCCGTTTTCCATGGTTTGCAGCAGAGACACGATCGCTGTGGCCGGAAAATAGACGGTTCGTATGAGTTCACCGGATTTCGACAGCAGTTGCCCCGGACTCAATTCGACGAGTTCAAGATGAGGAAGTATTGCGTCCCATTCATGCGTTGGGAGCGCCTCGAACAGACGGTTGCCACGGCGGTATGACTGGAATGTCGTCATCATTTCCCTCACGTAAGTATCGCAGCCCGCCTTGGTACGGCAGGCCTCGCTCGAATCGAGGAACCAATGACGATGCATTGCCCTCATTCGCGCGGTCGGCAAACAGAAGCGGTAATGGAGACGATCAAAGCTTCGCATTGGTCATCGCGTTGCATTCGATGTCGCAGTGCAGCATAGCCGTCAAAGAAGGTCGCGCCAATAATGCTGGCGGAATAGCCCGCACGATCGGCGGATATAAGAGGACTTATTTGCGTTGAACGTTCGTTGAAACGCTGGACGCCAATGTCACTTTGCTGCAGACCGAAAGGACCCCGATGCTAGCTGAAGTGTCAATAGGTCGTAGTGTGGATTCACAACATGTCCAGTTTATTAAGGAGGTCTATGGGACGACATAAAGCGGACGAACCCGCCCTATCTCAGCGACTCGAGTCGGTGAGCCAGTGTGGTGCTGAGTGGTCATGCTTGCCCGTCAGTCAGCGGCGATGGTCCGCTCGGCCGCGACGTGGCCGGCCCCCGGCATGTGTGTCCTCATCCGCCGTCGCGATCATTTCCGCTTCCTGTGCAACAGCCTTCTCGGCCAGCGCTTTCAGAACGCCGGTCAGAATCCGCTTGCCGATTTCATGATGAAAGATCCAGACGCCATGGATTCGTCCGGTGAATGCGGCCTCGCTCCCGATCTCCGGGTCGGGCCGAAAGCCGGAACCCAGCCCAAACGTGAAGAGTCCGCGTACCACTTTGCCGTTCATGTCGAGCGGACGGCCGAATTTGTCGACCTCGATGCCGCCCTGGCGGAACAGCAGAGGAATCTCCGCCCCTCGATGGTCGACCAACGCGGACATGTTGGGCCCATAGCCGGCGCTATGAACCACGCCACATGACTGCGTGAGACAGGTGGCAGCACGGGCGCGCTCGCTTTCCCCGGAGGCGGCATCGATCAATTCGACACGCGGCTTCGTTCCCGCGACGCGGCCCTGCGACATCACCGAACATGCAATCTCGAATGCGCGGTAGCGCAGACCGCTCGAACGATTCACGCGCCGCGTGATCGGGCAAATATCGTTGACTGGGTCGACCATATAACCCCATGCGCGCGCTTCCTCCTCGGTTTCAAAAAACAGCCGGATCGGCGAGCGATGAATGATGGCGATTTCATCGAGTCCGGCGCCGCCGAGATCAGTCGCAAGACGCTCGGTCATCGTGAACGCGCTATGCGAGCCGCCGATGATCGTGATCCGGTTCGTACGCCGGGCCGCGGCAGGGGCGAACACGGGCGCGAAGGTGTCGACCAGTTGCGTGCTCGTGAGGCGAAGCAGTTCATCCGACGTGCAGGTGATGACGCCGTTGCCCGGCAATGGAATGTCCAGAGTGCGGCACAGATCATCGACCTCTTCGACGCGCTGCGTTCCGCCGAGATTCATCACGACGGTGTCGCTAATCACCATCCGGCGTGCCGCGGGTCTGCGCGTGTCGTGATAAGCGATTTCGAAGCGGCCGTCCCGGTTGTGACGAATCGCATCGATTTCGTGTCCGCGCAGTACATCGACGTCGAAATGTTCGACGAGGTGCGCGATGAGTCGCTCGGCAGCCAGCGTGAGGAGTTCGCCGACCTCGGAGAGCAGCGGCGCACCGTCGGGATCCGCGGCCAGTTTCCTATGCAACTCGTTGTACTCGCGGATGTCGCCGAACACTTCGTCGAAGCGTTCGTGCTCGAGGCACGCGAGGAAGGATTTTGCGACCGAGTTGCCTGTAACGTTCACATAGTCGCCGAGCTTGCCTGCTCCTAGGCTCGCGCGTTTGTCGATGATCAGCAGCCCGTTTCTGGCCACCTCTGCCAGCTTGCCGCTCTTGAACGCGTAGAACAGGAAGCCCATTCCTGCCGGGCCGGCGCCGCACAACACACACGAGTAATCGCTTGGTACGCTCCCGGAACTATCCGGATCTACTGCTGAGGACCTCTGCATGACTTTTGGGCTCGATAGTTGTCCGCTGTGAATTGATGCGCCCCATGCGCGTTGCCGGAGTCGAGGACATTCCTCGGATCGGATTCAACACACAATATCCCTTAACGAGACGCATCGCTCTGTGCGCTCGCGCACGGACAAAATTTCGAAACCTTACTGCAAGGTATCTATAGCCCAACATTTTGCTGTACGGAATAAATTTCCTGCCACGCATTGCGTCGGGAAATTGTTCTTTGAGCAAGCAATCGACGTACCACCGCAGCATAAAATGCCACACACATTGGCATATTTTACAAAATCTAACAATTAGGATTTCTGAATTAAATCGTCGTTAGTGCCCTGTTAAAAAACCGGCGCTCGCGAACAACGCGAGCGCGGCCCCTCCGCCATTACGCCATCTGGAATACCGCCACGGCGTCGCGCAATATGGTCGCCTGCTCTTCCAGCGATTTCGCCGCCGCAGCTGCCTCTTCCACGAGCGCCGCATTGTGTTGCGTAACTTCGTCGATCTGCGAGACGGCCTTGTTGACCTGTTCGATACCGTCGCTCTGTTCGAGTGCGGACGCCTCGATCTCGTTCATCACGCCAGTCACTCGCTCGACGGCGCTCATGGCTTCGTGAATCGTCTTCTGCGCGTCGGACACGAGGGACGCACCCTCCTGAACCTTGGCGGCCGATTCGCCGATCAGTTCCTTGATTTCCTTCGCCGCCGCACCCGAGCGCTGTGCGAGGCTGCGCACTTCCGAAGCCACCACCGCGAAGCCACGCCCCTGCTCGCCGGCGCGCGCCGCTTCCACCGCGGCGTTCAACGCCAGAATGTTGGTCTGAAACGCAATCCCCTCGATCATGCCGATGATTTCGGTCACCTTGCGCGACGACTCGCTGATCCCATCCATCGTTTCAGTGACACGCGAGACCACTTTGCCGCCACGCGTGACCGTGTCGAGCGCGCCGTGCGCGAGCCGGTTTGCCTGCTTCGCGTTGTCCGCGTTCTGTTTCACGGTGGCCGACAACTGCTCCATGCTCGCGGCGGTCTGTTGAAGCGCCGCTGCCTGCTGCTCGGTGCGTGAAGACAGATCCGCATTGCCCGACGCAATTTCGTTTGCCCCTTGTGTGATCGCCGTCGTGCTGCCGCGCACCTTGGACACGGTTTCGACGAGGCCGTCGCGCATCTTCGTCAACGCGCCCAGCAGCTGGCCCATTTCGTTGCGCGATTTGATCTTGATGGCGACAGTCAGATCACCGGCGGCGATGCGCTCGAAGTGCTTGACGGTTGCGTTGACCGGCTTGATCAACGCCACTGACAAACCGATGCGCGCCGCCACGCCGATCACGAGCGCGATAGCGCCGATCGCGGCGAACAGCAGCGTCGCGATCTGGAAGCGCTGCGCGGCCGTCTGGGCTTGCTGATGCTGGCTGTCGATCCGCGAATGTTCGAGCGCGTCGATCGCTTTCGAATAGGTGGCGTAAAAGCCGTTCGCCGTCTCGCCCTGAATGTTGCGGAAGGTATTGAAATCGAAGTCGGCCAGCGCCTTGAACTCCGGCTCGATCGCCTTATCGACCAGCGCGCCGCGTGCCTGCTCCACGTTTTGCGCGAGCTTCTGCTCGTTTTCGTCCGCGAACGGACCGGCCATGTAATTGCGGAAGTCTTTGTTTGATTCGACCAGCACCTTGTGCGCGGCCGGCAACAGGTCATCGGTCTGCTTGCCGACGCTAAAGAGCGTCTGATACGAACCCAATGCGAGTTGCACTTGCAGCAGCTTCTCGGAGCTTGCCTTCAGATGCGACAGCGCGGCCGCACTACGCTGCGTGTCGTCGAGGCTGCTGTTGGCGAGCTTGAGCGCGCCATAGCCGACACCGATCACTGTCAGCAGGAAAGCGACGAATACGCTGATCACCAGCGTCAGGCCGCCACGAATTGTGATGTTATTTAGCATTGGGTCTCCGGAACGTCTTGCCGATCGGCGGCGGAACAGATTGGCAGGCGCGCGCGCCGTCTTTTTTTGCGCGTGACTTACTCTTCGCCGCATCCAGGTTAACGACCTCGCACGAACCCTGCTAAATAGGTGGAATCCATGACCGGCGGGCGTTTGCGAGTGTCTTTCACCTCACTATCTGGGATATTCGTGCGACTACGCCGCATCGCTCGTTTTCCGGGCGTTGTGCGTTTCGTTTGTATAATTCGGCGTCTTCGCTCAGGCCCACTTTCATGCTTAGTTTTGCGCTCGGCTTTCTCGTTTCACTGCTGATCACGCTGTTGATCGTGCGCTACGCGCATCTGCATGAAAAATTCTCCACCGACACCGATCTGGCCGGCGTGCAGAAATTCCATGTTCGCCCGGTGCCGCGCATCGGCGGGACCGGGATTCTGCTCGGGCTGATCGTCTCCGCCGTGCAGTTGCATCACGCGTATCCCGCCGTGTCAGGCGGCATTCTCGGGCTGATTGCGTGCGGCATGCCGGCCTTCGGCTCGGGTCTGGTCGAAGACCTGACCAAGCGCGTGTCGCCGCTTGCAAGGCTGATCTGCACGATGGCCGCGGCCGCGCTCGCCTATTTCCTGCTGAACATCGCCGTGACGCGCATCAGCGTGCCGCCGCTCGACTTCCTGCTCTCGTACGCGGTGATCTCCTGCGCGGTCACGGTGCTGGCGGTTGCCGCGCTCGCCAACGCGATCAATATCATCGACGGCTTCAACGGACTCGCATCGATGGTCGCGTTCATGATGTTCGCCTCGCTCGCCTACGTCGCGTTCCAGGTGTCCGATCCGATCGTGCTGTCCGCCTCGTTCATGATGATGGGCGCGGTGCTCGGCTTCTTCATCTGGAATTTCCCGGCGGGGCTGATTTTTCTCGGCGACGGCGGCGCGTATTTCATCGGCTTCATGCTGGCCGAACTGTCGATCATGCTGGTGATGCGCAATCGCGACGTATCGGCGTGGTATCCCGTGCTGCTGTTCATGTATCCGATCTTCGAGACCTGTTTCTCGATCTACCGGAAGAAATTCATTCGCGGCATGTCGCCGGGCATTCCCGACGGCGTGCATCTGCATATGCTGGTGTACAAACGGCTCATGCGCTGGGCGGTCGGCGCGCGTACCGCACGTGAATTGACACGGCGTAACTCGCTGACGTCGCCGTACTTGTGGCTGCTGTGTCTGATCGCGGTCGTGCCGGCCACGCTGTTCTGGCGGCATACGCTGCATCTGTTCTGCTTCGTGGTGGTGTTCGCCGCGACGTATGTCTGGCTCTACGTGAGTATCGTGCGGTTCAAGTCACCGCGGTGGATGGTGGTCAGGAAGACCAGGCGGTAACGAAAAAAGGCGCTCGAATGAGCGCCTTTTGCTTTGTGACTTTCGAGACTTCCGCCTTGCGGTGTGAGGCCGCCGCGGAAGGCAGCCTCACAGGTTCATGCTCACGAAGCCCGCGTTGCCGGCGCCACGCTATGTAACGCCGGCGCGGCAGCCGGTTGATACTCCGGCACCCAGCGCCGCAGATCGCGGCGCACTTCCTGGTCGCTCGGCACACGATGCTGCATCAACCAGGGCAGCAGTTCGTCGAGCAGATTGTCGGGCGCTTCACGCGCCTGCGCGATGCGTAGTTTCGGATGCGGCGTGCGCGTGGTCGCTTCGTCGTCGGCCAGCAGTTCCTCGTAGAGCTTCTCGCCCGGACGCAGGCCAGTGAAGACGATGCGGATGTGTTCCTCGCTGAAGCCATACAGGCGGATCAGGTCGCGCGCCAGATCGACGATCTTGACCGGTTCGCCCATGTCGAGAATGAAGATCTCGCCGCCGTGTCCCATGCTCGACGCTTGCAGCACGAGTTGCGATGCTTCGGGGATCGTCATGAAAAAGCGCGTGATCTCCGGATGCGTGACCGTGACCGGCCCACCCTTCGCGATCTGTTGCTGAAACTTGGGAATGACGCTGCCCGCGCTGCCGAGCACATTGCCGAACCGCACCGTCTCGAACTGCGTGCGCGTGCTCGTCTGCTGCAGCGCCTGACACGCCATTTCCGCGAGGCGCTTGCTCGCGCCCATCACGTTAGTCGGGTTCACTGCCTTGTCGGTGGAGATCAACACGAAGTGCTTCACGTCATGGCGAATCGCCGCGCGCGCGACACGGTACGTGCCCAGCACGTTGTTGCGCACCGCCTGCCATGCGTTCAGTTCTTCCATCAGCGGCACGTGCTTGTAGGCCGCAGCGTGAAAGAGAATGTGCGGCGTATAGCGCGACAGCACCTGGTCGAGCAGCAAGGAATCTTTGGCGTCGCCGATCATCGGCACCACGGAGAGCTTCGGGAAACGGTCATGCAACTCTTCCGTGAGACGGTACATCGCGTACTCGGACAGATCGAACGCGATCAACTGCGCGGGTTCGAAACGCAGGATCTGTCGGCACAGCTCCGAGCCGATCGAGCCGCCCGCGCCGGTCACCATCACCACGCGGCCGCTCAACAGCGCTTCGACGTGCGGCATGTCGATACGTACCGGCTCGCGCCCCAGCAGGTCTTCCAGATCGATCTGACGCACGCGCGACAGAAACGCTTCACCTTGCGTCAGCGTGGTCAACGCGGGCAGCACCATGGCCCGCACACCGGCGCGCACGCACAGCGTTGCCACGCGACGCTGCGCGTCCACCGACGCCGAAGGGATCGCGATGATCGCGTGCTCGATCTTCATGTCCGAGGCCCACTGCTGCAGGTCGCTAATCGGCCCCCACACCTTGTAGCCGTAGATTTCGCGACCCTGCTTGGCCGGATCGTCGTCGAGCAGGCCTACCAGCCGCCATTCGCTCGAACGCGACAGTTCGCGGGCCAGGCTCGCGCCCGCGTTGCCCGCGCCGAGCACCACCACCGGCTTGCCTTGCCCGACCAGGCCGCCGTAGAGATAGAACTCCTTGGAGGCGCGATAGAGCGCGCGAGAGCCGCCCATGGCGAGGAACAGCAGAAGCGGAGAAACAGCGAGGACGGAGCGCGGAATAATGGGATGCGGCTGCGCCATGACGGCCACCATCATCATCAGGAATGCGCCGGCCAGCACCGCTTTCGCGATGCGCATCAAGTCCGGCAGGCTCGCAAACACCCACATGCCCCGGTACAGGCCGAAGATGCGGAACATCACACCGTAGACAGGGAGAGCCCAGAGCAGGGTTCGGACGGCGCCGGACCAGAACTCGACTGGAACGTAGCCATTGAAGCGGATCAGATATGCCGCGAGCCAGGCGCCTGCGACTGCGCATAGGTCGAAGGCGAAAGCGCTAAATGATAGCCATGAGGCTTTGTGTCGAAACATCGGCGTCACACCTCAGGTTGTTCGGAATCTGCTATCCGGAATCGACGCCAGCGTGAATCGACTCCGATACCAATCAATACCAGCACGATCACCCATGCGCCCACGCTACACCATTGGAGGGCCGAAGACCAGCCAAGCAACACGACAGCAAGTACTATACCAGCCGCCATTACTGCATACCATAGGATGGCTGTCTTCGAATGCCCAAGTCCGTACTGGACCATGCGTTGATAGTAGTGCTCGCGATGCGCCTGCCAGATTTTCTCGCCGCGCAACAACCGTCGCAGCAGCGTGACCGAAGCGTCGCCGATGAACGGCGAAAAAACCAGTGCGGGAAACCAGATCGGCCAGACGCCGTCGCTCCAGCCCCAATAGCCGAAAGCGCCCGCCAGAAAGCCGAGCGGAATCGATCCGGCGTCGCCGAGGAAGATTTTCGCGGGGTGGAAGTTAAAGAGCAGAAAACCCGCGGCAGCGCCTGCCACGGCGGCCGAAGCCATGCTGAGCTCTGGTGATGGATGCGCGGTGAGCGCGGCCCCAACGGCGTAGCCTGCAAAGCCGAACAGCGTCATGCCACCGGCCAGGCCGTCCGCGCCGTCCATAAAATTGTAAAGATTGACCAGCCAGAGCAGTAAAAACGACAGGGCCGCCAGCAGCCAGACCGGCACCGGCGCCGGATGTGCCCAGACGAAGACCACCACCGCGGCCAGGTGCGCCGCGAACCTGACCCGCGCGGGCAGTCCGCGCCGGTCGTCGATCTGCGAGACCGCCGCCAGCACGGCAGCGCACAGCGCGGCAAGCCATAGGTGTGGCGCGACGATCAGCGTCGCCACGACCACCACCGGAACGATGCCCCAGCCACCCACGCGCGGCGTGGGCCGTGTGTGCAACGAGCGGTCGTTGGGAACGTCGGTGGCCAGACGCCACGCGAGGCCGGTTCTGAGCAGCGTCCACAGAATCGCCGCGCAAGCGCAAGCGCAGCCGAGCGCGATCAGAATCACGCTCGGCCAGCCCGGCAACGTGGAATGGGACATCAGCATGCGCGCCTCAATGCGTGGATCGGTACCAACGGGCTGTCGCGGCCAGCCCTTCGTCGGTGGAATGCGGCGCCCGCCAGCCCAGCACCGTGCGGATCCGGCCTGTATCCAGCTGCAAGGATCCCACCAGCCGGTCGACGGCCGCTGTGCGCCCTGTCAAGCGGCCCGCCAGCCTCAGCCAGTTCGCGGGCACCGGCAGCAAGCGGGCGCGCTTGTGCAGATGCCGCCCGAGCGAACGTGCGAGCTCCGCCACGGTGAGGGCATCGCTGTCGGCCACGTGGAACGTTTGACCCGCGGCGCGCGGGTCGGTCGCGCAATGCATCAGCGCGTCCGCCAGGTTGTCGACGTAGACGAGGCTGCGGCGCGCGTCGATCGCGCCGAGCGGCAGCGGTACGCCCTTCCAGATCGCGTCCATCAGCCGCAAGAAATTGGCGCGCACTCGCGGGCCATAGACGAGCGGCAAACGCACGATCACCACCTCCAGGCCGGTTTCCTCGCCGTAGCGCACCAGCGCCTGTTCGGCCGCGAGCTTCGAGCGCCCGTAGGCGTCCTGCGGCGCCGGCAGGTCATCTTCGCGTAACGGACGACCCGCGTCCCCCTCGGCTAGCGCCTTGACGCTGCTGGCGAAGACGAAACGCCGCGCGCCATAACGCCACGCCGCCTTCGCGACGCGCAAGGCGCCCTCGACATTGGTTACGTGAAACGCGGCGTCGGGATCGGCCGCGGTGTCATGCATCACATGCACGCGTGCCGCCAGATGCACGACACAATCGACCTGAAGCGCGGCGGGCCAGCCGGCGTCGACGCCGGCAAAATCCGCCTGAGCCTCGACCCACTCGCTTACGCCCCGCTCGAGCTGCCCGGCCTGACGCACGAGTCCGCAGACCGTATGGCCGGACTGCATCAAGACGCGGCACAACGCCTCGCCGACGAACCCATTGGCGCCCGTCACCAGCACGCGGCTCATAGCCACTTCCAGCCGAAGCGGTTGAAGAACTTGTACGCAGACGCCAGGAACATCCGGACGTGCGCGGAGCCTTTGCGCGCGGCGCCGCCGCCGTGATGCAGCACGCGCACCGCGGGCGCGTAGGCGACACGGGTAACGTCATGCGCGCGTAAGCTCAAATCGTAGTCCTCGAAGTACAGAAAATAGCGTGTGTCGAAGCCTCGAAGCTTTTCCAGCACGTTCGTTCGAAACAGCATGAAACAGCCGCTGACAATGGGCGGATCCCAGCAGATGTCCCGATCGTTGATCACGTCGCGCATCTCGTAGCGGGCGATGCGGCGCTGGAACAGCCGTCGCAATCCTGCCGGCAGAAAGCCGCGCACGAACAGGTCCAGCAACGTCGGATAGCGGCGGCAGAGGAACTGCTGATGCCCTGCTTCGTCGCCGATCCACGGCGTCAACAAGCCCGCGGCCGGATTGGCCTCGAAAAATTCAAGCGCGCGCAGCAACGCGTGGCGGTCCAGATCAATATCCGGATTGAGCACGAGGTGGTAACGGCCGACGGCGCGCTCGATGGCCAGATTGTGGCCACGACCGTAGCCTACATTGCCGTGACCGCTAAGGATCGTGCTGGTGACGCCTTGGGCGCTCAATGCGTCCAACGCGGCACGTTCGTCCGGCAAGCCGCCGTTGTCGACGAGATAGAGGTGAACCGGCAGGCCCGGCCGCGTGGCGCGAAGTGCCTCGCAGGCATGACCGAGGCTGGCGAACGTGGTGGCCAGTTGTGCCTGATCCGGCCGATAGACGACCACGGAAACAGACAAGCCCTCGAGTTCAGGACGCGGCGCGCTAGTAGCATTCATGTAAGTTGGACTGCGTGCCTTATGGACGACACTTGGGAACGACAATTCGTTGTATGGCCGCAACAAGGCCGCAGTTTGCGCAAATCCGCCGCCTTCGGCAACTGGCTTTTCCTTTTGTTACGGCTGGCCGGATACGGTTACCGTCGAGCCTGAAAAAGGGGACCATTCGCGCGGCGCTGCCGCCCCGGCGGGACTCGGCGGCGCAGCCCTCACTGCGCAACCGGCCGCTGGCCGTGAACCGGCGCTATTTTATGCTGGATTCGTCTGGCCGGGCCGTCTCTCGGCCTCCTGCGGCGTCGTGCGCCTCCCACAAACCGGCCGCCTGCCGCTTACCCAAAAAATGGGACAGGATTGGCCCACTGTCCGCTTCGTGAAGGCCGGGTTTCGCACGATCCGCCCTCAGGTTCGGAATACACCGCCCTGTAGAATGTCGCCCTTTCCGAAGTCCACGACACCTTCATCGTGACGATGAACGACACGGTTCGCACGTCAGAACCATAATGAGATGCCGCGACATGCCAGACATAAAAGATACGGGCGATTCAACGCACCGCATTGCCATCACCGCTGTCATTCTGTTATGTCTTGCTCCGCTGCTAGTCAAAGCGCCGCTATTACTCGGCCTGCTGAACGCTGACCCGACCTTGCTCTACGCGGGTTTGCAACAAGGGTTGCAGCATGGTCCGTTCGGCGGATTCCCGCCTCTGCCCACGATCGACCCCAACATCGCGTTCACCAGTCATGCGCTGGGACATCGCGCGATTCTCGACATCCTGCATGGTCAGTGGCCATGGTGGAACTATTACGAAGGCGTCGGCACGCCGCTTGCCGGCGAAATGCAGTCCGCCGCCCTGTTCCCGCTGACATGGCTGCTGTACTTCGAGAACGGCCAGTTGTACATGCACCTTGCGTTGCAGATCATCGCCGGTGTGTCGACTTACGTGCTGTTGCGCAGAATGCGGATCGCGCAAGTCGGCTCGGTCGCCGCCGCGCTCGCCTTCCAGTTCAACGGGACGTTTGCGTGGCTCGCCAACGCGGTCATCAATCCCATTGCATTCTTGCCACTCACGCTGATCGGCGTCGAGATCGCCCTAGAACGGGTTGCCAGCGGCCGTCGCGGCGGCGCCTTCTGGATCACGCTCGGGCTTGTCGCAGCGTTGTATGCCGGTTTCCCGGAGATGGCCTATCTCGACGGACTGCTTATTCTTTGCTGGACGCTGGTGCGAACGGCAGCGCTGCCTTCGGCGCTGCGCCTGCGTTTTCTACTGAGGGTCTGTTTTGGCGGCGTGGTCGCGCTAATGCTGTCGGCGCCCATCCTGATCGCATTTTTCGACTATCTGCCGTTGAGCTTTACTGGCGGCCACGAGGGCGATGGTTTTGCATCCATGCACTTGCCCGCGTCGGTGTTGATCGCCACGCTCGTTCCGTACATTTTTGGCGGCATCTTTCAGGACCCCGCCGCGGGCAGTTTCTGGGGACACGTTGGCGGATACGCGGGCATTGTCCTCGTGATGCTCGCGCTGTGCGGCGTCGTCGGTCAGCGATACCGTGGCCTGCGGGTCATGCTCGCCCTGTGGGTCGTCGTGACCGTGTCAATGTCGTACGGTTTGCCCGGCGCGAGCGCGCTGGTGTGGATCATCCCCGGCCTCAAGCTGGCGGCGTTCTTCCGTTATTTGCCGCCTTCCTGGGAATTCAGTCTATGCGTCCTCGCCGCGCTCGCGCTAAACGACGCCGCGAGCGGGCTTCTGCAACGACGGCTCAAGTATGCCTATGGCGCGGTGCTCGTCCTACTCGTCGCGGGATGCGCAATTGCCCACGGCGCGGGCCTCAGGCCACATGGACGATATGTACTGGGCGCTGTGATCTTTACTGGACTGCTGCTGGCCACGCTTGCGCTCGTCCTTTTCGCTGGACGTCGCAACACCGGTTCGCGGCGCTTCGCGCTCACGCTGTCGATTCTTCTCGCCGGCGAAAGCGCGCTGTATTTCATCGCGCCGGTCATGAGTAATCCGTCGCATGGCACGGTCGATCTGGCGGGCGTGCGCTTCCTGCAGGCCAATCTCGGCATGCAGCGCTTCGTCACGTTTGGTCCGGTGCAACCGAATTACGGTTCCTACTTCGGAATCGCGTCGATCAACCATAACGATTTGCCGATTCCCCGCATCTGGACGGACTTCGTCACCAGCAAGCTAGACGCCAATGCTCCGCCTATTCTGTTCACGGGTTCGTCGCGCGTAGATGCGTCCGGCCCATCTTCGCAAGACAGCTTGCTGCAGAATTTGCCGAACTATCTTGCCATCGGCACGCGATACGTATTGACCAGCATCAATGCCCCGCTGCCGGAAGAAACCAAAGCGATCGGCATCAAGCAAGTCGCCGCCGACACCAACATGCGCATCTACGAATTGAGCAACCCGCGTCCATACTTCGACGCACCGGCGTGCTCGCTGGAAGCGGCAACGCGCGGCGAACTTCGCGCCAACTGTACGCAACGCACGACGCTCACGCGGTTGGAGCTCTATATGCCGGGCTGGCGAGCCTTCGTCAACGGACAGGACACCGCGATTCGTCAGGTTGACGAAATTTTTCAGCAAATCGACGTCCCCGCGGGCACATCCAAGGTTCAATTCGTTTTCCGGCCTCCGCATATCGAATGGGCGTTCGTTGCGTTCGCAATTGGCCTGCTGATGATGCTGGTGGAACTCGGCATGTCAGCCACATCGAGACGCGCCGCCATGCGCGTCTGACAGACCAACCGGAAAGAGCCGGCTTTCGTATGCGCTACCATTACGCCACTCGCCGAATTTGCGTCTGGCCCGCATAACACGCTTCGCGGCCAGCGCAAAAGCAGCTCGCCGCACTTTAGACCGTCAAACCAGAACACAATCGCCAATGCAAGACTTCAACCCAGGCACCGTCGCCGTCGTGA
Organism: Paraburkholderia sp. RL17-373-BIF-A; assembly: GCF_046030175.1. Taxonomy (NCBI): domain Bacteria; kingdom Pseudomonadati; phylum Pseudomonadota; class Betaproteobacteria; order Burkholderiales; family Burkholderiaceae; genus Paraburkholderia; species Paraburkholderia sp. RL17-373-BIF-A. The sequence continues at coordinate 87,060 of NZ_JARESO010000006.1, forward strand.
TTCCCTGCTACAACGAGGCAGCTACGATCGCCACGGTGGTTCGCGATTTTCGACGCGCGCTCCCCGAGGCTTCCATCATCGCCTTCGACAACAACTCGACGGACGACACCGCACGTGTCGCTCGCGAAGCGGGCGCGGACGTCATCAAGGTTCCGCTGCAGGGCAAGGGCAATGTCGTGCGCCGCATGTTCGCGGACGTCGAAGCCGACGTGTACGTGATGGTGGATGGCGACGCGACGTACGACGCATCCGTTGCGCCTGCATTGATCGGCAAGCTCGTCGAGGAGCGGCTGGACATGGTGGTCGGCTCACGCGTCAGCGACGAACAGGCCGCATACCGATTGGGCCACCGCTTCGGCAATGTCATGCTGACGCAATGCGTGGCATCGATTTTCGGCCGCACGTTCAAGGACATGCTGTCGGGTTACCGGATCTTTTCGCGCCGCTATGCAAAGTCGTTCCCGGCCCATGCATCGGGCTTCGAAACCGAAACGGAATTGACAGTGCACGCGCTCGGCATGCGCATGCCCGTGGCCGAACTGCCCACGCGCTACATCTCGCGCCCGGAAGGCTCCGAGAGCAAGCTGAACACCTATCGCGACGGCTTCCGTATCCTGATGACCATTTTCAAACTGGTCAAAAGCGAGAAGCCTTTCGCGTTCTTCACGGTCGGCTTCGCGATCTGCGCGCTGCTGTCCATTCTGCTGGCAATTCCGGTCTTCGAAACCTACGTCGAGACCGGGCTCGTGCCGCGCCTGCCCACCGCGTTGCTCAGTACCGCGCTGATGCTGCTCGGCGCAATTCTGCTGATCTGCGGCATCGTGCTGGATACCGTGACGCGCGGCCGGATCGAGGTCAAGCGGCTGGCGTACCTCGCCATCCCTGCGTCACGCAAGCAGGAGCAAAGCCAGTAAATGCGCACCCAGTTTTTCAGGTTCGCCATTGCCGGCGCCATCGGCTTTCTGGTGGATGCCGGCGTGCTGTATGTGGCGCTGGCAGTCGGCCTCGGGCCATATCTCGGCCGCGCCGTCTCCTTTCTCTGCGCAGCTTTCGCAACGTGGCAGATCAACCGCCGCATGACCTTCGTGGTGAAGCGGACGGAGTCGCTCTGGACCGAATGGGTGCGTTATCTGGCCGCCATGTCGGTGGGAGGCGCATGCAACTACGGGACCTATGTGGTCATGCTGCTGTTCCTGCCGAAGGTGACCGTCGCGCCGCTCATCGCGCTGGGGGTGGGCTCGATCGTCGGCATGTTCGTCAACTTCGCATTTGCGAAGTGGTGGGTCTTTCGCGCCCAGCATTGAACGACAGCGCCGTAAGCTGTCAGGGATTATCGGCGTGTTCTTGCATGCTGATAGCTTGCTAAATCATCAGTACGCCCACGCATCTGGCCTTCCGCGGCCAATCAGTGCCCTGCTCCGTCACGAACGAACATTCACCCCATTCGCCGAATAAGCTGCCGTTTTCGGCGAGAACTTACGGCGCAGAGCTCGCGCGCCATTCTGCGAAGGCACTTCGACCAGCTTATTCATCGCGTAACCGAGGATAAGCGCTCCGAACACAGTCGCGAACCAGACTGGCACGGCGCCGAAGCGCGGATAGAGAATCACTAGCGACACGCTCAATACCACGTAGTGGTTGAGATACAGACTGTAGGAGATCTTGCCAAGCCAATGGCCCACGCTGAAGATCCGGCCCGGCTGGATCGTAAAGGACAGCGCCATCAACAGGAACGCGCCGGTCGACGAACCCAGATCGCCGAAGATGCGAGCGCCCATGCTCCAGGGATTGTCGAACGGATACGCGAACAGGGCCAACGCAACGATCCACAACATGGCACGAGACGCCGGCCGCAATGCATGCGCCCACGCCAGGATCCTGGAGCGGCATGAGTAGAACCACGCTCCGATCACGAAGAAAGTGCCGTAGTGCGTGGTCAATAGCGCATCCTGAAGCGGCCATGGAATATGGCTCGGCGATCCCGCCAGTGCCGCGATACCGATCAGCGTGGAACTGACGACCGCGAGAATGACCGCCTTGAATCGAAGATGCAGCACGAGAAACGCAATCACCGGAAACGCCAGCGACAGTCTCATCTCATGCACGATCGACCACATGGGCGGATTGATGATCGAGGTATCGTAGCTGCCGATCAATTTCAGATGGTCGAAGATCATCTGTTTGTCCGGATGCGGATGCGCCGTGTACATCCAGCCTTTTTCCCAGACGAAGCCGGCGCGCGCAACCAGCCAATAGAGGCCTAGCGCGACCACGAGCGATGCGACAAACGGCGGATACAGCCGCACGACTCGCGCAGCGGCAAAGGTCACGTAACGGCGCGCACGCTGCTCGCCATACATGTGCGCGAGTGCATAGCCGCTAAGCATGAAGAAGACGATCACCGCCTGGTGTCCGGCCCACAGAACGCGCAGGGGCGTCCATTTCAGGAAGCCCCAGAGCGGTTCGACCTTGTACAGGCCTGCTACCGTCGTATGGGAGATCACTACGATCAGCGCGGCATAGCCTCGCAATATGTCCAGCGAGGGGGCTCGGTCATTACCCGCGCGCGCCGAATCCACCATATGCCGCCTCTTCACCCAAGTCCTATTTGAGATAGCGATTCTATCAGCTATCGCTCACGTGACCGTCCGGGCGGCCTTTGGACGATGGCGGTCGGTCCCTTCTGGCTGGCGGTTTCGGTCGCCGCATCTCTTGCCGCCGATCTTTTCCATGGAAAGGATTGGCAAGATTCTGCAATAATAAGATAGGAATTGTGGCTGATCGGATAACGTAAATGAGTGAGAGAGACACGACGGTTGATGTGCTTCGGGGGCTTGGCATCATTGCTGTCGTGGCGGGACACGCGTGGAGTGGCACTGGCTGGGCGCCCTTCTCGCCTTATTCGTTTCACATGCCGTTGTTTTTCTTCCTCTCTGGCCTGTTTTTCCGAGAGGAAAAGATGGAGGCACCGGTCGCTTTCGTTCTGAGAAACGCTCGCACCCTGTTGCTCCCCACGACGATTTTCTTCCTTGTCTATGCGCTCGTCTGCCAGGTCATACGCGCCGCCGGTTTCGTGAGGCTGTGGCAGCCGTTTTCAATCTCGAATGTGCTGTTCAATCAGTTCGGTAGCGCCGCAGCGTATGGATTCACTTCGCCGTACTGGTTCATCCCATGCCTGTTCTTTGTCCGGGTGTACTTTGCGCTCGTGCACGCGCGAGTGAACGCGCCTCTCGCGCGTATGGCGCGCGGACGTGAAGCGGTTTTGCAAACCGCCTGGGTTTTGCTTTACCTGGCTGGAGCAGGCTGCGCCATCTATTTTGCACAGCGTATGTACGCCGAAGGCCCCGTCACTTATCGCGAAATCGGTCTGCTGCGCGTGATGTTCGCGGCTTTCTTCTATTACGTCGGCTATCTGGCCGCGCATTGGAAAGCAACGCGATTCCTGCCCAATGTCCTCGTGCTCGTCGCCTTATACGTGATTCAGCAACAACTGTGGGTGACGGGCAAGACGTTGGACTTCTGGATGCAGATCATGCAATTCGAGCATCCCGTTCTGCCCATCGTGACAAGCCTCACGGGCATCGCCTTCATGTACGGCGTGGCCGGCATAATCGCGAATAATCCGACGTCGAGAAGGATATTGGCTTTCATTGGCGTCAACGCCCTGCCGATCGTGTTTCATCAGCTGTTTGCGTTCTTTCTCGTCAACGCGGCGCTCTGCGGCCTTGGCATCATCAAGCCGGCGGACGTGACGGGCGGCGCCTTCCAATGGCATACCGAACACATGTGGTACGTCTACGTGCTGGCGGGTATCGTCGTGCCCCTCGCAATCGACCGGTATCTCGTGAAGCCGCTTGGTCTTCTCTTCAAGAGCGCCTGGCGCCGCCCCGCCGCTGAAACCTGACAGCGAGCCGGGCGCGCGGTTCGAACGTCTTACTTCGACGCAAACATCGACTTCAGAATGGCAACGATCTGCTCGCCAGCCGTACCGTCGCCAAACGGATTCTTGCCAGCCGACATCGCCTGATACGCGGCTTCATCATCGAGCAAACGCGCAGTCTCACGAACAATCGTGTCGACATCCGTACCCACCAGCTTGTTGACGCCGGACTCCACACCTTCCGGCCGCTCGGTCACATCGCGCATCACCAGAACCGGCTTGCCCAACGCGGGACCTTCTTCCTGAATGCCGCCCGAATCGGTAAGGATGATATGACTCGCCGCCATGAGCCGCTGGAACGGCTTGTAGGTCAGCGGCTCTTCCAGATAGACGCCGGCCTGATCGCTCAACACGCGGTTGACCACTTCCCGGACCTTCGGATTCATGTGCACCGGATAGACGATGCGCACGTCCGGATGCGCCTCGGCGATTTTCCGCAACGCCGTGCAGATGTTCTCGAACCCAGGCCCGAAACTCTCGCGACGGTGCCCCGTCACCAGCACGATCCGCCGCCCTTCCGAAAGCGCGGTCTCGACTCGCTCCGGCAATTCGACGTGCTCGTTCTTCAGGCGCTCGAGCATCAGATACAGCGCGTCCACCACGGTATTCCCAGTCACGAAGATCTGGTCCGCGGGCACCCGCTCCGCAAGCAGATTCTGCTTCGACAATTCCGTCGGCGCGAAATGGACGTCGGTCACGAGCGACGCCACACGGCGATTCAGTTCCTCCGGAAACGGCGCAGCCATGTCATGGCTGCGCAGCCCGGCCTCGATATGTCCCACGCGAATGCGTCGATAGAACGCCGTTAACGCGGCCACCTGGACGGTCATCGTGTCACCCTGCACGAGGATGATATCGGGCGACTGCGCGGCGAGGAACTCGTCGATCGCGGTGAAGAGCCGCGCACTCAATCCCGCCAGCGACTGATTCTGCGACATCACGTCCAGACTCGCGTCCGGCGTCACGCCGAAGTCCGCGAAAGCCTGCATCAACATTTCCCGATGCTGCCCGACCGAACACAGGCACACGTCGAAATCCTCGTGAGCCGCGCGTAGCGCCTGCACGACCGAAATGACCTTGATCGCTTCCGGCCGCGTGCCGGCAAACACCACTACTTTTTTCTTTGCCATGGTAAATATCCTTTGAAACCGGCAGCTTCAGACCACTTCGGGCCGCGCATCGGTCAACTTGAAGTAACGGCTTTGACGCTGAGGCAGAAACGACGCATAGCGAACGCAATCGGCGTTCGTGCGGGTCAGGATGGCCGCGAAAATCTCCGCGTGCCGCGTATAGGCTTCCGCCGGCGTCATCGACTGGAACGACTGCTGCAAGCCCTCGCGCGGCTGGCGCATCGGCCGCCCGGCGTGCTCGACAATCGTTCTGGCCAGTTCGTCGCGAACTGCCTGCAAGTCCCACTCGTTGGCGATGGCCTGATAGAACTGCGGACCGTCCAGCGTCGACCAGTCATCACGATAGGCGCGAATCACCGTGCTTGCCTCACCAATCAACTGTTCGCGGGCGCCGCCGACGTCGGTGGCGATAACCGGCGCGTTACGCTGAAGCGCCTCTGATATCGCCAGACTCCAGCCTTCGGTAAAGGACGGCATCACAACTGCGCGCGCCAGATCGACGAATCGATAGACGTCGGACCGGTAGCCGGGCATCGACACCGCGTCTTGCAGGCCGTGATGCGCGATGCGCTCCTGGAGCTGCGCGGCGTATCGGGCATCCGAGTGCTTGCCGAGGATCACGAGGCGGATATCGGGCCGCTTCGCATGCGCGATCGCAAACGCATCGATCAGCAAGCCCTGTCCCTTCACCGGATTGATCGAAGCGACGTTGACGAACACCGGACTATCCGCCGGAAACCCGAGTTCCTCGCGCAGCGCGACGTCGCGCTCCGGTTCGAGCAAGGGTTTTGCGCTGCCCGAGTCACAGCCGTTGGGGACGACGATCATGCGGTCCGCGCTCAAGCGCAGGTTCACGTCGGCGAACATCGCGACGTTGGCCGACACGCAGATATAGGCGTCTGTCATTTCGTCCACGCGACGCCACTGTTCCTTACCCGCCGCGTCGAGCCACATGTACATGTTATGCACGGTCTGGACAAAGGGGATTTTCAGCGAAGCGCAGACCTCGCCGAGCGACAGCGAATAGTGAGCGTTGACGAGCGCCACCTTCCGCTCGACCAGCACCGCGCGAAGCTCGGCGGGATCGCTGGGCAGGCGCACGTAGTTGAACTGCCGTTGCTTGAGTTCGGCCTCGGCCTCGTTCGCGATTTCGCCGGTGACGCCGAGCATGGGCTGAAAGCCCGCCTTGCCCAGGCGGTCCAGCAAATCGAAAACGACACGTTCGAGACCGCCGACCATGAAGCTGTCGACCTGCAACATGACGACCGGTGCGACCGACGGGTCGAAGGCGAGCGCGTCCGGCACCATCAGCGATTGCGTGCTATTGGTCGCCTTCCAGAAACGGCGCGCGGAGTCGACGACGTTCGCTGGAGTCGCCTCGATCACCATGGGATGCAGCAGCGCCAGTCCCAGGAATACCTGATGGTCGAGTGCGATACACAAGTCCACATGGTCGTAGACGTCGCTGCGTAATGCGTACGGATTGTCGCCCGCCTTGAACACCACGACGATCACCACGCCGGGCGCTTGCGGCGCCAAAGACGGCAAGTCGGCGGCGGCGATAATTTTCAGTTGCGCGTCATCGGCATTCAGGTCGCTCGCACCACGCTCACTAGCCGGCAAGACAGATGCGAGCGCCTGGCTCGACGCCCAGCGAGGCGCGTCCGTATCGAACTGACCGAGCCACTGCGCGACACGTTGTTCGTCGAGCAATAATGGCGCATTTGGAAAGCGCTTGACGGGCGTAGGGGCCGAGGCAACCGGCGTTGGCTGAGGCGCCTGGACTGCCACAGCCTTGACTGCCACGCGAGTCCGCCTGGCAAGCGTACGCAACACGCGACGCATCCGCGCCCCCAACGTTCGCGCCGCCGACGCGCGCAGCGCGTCGCCAACGCTCTGCTGTTCCTCGAGCGCCGCCACAAGACGAGTCTTCTCTGCTTCCCCAGCAGCAACGGTCTGTTTGAGAGCTGCCACTTCGCTATCCTTCTCTCTAATCACGCCTTCGAGGCGACCCGCCTCGATCTTAACTGCCTGAATCACGCCTTCGAGGCGAGCTTCCTCGTTCTTGCCTTGCTGAATGACGCCCTCCAGTCGATCGGCTTCGCCTCTCAACTCCTGGACGAAAGCCTCCAGACGTTGTGTCTCGCCATACAGGAAGGTGTTGCGATCCAACAGCGCCCCGATCTGCGTATCCTTTGCTTCGAACCCGCGCTCGTAAAATCCCCGGTGTTCACGCCACACCAGTCCGGGCCGATATCCGGCGTCGGCGAGATAGTTCAGAAGATACGCGCACCGCGCACCCAGTTCGGCCAGTTGCGAAACTTCCGGCAACCCGAAGCTCAATGGCTTCGTCACGTCGCCGAGGATATTGACCCAGTCACCCGACAGAACCCGCTGGACTTCCCGCACCGCCCGCTCGAGATACTGGCGCGCAGTCTCGTAGTCGCGGCGAGCCACGGCAAAGCTGGCCGCCAGGTCGAGCGCAGCAACCGTCTTGGTTGCCAGCAGCGGACTAAAAGGAACCGGGTCCATCGCGGCGCACTTCAATGCCCACGCCTCGGCACCCTTCAGATCGCCTATTGCCTGCAAGAGCTTGGCGGCGACATAAGTCTGCGATATCGACCATCGCAGATACTGCGCGTCATTCTTGTTCGTATCGAGGTACGCCTGAATTTCCGCCACACACGTGCGCACCGTTTCCGACGAAGCCCGCGCGGCAAGCACGCGATAGGCGTGGCCGCAAAGCGCGGCGCCGTAATCGGCGGTGTCGTGCGGCGCCTGCTGCAAGACTCGCGCTTGCAGGCTGCCCAATTCAGCGTCGTTGTTCATGCGCGTGCCGATGGTCACCATGCTCCTGAAGAGCCATGGATTCGCCATGCTGCGTCCGTCCGGCAACACATTGAACGCCGGCGAATCGGCGTGCTTGTACATCGTATCGACAAAAGCCGACGGATCCGCGCTGACGGGATCGCGCATCGAGACGACGATCAAATGACCGTCGCTGGCCACCGTGGGCTGGTCGAGTTCTATCTTGCGCCAGGCGACGTGGGACGGCGCATCCGGCCGCGAAATAAAAGCGCATTCCGGCAGCCAGCTTGTGTGGGCCGAACCGGTACTCGAGCACAGCAGTTCGACAGAAGACTGCGTTTTCACAGAAGCGTCGCCCGTGCTCTGCGGGGCCGTCAATCCGAGAATCAATCGTCCACCCGGCCGCACGATGTCGGCGAGCCGCGGCCAGTCGAGCGGCGCGAACCGGCGAACGTCGCGGCAAATCACGACGTCGAAAGAATGGTTCGTCAGGCCGTTCAATTCCTGACCGGACCACGGCTTGAAATCGACGCGACCCGCCACGCCATATTCACTCGACGCATAGCCGCACTGCAACGCGTCGGGCACGATGCCGAGCACGTGGCTCGCCGTCGAGTTCTGCGCAACGACGTAGGCGCCGCTGCCGGCCGTGTCGTCCAGCACGAGAACGGCGTCGCCGACCCGAACGAAACTGCCGACCTGCGTGAGCTCGGCGACTTTGGTTTGCGACGCCGCGTCGGTGTGCCGCAAGACGTCTTCAGCCATCGCGGGGCGTTGCTCCGTCGACGCGTTTGCAGCACGCTCGAAAGCGCAGACTTCGTAGCTGCCCAACGAGGGCAGCGGACAAGTCAGCCGCGCGAATGTCAAACGGGCGTGGATGCGAAACCCGAGTTCGAAGGCCCGTGCTTTGACGTGGCCGCTAGAAGCAAGGCCGGCTTCGTCTTGCGCGACCGGGCTCATCAGCGCGACGTTCGTGATACCCGCATCCGCAATCAGCTTGAGCCAGACTGCCGCCTCGGCGGCCTTGCTGTCCGGCGGGAGAACCACGATCGCCGCGTCGAAGGATTCGCGCTGGGCAATGCCGAGGGAAGGGGCCGTGACAGACGCCGCTTCGAGCCGATTTGACACGAACCGATGATCGGCTTGTGCCCCGCCATCCGCGTCGAGCGAAAGCGCGTACGGATCGGTTCCCGCGGCCAGCAGGAAGTCGAGCGCATCAGCGGCATGCGCGCCGATGTACAGGATCTTGCCGTGCCCGAAACAGGTTACGCACTGGCGCAAGCATGCTCGCACATCGTGGCTTGAAAACACGGTCATACAGTCAACACCAAGGTTTTGTACGGCGAGCCGTTTTGTCGAAGGACGCCAGCCGCCCCTCGTCGTTGCGACTGACAGGCGTTCACTTACGAGGCCTCGCCGGTGGGTGCTTCAAGTTCGGCGCGCATGTGCAGATCGCACACGCCACCGAAGAAATGCGTGTCGACACGCGCGCGGACCATGAAGAACGCGGCCTCGTCGATCCAGTGCAAGATTGCCTGATCGGAGAAGTTCATCGACTCCTGGTGGATCAGCGAGGCCTGCACCTCGTAGAAATTTTCGCCGAGCGAGCAGGAGTCCATCGTGAAGACGACGGAATGCTCTTCGCCCGCACGGAACTTCCGGTTCCAGAAAATGAAGCCGTCCTGCTTCCCGGCAATCAGTTCGGCGTCCTGGTTGAACGTCCCCCAGGAGTACATCTTGATGCCTTCCTTGTTGCGGATCCGCAGATTGACATAGAGCTTGTCCATGTCTTCCCGGATCGAGAATTTCACCACGATCTTGACCGTATCGCCGGTGTAGAACGTGGTGCATTGCTCGCCCGCGCCGTCCAGCACGGAGACGTCCGTAATCAGCGCTTCGAGGCTGCCGAATTCGAACTTGCCGCCTTCGTTGCGCGCGTCGGTTTCCATCTGATCCGCTGCGTCCGAGACATTCGACACGGCTTGCGCGAGGTGCCCTTCAGCGGCAGCGGCCTCGAGCGGCTCGGCCGTCGCGGCGGGCGCCGTCAACTGCGGCGATTCCACGGGCGCCGCGACCTTCGGTGCGGTGTCCGCCTTGACCGCCTGCTTGTGCTCGGCGATCTCCTTTTGCTTGGCGAGGTTTTCCTCGTCGTGCAACAGCTTGCGATAGGCCAGCACGACTTCGCCGGACGGCCCTGCCGCCATCACCTCGCCGTGGTGAAGCAAAATGGCGCGGTCCGTAAAGGTTCGGACCGACTCGATGTCGTGCGACACGAAGAGAATCGCGACGCCACGATCGCGCAGCTGGCGAATGCGCTGATAGCAGCGCTTCTGGAACAGCGCGTCGCCCACTGCTAATGCCTCGTCGACGATCAGCACATCCGGGTTCAGTTGCACCTGCACCGCAAATGCGACGCGCACCATCATGCCGCTCGAGTAGTGCTTGACGGGTTGGTCGAAGAAATCGCCGATCGCCGCGAAGCGGATGATCTCCGGCATGGCCGCGTCCATCTCCTTGCGCGACAAGCCGAGAATCGAGCCGTTCAGATACGCGTTCTCGCGCCCCGTAAACTCCGGATTGAAACCGCTGCCCAATTCCAGCAGAGCCGCGACCCGGCCGTGCACCTCCACGTCGCCCTGAGTGGGCGACAGGACGCCCGCGATGATCTGCAGCAGCGTCGACTTACCGGCGCCGTTGCGGCCCACGATACCCACCGCTTCGCCCTTCTTCACGTTGAAGGAGATGTTGCGCAGCGGCCAGAATTCGCCGAAAAACTGGCGACGGCCACGAAGTAGCATCTGCGCCAGCCGATGGTGAGGCTTCGCATAAAGTTCGTAACGCTTGCTCAGCTCGCGAACGTGGATAGCTATATCGTCCAAGACCACTCTCTTTGTTGATGAACAGCTTTAAACAAAGCTGTGATCGGGAGCCGCCCGCCTCTCGCGCGCGGCCCCGGTTAGCCGACTAAGTCAGCGCCTCGATCAGTTCCTTCTCGCCCGTGGCCTTCTGCTCGACCAGCCGCTCGCAGATCGCCCGATTATGCGCGGCCATCTCCATGCGCGTCGCCGCGTCCGGAATCAGCCCCTTGGCAAAATCCTCGACGTTCACGAAACGCATGCCGTACGTGTTGAAGTCGCCGATGTTGGGCGTATCCACGATGGGCACGATGCCGAACGCCAAATACTCGATCAACTTCGTCGGGCAGGACACGTGGTTCACCACCATGTCGTCCCGCAGAATGAAGCCGAAATGGCAGTGCTGATACACCTCATTGAGTTCGGCGCGCGTCGCGCTGGCCACATGGAAGTTCGGGTGGCTTTGAACCTCGGGCGCCGCCGCGTTTCTCATCACGTCGACGTCCGGCGTGTACATCCACCAGTCGGCGTGTTCGAGCGCTCGCGCGACCACGCTCATCATGGCAGGTACGTTTTGCCACTTCTGCGTGCCGCCGGCATAAATGACCGTCGGCCGGCCATCCTTGTAGGGCCGCACCGCTTCGCTGCCCTCTTCCAATGCGAAGATCGGCAACACGATCACTTTCGCGCGCAGCAGCTCGCGATACTTGTGCGCAAGATAGTTGCCCATTGCCTGCGACACGACGATCACACGGCTCGCCTTCTCCACCGCCGTGCGCTCGCAATCGTCATGGATGCGCGCGGAGAAGAAATCGTTGTGCATCCGAAATTCTTCCGGCACGACACCGTGCACGTCGAGCACCCATTTCAGGCCCGGCACGCGGAGCGCCGCCTCGGCTGCCGCATTCGGCATGCGCAAGACGCTGTGGAAATAAACGCGCTTGAAGCGGCGCGCCAGCAGCGCCACGACCCGGCATTGATTGACCGACTGCAGGGAAATATTGAGGACCCAGGCGTTATGCGCCGCCCTTTCGATAAAAGGCTTGGCCTCCGGATGACCGCGTACATCGCAATACACGCGGTGCTTCGTGGGAAACAGCGAATCGATCGCCTTCACGCGCTGGAAGTAGCCGTCGCGCTCTCGCTCCTTGGTCGGATACGGAGCGAAGAAAAGAATTCCTTCGCCGTGCAGCATCAGTTGCAACAATTCGTATCCGCGCACGAGGCGGCTCACCTTCGAGGTGGGGAACTGTGCCGCGCGAGCCAGCCGGTTGATCACGCGCTGCATGAGTCCGAGCGGCTTGTCTTGCGGCTTGGCGGCTTGCATTGCGGTTAGCTGGCGAGCCATGCCCGACGTCCTGGCGACCAGCGCGGTCAGTTCATGAGCGAGCGATTCGAACCGGACCGTCATGCGCTGTACGATCTCCGGCGCGACACCTTCGCCGTCCGTCGACAGGTATTGCTCGATGTCCGCGTCGATACTGTTGATCACGGGAAGCAAGGAAGCGGCCGACGCACGTTCGTCGACATGGCGCCCCATCACCAGCGAACGGAGGTCGGTCAACCCCTCCGCCTGGATGCGCGCGATTTCTCCGCTCAAGTGCTTCGAATAGTCCTCGAGACCTGCCACGAGCGTGCGCATCTGGCGCGCGTACAGGTGATGCGTTTCGAGGTGAATCGGAAACCGCTTCGGCGAGGCAATCGCAAACAACGAATCCTGCATCCAGGCGGTCACGGACAGGCGCGTGCGATCTTGCCATGCGCGGCCATGCTTCTCTTCGAATCGCGCGCGGTTTTGCGCGGCGAATCCTTGGGCCTCGACGACATCCAGCTTGCCGAACGACGCCGAGCCCCAGTGATGGATATACACATCACGCGCCACATGCATCTTGAAACCGGCTTCCAGAATGCGGACGCAATGGTCGTCGTCTTCGTAGGCGCCAGGAAAGAATCGTTCGTCGAGCGTGCCCACGCGTTCGATCAGCTCGCGCGAAAACAGCACGCAGTAATAGCTCAGAAAGTCGCTGTCGACCGTCAAGCCCAACCAGCCTTCGCGCCGGCGAATGGCGAATTCGGTGAGCACCGGCATATCGAGCGCGGCGCTGCCCTCGCCCAGTCGGTTGCGGTCGCCGAGATGGTAGGGAATCGGAATGCCCTGCTCATTGTTCGACGCGTTGGTCAGCGGGCCGATCGCATCCTTATCCGCCGCGACGAGGTAGTCCAGCCAATGGTCGGTGACGATGACGTCGCTATTGAGCAGGCAGATATGCGTGATCGCCGGGTCCGACAGGCAGTACTCGATACCGACGTTATTACCACCGGAAAATCCGAGGTTCTTGTCCTGCTGGAAGAATTTGCCTTGCAGGCCATGCTGGGCGACGGCGTTCTCGAACGTGGCCTGCACGGCGGCACGCTCGGCCGGCCGGGATGCGTTATCGATCGCGGCCACCACGAATTCCGTATCGCTTCGGGTCTTGATCAGGCTCTCGATCGCAAGCGCGAACACCTCCGCTGAATTGAAGGTTACGATAACAATACCAACACGCGCCTTCTTGCTATTCATTATATTAATCCAATACCTGCCGACGTTAATTCGACTTATACCTTTTAAGCGAATTTCTTAAAGCACATCAGGAAATCCTTTTTTGGATTTCATGAAAAACCAGTAGCACACGCATAGAAAAGCAATCGAAATCGCCAATTGAATAATCATGCCGACCGGATCGGGCCATTCGCCAAAGAAGAATGCGTGCCGTACGTTTTCCAGCACCGGAGTAAAAGGATTCATCGCGACCGCGAATCGCAGGATTTTCGGCACCATGTCGAGCGGATAAAACACCGGGCTCAGATACATGATCGCCATGGAGATTGGCGGCACCAGCAGCTTGATGTCGGGCAGATAGACGCCGAGCGACGCCAGCAGATACGTCACACCCAGCACGGCGAAAAACATCGGCAACAGGACAACCGGCAGCGCAATGGCGGACAGCGGCGGCAAGCCGACGAACACCAGGTTGAACAGGAGCAGAAGACCGTAGCCGATCGCCGCGTTCACGACCGCGGACAAGGTAATGGCGAGCGGCAATACTTCGAGCGGGAACACGACCTTTTTGATGAAGTTCGGATTCTCGCGCATCAGCATCGGCGCGCGCAGAAAGCATTCGGAAAAGAACGTGTAAGTGATCAGTCCGCTGAAAAGAATCAGCGCGGACGCCTTACTGTTTAACCCTTCGCCCGCCCAGCGCGCCTTAAACACGACGCTAAAAACAAAGAAATAGACCAGCAAGGTGAGGATTGGCGTAACGATCATCCAGACGGAGCCGAGCGCCGAACCGCGGAATTTAGTCGCAAGGTCACGGCGGACAAAGTCCCACAAGAGCGACCGATGCCGCAAAACAGAAATTTGCATTGATAGATTCCGACAAACCGTCTGCATTTCGATTGTCCAAACCGATGCAAACGGTGCTAAAAATTCCGGCGGCTCGTTGACAGGCGCGCCGGAACGTAATGAATATTTCTGGATACAGCCGCCGCCATCTTAACCCGGCATTCTGCCGTAGCGGACTGAACCCAGTCAAATCAGGCCCTGCGCGCCGCAAGGCCCTTCGTGCAGGCGTCAGGCCGCCTGAGCCGCGCCGCTATTCGAATTGACCGATGCGCGGCGGCGACGCCAGCGTAAACGGCAGAACCTCGCAGTTGAGCGACAGATTGGGGTTGTATGCCGGGTCCCGTTCGAACCAGCCCTCCCAACGTGCCTCCATGCGGCGAATCTCGCTGACGAAGCGCTCGTACTTCACCGGATCGTGGTCCGAGCCGCGCGTGGCCGATTCGTGGTGGTACAGCTCGGCGTACGGCGTCCAGATATTGCGGTAGCCCGCCTTCAGCAGCTTCATGCAGAAGTCCACGTCGTTGAAGGCGACCGCCAGCTCTTCTTCCAGGCCGCCCACTTCGTCGTAGACCGACTTCCTGACGACGAGGCAGGCGGCGGTCACCGCCGACAGATTCTGCGTCGCCACCGCGCGGCCGAAGTACCCGTAATGCCCACGCTTCATCATGTGATGCATGTGGCCGGCAATGCCGCCGAGACCGAGCACCACGCCGCCGTGCTGCAATGCATCACTCGGATACCACAGACAGGCGCCCACCGCGCCGGCGCGCGGCAGATTGGCCAGACTGACCATTTCATTCAACCAGTCCGGCGAGATCACTTCGATATCGTTATTCAACAGACACAGGAATTCGCCGGTCGCCACGCGTGCCGCGCGATTATTCAGAGCCGAGAAATTGAACGGCGATTCATCGCGCAAAACACGCACATTAGGACGCTGCGACACCTCGTCGAAATATCTCAGTGTCTCCGGCCTCACGCTGCCATTGTCGACGATGATGATTTCGAAATTCTGATAAAGCGTCCGCGCAAAAATACTGTCGAGACACTGCTTGAGCAGCGCGAGCCCATCGCGCGTCGGAATCATGATCGACACTTTGGGCTGCGGGCTCGGCAACGTATAACGCACGCGCAGCACGCCAAGTGTTTCGATCGGGTGCTCGACCGTCGCGCTGATGTTGGCCCGCTTCAGATGATCTTCCAGCGCGCGAATCGCGGCGATCAACGCATAAGGCTTCTCGCTGCCGCTGCCCGCCGTGCTGCCGGGCACGATGCGCCAGTGATACAGCACATGTGGAATGTGGATCACGCTGTCGTCGCCGGCAAGCTCCACGCAGCGCAACGCCAGGTCGTAGTCCTGGCTGCCTTCGAAGCCCTTCCTGAAGCCGCCCGCTTCCCGAACCAGCTTCGTCTCGAACACGCCCAGATGGGAAAACATGTTCTGCGTCAGGAACATTTGCGGGTTCCAGTCGCACTTGAAGTAAGGCGTGGTGCGCTTGCCCTCGGTGGTGAGCTTGTCTTCGTCGCTGTAGAACATCCGGCCTTGCGGATGCTGATTGATGTAGCGCGCCACCATGTAAAGCGCGTGCGGCGGCAGCAGGTCGTCGTGATCCAGCAAGGCGACGTATTCGCCGGTCGCGAGCGCGAGCGCACTATTGCTGGCTTCGGAAATGTGGCCGTTCGTCTCGCGGAAGACGACCTTGATGCGGCTGTCGGCAGCGGCCAACTCCTGCAGGACGACCTTGACGTGCGGCTGGGTCGACGCATCGTCCGCGATGCACAACTCCCAATGCGGATAGATCTGCGCCTGAACCGAGGCCACCATTTCGCGCAGCAAACGTTCGTCGCTATTGAACGTCGGCACGACGACGGAGATCAGCGGCTTGCGCGCCAGCCGGCCGATATCCGCTTCGATTTCGAGTTTCCTGGTCGGCGTGACCGTGTCGTACAGGCCGATCCACTCGTGATAAACCTCGTCACGCGGCGGACCGTCGGCGAAGCCGCGGCCGCTTTTGAGCCGGCGCACGCGCGCCACGACGCCCGGCAGACCTTCGCGCCGGATCGTCGACGCGTAGTAGCCCAACGCGCTACCCAGCCCGCCCCTGACCTCGGCCTGGCGGCTAATAGTGCTGAACGCGAGGCGCACCGCCTTCACGACGCGGGCAAGCGAGCGCAGCGGCGCCGTCACCCGCCACGAGGTCGAATTGATTAAAGCGGCATTCTCAACTTCCAGTTTCAGAATCCGATTGTTCAGCTTTGCGATCGACTCGCCATCGTGCAGCGCATCATCAAGCAGTTTTTCGAGCAGTGCCACACGCCCCTGAAGATGGCGCATATCCTCCGCGCCATGCGACAACGGCTCATCTTGGGAGACGTCCTGACTGACTACATCCTGCTGATGCTCACCAAATTTTGTGTTCATGCATTTCCTTCCTGCTCATCCGACGAGCTGACTGCTGCTCGTCGGTTTCCTGACCAATGGCACTGACTACCGCCGCACCGCGTTCTAAAGCCTGCCCAACCGCCCGCGAATGCCGTCCCACATTCCAAGCAACGCCATTTTCAAATGGGCCATCCGCTGCGAGGGCATCAATGAATAGATGACGAGCCGCACGGGAAATTTGACCAGTTCGGACGACTTCCACGTCCAGGGCACATAGGAACGGCCAATCAGCACAACGGCATTGCGGAACAGGTAGTAATGGCGCAACGGGCTATGCATCGGATACGCGCGGCCCAGTACGCGGACCGGCTCGCCGCCGAGTTCATGGCTCATGTGCACCCATGGCACGCCCAGCACCCGATAGCCCTTCTGCTTGGCACGCACACACCATTCCAGGTCGACAAAATCGATGAAAAGCGCGTCGTCCATCGGACCGATGCTCGACCACCAGCGCAAATTGATGCACGACCCCGACGAAATCAGGAAGTCGACCTCGATGGGCTGATCGCCCTGCGGCACGATGCGCTCCAGCGTGCCCCACTTGAAGCGCACGAACGGCGCGAGGCCGCGCAGGCGCGCATCTTCGTAGGCCGGGCCCGCCAGCGCGACACGCTCTCCCGATGCGTTGGCCGCGTCGATGACCTTCGGCAACTCCGTGAACAGCGACGCGGGCGGCTCGCTGTCCTGATCGAAGATGATCGCCATGTCGAAGCCGCCGCGAATCAGCGCTTCGACGCCCTGATTGATCGCTGTCGCGATGCCCGCATTCTCACCGTTGGGCAGGTACTCGATCGCGCCGGCTAGTCCCAGCTCGCTCGCTGGGCGCACGTCCGGCGTGTTGTCGACCACCACGCAGTGCATCCTTGCGGCGAGCCGGTTGGCCCGCTCGATACAGGCCGCATCGGGGTTGTAGAAAACAACGACGGCCCCCGTACGCGATGTCAGCGGCGTGCTGCTCAACGCTCGGCCAGGCAAAGTTGCAAGGCGTCGCGCCAGTCCGGCGCCTGCACGCCGAACGTCCGTGCAAGCTTGTCATTCGACATGCGCGAGTTGCCGGGCCGCTTCGCCGGCGTCGGATAGGAAGCAGCCGGGATCGGTTTGACGGTCGGCGTTTTCGCCAGACCCGACAGTTCGAAAATGGCCTCGGCAAAACCGTGCCACGATGCCGAACCCGTCGCGGTCAGGTGATAAACGCCCGAATGCTGCTGCCACCAGTCGCTCTGGCCCGGCGCCGCTGCCTGCGCGAGTACGTTCGCAGTGAGCGCCGCAATCGTTTTCGACCAGGTCGGCGCGCCGACCTGGTCGGCGACCACGCTCAGCTCGTCACGGTCCGCGCCGAGGCGCAGCATCGTCAACAGGAAGTTCTTGCCGCGCGTGCCGTACACCCAGCTCGTGCGGAAAATGAGGTGCGCGCAACCGCTCGCGGCGATGGCCTGCTCGCCGGCCAGCTTGGTGCGTCCATACGCGTTTTGCGGATCGGTGGGATCGTCTTCGACGTAGGCGCCGTCTTTCTCACCGTTGAACACGTAGTCGGTCGAATAATGGACCAGCGCTGCGCCCAGCTTCTTCGCTTCTTCAGCGAGCACGCCGGGCACTTCGCCGTTGATGCGCATGGCGAGATCGAGTTCCTCTTCCGCCTTGTCGACCGCGGTATAAGCTGCGGGATTGACGATCAGCGTCGGCCGGATGTTGCGCACCACGGCACGCACCTGATCCGGATCGGACAGATCCATCGCGGCGCGGTCCACCGCGACCACCGTGCCGAGCCCTTGCAGCGTACGCGCGAGCTCGAAGCCCACCTGGCCATTTACGCCGGTGACGAGGATCGTTCGCTTGGCATCATGTGCGCTCATGCTCCAGCCCCTTACTCGAACACGTCAGCATCGGCAAGGCGCTTGGCCGCCGCGTCTTTCGCAGCCAGCAGCGGCTCGGCGTCGATCGGCCATTCGATGCCGATCTCCGGATCGTTCCAGACGATGCTGCGCTCGTGCTCGGGATACCAGTAGTCGGTGGTCTTGTAGAGGAACTGCGCGGACTCGGACAGCACCACGAACCCATGCGCGAAACCGGGCGGCACCCACAACTGCCGGTGGTTATCGACCGACAAAACCACGCCGGCCCATTTGCCGAAATTCGGCGAACTCTTGCGGATGTCGACAGCGACGTCGAACACTTCACCTTCGACGACGCGCACGAGCTTGCCCTGCGCATTCTGGACCTGGTAATGCAATCCACGCAGCACGCCCTTCGCGGAGCGCGAATGGTTGTCCTGCACGAACTCGACGCCCGGCTCGACCTGCTCGGCGAACTCCTTCGCGTTGAAGCTCTCGAAGAAAAAACCTCTCGCATCGCCGAACACCTTCGGCTCGATGATCTTGACTTCAGGCAACGCGGTAGCGGTTACTTGGATGGCCATGCCACTTGATCCGTAAGAATGTTTTGCAGATATTGCCCGTAGGCGTTTTTGGCGAGCGGTTTGGCGAGCGCCTGCAACTGCTCGCCGTCGATCCACTGTTGCCGGTAAGCGATCTCTTCTGGACACGCGACCACGAGGCCCTGACGCTTCTGCAGCGTAGCAATGAACGTGGCCGCTTCGATCAGCGAATCATGCGTGCCGGTATCGAGCCACGCGTAACCACGACCCATGATTTCCACTTCGAGCGCGGCATTGGCGAGATAACGCGAGTTGACGTCGGTGATTTCAAGTTCGCCACGCGGCGACGGCTTGATGTTCGCGGCGATGTCGCAGACCTGCTTGTCGTAGAAGTACAGACCCGTGACCGCGTAGTTCGAACGCGGCTTGGCCGGCTTCTCTTCGATCGACAGCGCGCGGAACTGCTTGTCGAATTCGACCACGCCATAACGTTCAGGATCGTGCACGTGGTACGCAAAGACCGTGGCGCCTTCCGTTTTCTCGTTGGCTCGCTCGAGCTGTTTCGCGAGATCGTGACCATAGAAAATGTTGTCGCCGAGAATCAGCGCCGACGGATCGTTGCCCACAA
The DNA here is from genome assembly GCF_046030175.1 of Paraburkholderia sp. RL17-373-BIF-A. NCBI lineage: Bacteria > Pseudomonadati > Pseudomonadota > Betaproteobacteria > Burkholderiales > Burkholderiaceae > Paraburkholderia > Paraburkholderia sp. RL17-373-BIF-A. Next base: position 106,626 of record NZ_JARESO010000006.1, read on the forward strand.
AGTCCCGGCCGATGATGAACGCCTGCGCGAGCCCATCCGGCGACGGCTGAACCGCGTACTGGATGTTCATGCCCCACTGGCTGCCGTCGCCCAGCATCGCTTCGAAGCGCGGCGTGTCCTGCGGCGTCGAAATGATCAGCACGTCGCGAATGCCCGCCACCATCAGCGTGGAGAGCGGATAGTAGATCATCGGCTTGTCGTACACGGGCAGCAACTGCTTGGAGACCACATGCGTGATCGGATACAGGCGTGTGCCCGAGCCGCCCGCGAGAATAATGCCTTTGCGCGCCATTGCCGTGCCTTTACGCGCGCTGCGCGTAGTTGGTCTCAACCCACTTGCGATAGTCGCCGGAGGCAACTTCGTCCGACCACTCCTGATTGTCCAGATACCACTGCACCGTTTTCGCGAGGCCCGTTTCGAATGTTTCCGCAGGCTTCCAGCCGAGTTCGCGTTCGAGCTTGCGCGCGTCGATCGCATAACGGCGGTCGTGGCCCGGACGATCCTTCACATAGCTGATCTGATCGCGGTATGACGCGCCCGCCTTCGGACGCAACTGATCGAGCAGGTCGCACAGCGTATGGACGACCTCGAGGTTCTTCTTCTCGTTCCAGCCGCCGACGTTGTACGTCTCGCCCGGCGTGCCGCGCGCGAGCACCTCGCGGATCGCGCTGCAATGGTCGCCGACATACAGCCAGTCGCGCACGTTCTGACCGTCGCCATAGACCGGCAGCGGCTTGCCGCCGAGCGCGTTGGCGATCATCAGCGGAATCAGTTTCTCGGGGAACTGGTACCGACCGTAGTTGTTCGAGCAGTTCGTGGTGAGCACCGGCAGGCCATACGTATGATGGTAGGCGCGCACCAGATGGTCGGAACCCGCCTTGGTGGCCGAGTAAGGGCTATTCGGCGCGTACGGCGTAGTCTCGGAGAATTGCGGATCGGTAGCGGAAAGCGAGCCGAACACTTCGTCGGTCGACACGTGCAGGAAGCGAAACGCGGCCTTGTCGGCCTCGCCGAGCGCATTCCAGTAATGGCGGGCCGCCTCGAGCAGCGTGAAGGTGCCGACCACGTTCGTTTGCACGAAATCAGCCGGGCCATGGATCGAACGATCCACATGGCTCTCGGCGGCAAAATGCAGCACGGCACGCGGCTTATGCTCGGCAAAGAGCGCGTCGAGCGCGGCGCGATCGCAGATATCCGCGCGCACGAAAATGTGCTTCGGATTGTTTTGTTGCGACTTGAGCGTACCCAGATTGCCGGCGTACGTCAGCTTGTCCACGTTCAGTACCGCTTCGTCCGACGCATTGAGCCAGTCGAGCACGAAATTGGCGCCGATAAAACCGGCGCCGCCCGTTACCAGAATCATGAAATTCCCTTCTAGATGTTTGGTAGCAGGTCGAATTAGGCTGACTGACCTGCTCCCACGCGTTGTGGTGTCGGAATCTTGTCGACGCCCGCCGCCGCCCCTGACATTGCGGGCGGGCGCTCAAACGCCAATCTTATGAAGCCCCGATTATAAAGCCGCCTAAGGCAAAAACTAGAACCCTAACAACTTGAAACAGCTTGACAAGTTTGGTTTCCATCATTCAATCCCGCCGTCACTTTCATGATAAATGTCGCTGTGAACGGCCGTAGGCATGATGGAGCGCCGCGCCGATGGAACGGCTAGCGGCCTGATTCAACGCGACGCACCGGCAAAACGGGAGGCAACACCGCACACATCTGAACAAATCAGCATGCAATGCGAAGCATTATGATTGTTTATACGCGATCGAAAGTCGCGCGTCACCATGGCCCAAAAAGATGGCGGATTGCCGCGCGGGTGCGGCCGATTATGCCGCCAGCATCCAGCGCAGCGTATCCATGAACGGAATGGCCTCGACTTTCGGCACGAGCGTGCGCAGCTTGGCGGGCGAACCGGCCAGCATCTTTACATCGGTTTGTCGCACGAAGGCGGGATTGATCTGAATCTCGAGCTCATGCCCCGTCAGATTGCTTGCCGCCGAGAGAATTTCGCGCAACGTGAAAGGCGTGCCGGTGCAAACATTGACCGTTTCCGAAGCGGCCCCGGAGTCGAGCAACGCTTCATAGGCGTTCGCCACGTAGCGCACGTCGGAGAAATCGCGCGCAACGTCGATATTGCCGAGTTCGATCGACGGTTCGCGGCGCGCGAAGTGCTCGACGATCTTCGGCACGAGGAAGTTGGACGCCTGGCCGCGGCCGGTATAGTTGAACGGCCGCACGATCAGGATCGGCAGGCGGTCGAACCAGGTCCGCACCATGGTTTCCATCGCCGCCTTGCTGGCCGCGTAGTGATTGACCGGCGTGACCGGAAAGCTCTCGTCGATGGCGTCGCTCGTCACGTTGCCGTAGACGTTCGCGCTGCTCGCGATCAGCAGCTTGCGGGGCGTATGGCCGACTGCGGCGCACGCCTCCAGCAGATTCAGCGTGCCGATTACGTTGACGCGGTAAAAGTCGAGCGGATCGTTATGGCCTACGAAGCTGATCGCGGCCAGATGGACGATGTAGTCGGGGCGCGCGGTTTCGATCACGCGCCGGCAGGCATCCGGCGACGTGATGTCGAGCCTCAGGCGCGTCGGCGTTTCTGGCTCGTCGCGCCCGGCGACCGTTTCGATCACCGTGTGGCCGCGACCGAGCAGGTTATCGACCAGATAGCGGCCAGTAAAGCCGCTCGCCCCGGTGACGAGCGTACGGATAGGTTGCTCTGCATGAAAAGACGACATGCTTTCTCCGTTCATGAAAGTCATCCTGTTGTGTCGCAATATCGCGGGGTCCTGCACCAGGCCGCTTGCCAGCCGCGCCTGACGCGATATCAACCCTTCAAACGGGCTATTATGTCACGCTAATATGTTGCATTGCCCAACGCGGCACGCCTCGTGCGTAACAGCGTGTATCAACCGCACCCATTTCCTTGATGACACCGTCCACCACGTCTTCCGCTGTTTCCGATCCGTCCCCACTCCCGCTCGCTTTCGGCGATCTGCAAGGTTGCCGCACGCCGTTCCAGCAGCTGCTGGCCAAGGCCGCGCCGCCGACCGGTACGCCGCTGTGGTTCGCGGGCGACCTGATCAACCGCGGCACCGAGTCGCTGGCCACGTTGCGCGACGTCATCGCGCTCGGCAAGCAGGCGGTGCCGGTGCTGGGCAATCACGACCTGCATCTGCTGTCGGTGTCGGCGGGGATTCGCAAGTCGAAGAAAGGCGACACGATCGACGAGATTCTCGCCGCGCCGGATGCCGCCGACCTGCTCGAATGGATCCGCCACCGTCCGATCGCGCACTTCGACAACGGCATGCTGATGGTCCATGCGGGCGTGCTGCCGCAGTGGGATGTGAATCTGACACTCGAACTCGCCGACGAATTGCAGCGCGCCCTGCGTGCGCCGAACTGGAAAGAGACGCTCGCCGGTTTGTACGGCAACGAGCCGAACCGCTGGAAACCGGGACTGAAGGGCATCGAGCGGCTGCGTTTGACGTGCAGCGCGTTGACGCGCGTCCGCTTTTGCAACGCCGAAGGCGTGATGGATTTCAGCAGCAGCGGCGGCCTGAACGCGGCGCCGCCGGGTTGCATGCCGTGGTTCGATGTCCCGTCGCGCAAGACCGCCGATGTGACGGTGGTGTTCGGTCATTGGGCCGCGCTCGGACTGATTTTGCGTGACAACCTGATCGGTCTCGACTCAGGCTGCGTGTGGGGCGAACAACTGTCCGCCGTGCGTCTCGCGCAAAAGCCCGCGGAACGCACGCTGACGCAGGTCGATTGCGAAAACTGCCGCGCGCCGGGCGGCGGCAACTAACTCGCCGCGGTGACGCGGCCGGATGAAAGGCCCGAGGTCAGCCCAAATGTTAGGCCGAACGTCCTGACTGGTCGACCTGATCGACTGGTCCTTCGATCAGCGTTGCCACGGCGGCGGATGTGGCGGCCCGCTCCGCCATCACCGCGCCGGTTGTCGCGGTGCCGCTTTGCATCGCCTGCAATGCGGCCGCAATCACACCTTCCGCTTCTGCCGCCAGCGTGCGCCGGTCCGCGCCTGGCGCGAGCGGTGCGCAGACATAGATATGCGCGGTGAGCGGTCCGCCGCTCAGCAGCAGATTCAGAGAATCGGCGAGCGACAGATCGTCGATATAGGCAGGCGCGGTGGATTGCCGGCCCTGCGCGTCCTCATACATGATGCACAGCGGCTGCACTGCGGCCGACGCCGACACGGCCGCCTGAAACATGTTCGCGTGAAACGGCAGCAGCGCAAGACCATTGGACGTGGTGCCCTCGGGAAACACGCACATCAATTCGCCCGCGCCCAGGCGGTCGGACAGTTCATGCATGATCCGCTTCGCGTCGCTGCGCTTTTCGCGCTGAATGAACACTGTGTCCAGTTGCTGCGCGAGCCAGCCGACCACCGGCCATTGCCGGATCTCGGCCTTCGAGACAAACGGTGTGGGCCGCCACGCATTGATCACGTAGATGTCGATCCACGAGATGTGGTTGGCGACCACCAGCGCACCCCGATCGAGCCGTGCGCTGTCGTTATGCACGACGAGCCGCATGCCGCACAGGCGCAACATCTTCAGCGACCATTCGCGATTGAGCGTGTGACGCACATGGGCGCTGGCTTTGGGAAAGCGCGTCGCCACGATCCACATGCCGTGCAGCAGATGGGCGACGAGACGGGCCTTGCGTAACGCGAGCTTCATGGTCGGAGCGTTCCTGATTGGGCCACGAACTGGCTTATGAGCGGGACGATGAGAGTAGCAACACTGCGGCGATCAACGCTGTTCGAACGCGACGCGCCCGGACACGATGGTCGCACGCACGCGCGCCGGCAATTCGTAGCCGAGGAACGGCGTATTGTGCCCCTGGCTCTTCAACGCGCGCGGCTCGACGCGCCAGTAAGCATTTCGGTCGAACACGCAAAGATCGGCCACGCCGCCCACGGCGATACGACCGGCCGCGTCCAGATTGAGCACATCGGCCGGCGCCGTGGTGATTCGGTTCAGCGCCTTGGCGAGCGGCACGCCTGCTTCATCGGCCCACTTTACCGTCAGCGACAGGAACAGCTCCAGCCCGGTCGCACCGGGCGTGGCCTCGGCGAACGGCAGCAGCTTTTCGTCGTCGTCGACGGGCGTGTGGTCGGAGCAGATCGCGTCGATCGTGCCGTCGACCAGACCGGCGCGAATCGCTTCGCGATCGCGCTGTTGACGCAACGGCGGGTCGAGCCGGAACTGCGCGTCGAAGTAGCCGATGTCGAGGTCGATCAGATGCACGTGATTCACGGTGACGTCGCACGACACCGGCAGGCCCTCGGCCTTCGCCGCGCGCATCAGCGCAATGCCCGCCGCCGACGACACGTGCGACAGATGCACCCGTGCACCGGTCACGCGCACCAGTTCGAAGACGGTGTGCAGCGCGATGGTTTCCGCCGACACCGGCACGCCCGACAGCCCCAACCGCGACGCCAGCGCGCCGCTCGCGGCCACGCCGCCCTTGCCGAGATAAGCGTCCACGGGACGCAGCCACACGGTGTAACCGTAGGTCTTCGCGTATTGCAGCGCGCGCATCAGCACCTGAGTGTCGACCACCGGCACGTCGGCCTGCGAAAAGCCGATGCAGCCCGCTTCGGTCAACTCGACCATCTCGGTGATGACCTGCCCCTTGAGGCCGACCGTCAGCGCGCCGAGCGGATACACGTGCGCCTGATCCAGATTGCGCGCGCGGAACTTGAGCATCTCGACGAGGCCCGGTTCATCGAGCGTCGGATCGGTGTCCGGCGGACACACGAGGCTCGTCACGCCACCCGCGAGCGCCGCGGCCATTTCGGATTCGAGCGTCGCCTTGTGTTCGTAGCCCGGCTCGCGCAAACGCGCCGAGAGATCGACCAGACCCGGCACGACACACAGGCCTTTGGCGTCGATCGTCTTCGCCGCGTTGAATTCCGCGGGCGCGTTGCCGATGGCGACGATCTTGCCCGCTTCGATAAAAATGTCCTGCTGCTGTTCGGTGCCCGCTGCCGGATCGATCAGCGTGCCGCCTTGAATATGAATCTTCATGCGCTGCCTTATGTTCAGCTGAGTTCAGCTAGGTTCCGCGTCGTGTGTCGCGGGTTCGTGTGCGTGAGTGACGCGGCGCCGTGGCGCTCGACGTCTGCAAGATCAATCGTGGTTGCCCGCGACGATCCCCATCACCGCCATGCGCACCGCGATCCCGAAGGTCACCTGGTTCAGAATCACCGATTGCGGGCCATCGGCCACTTGCGAATCGATTTCGACGCCGCGGTTCATCGGGCCCGGGTGCATCACGATCGCGTCGGGCGCGGCGAGCGCGAGACGCTCCGGCGTCAAGCCCCAACTCTTGAAATACTCCTGCGCCGACGGCAGCAATGCGCCGCTCATCCGCTCGTTCTGCAGACGCAGCATGATGATCACGTCGACGTCCTTCAGACCTTCGTCGAGGTTGTGAAACACGCGCACGCCCATCTGTTCCAGGCCGCCCGGCAACAGCGTGCGCGGACCGATCGCGCGCACTTCCGGCACACCGAGTGTGGTCAGCGCATGAATGTCCGAGCGGGCGACCCGCGAATGCAGAATGTCGCCGACGATCGCCACGCGCAGCTTCGTGAAATCCTTCTTGTAGTGGCGGATCGTGTACATGTCGAGCAGCCCCTGCGTGGGGTGCGCATGACGGCCGTCGCCGGCATTGATCACATGCACATGCGGCGCGCAATGCTGGGCAATCAGATAAGGCGCGCCGCTCGACGCATGGCGCACGACGAACATATCCGCATGCATCGCCGAGAGGTTGTTGATCGTGTCGAGCAGCGACTCGCCCTTGCTGGTCGACGACGCATTGATGTTCAGATTCAGCACGTCCGCCGACAGACGCGTCGCGGCGATCTCAAAGGTGGTGCGGGTGCGCGTCGAGTTCTCGAAGAACAGGTTGAACACCGACTTGCCGCGCAACAGCGGCACCTTCTTCACTTCGCGATCGGTCACGCTGACGAACTGGTCGGCGGTGTCGAGAATGTGATTGACGATCGCCTTCGGCAAGCCCTCGATCGACAACAGATGTTTCAGCTCGCCATTTTTCGTGAGCTGCGGATTGCCCTTCAGGAAGCCATAACGGAAGCGCTCGGTGGCGCTATCGGCGGAATCCTTGGGAGCCTGGGAGGCGGTGTTCATGGTGTACCTGCTTCAAATACGGGCTTCAACGTGATCGGTGTCGATGCTGACTGCGTGTGACGATGCCAAGCCGGCTTTCGCGCGCGATGCCGCGGCGACCGGCTCGAAAAATCTCTCTTGTGTGGCGTGTGATGGCTCGATGCAATGCGCCGATTGCGACGGACTCGCTGCGCGCCTGGCGCATCGCGCCGTGTTCAATCGACGCGTGCTTCAGTGTGAAAAGTGAAACGCGGCTGACCGGGTGCGCCGCCTGCTTCAACGCTTTCCGAGCGGGCTAGCACGAGCGTGGCGTCGGCGGGAATGTTCACCACGCCGCCGACAAAGCGCGCCGCCATCGGCAATTCGCGCCCGCCGCGATCGGCGAGCACCGCCAGTTCGACCGATGCCGGGCGGCCGTAGTCGTACAGCTCGTTCAGCGCCGCGCGAATCGTGCGGCCGGTGTACAGCACGTCGTCGACCAGCACGATACGGCGGCCGTCGACCGAAAACGGCAGCGAGGTCGGGCTCGCCTGCGAGTGCAGGCCTTTCTTCGCGTAATCGTCGCGATGCAGCGCGACGTTCACCACGCCGAAGCTTGGCAGGTTCAGGTCGCGCGCCAGCCGCTCGGCAAGCCACGCGCCGCCGCTGTAGATGCCGGCCAGCACCGCGCCTTCGGTGCCGTCTTGCCCGCCGCCGAGCTGGTCGCCATACACCGCGCGAATCTGGTCGAGCAGCGCGCGATAAAGCGCTTCGGCGTCAATGGAACTCATGATCGTCGGAAAGTCCGTCTAGATATTGCTGGAGGATGATGCTGGCGGCTTCGGCGTCGAGCATGTCGGCGCGGCCGTTGCCGGCGCGGATTTCCGCCTTCGCCTCGACCGACGAATAGCGTTCGTCGATCCACGTGACCGGCAGATTGAAGCGGCCGTTCAGCTGATTGCCGAAGCGCTTCGCGAGCTGCGTCATTTCGTGCGGCGTGCCGTCCGGATGCATCGGCAAGCCGACCACGAGCGCGTCCGGCTTCCATTCGGCGATCAGTTTGCCGACCGCCTCGAAGCGGTATTCGCGGCTGCGGTTCTGCACGATCACGAGCGCCCGCGCGCGACGCGTCAGCGAATTGCCGACCGCCACGCCGATGCGTTTTTCACCGTAGTCGAACGCAAGCAGCGTCGCCTCACGTCCGCCCGGCAGGCTCATGCGTGACCCGCCTCGCCCGACAGCATGGACAGGTTGATGCCGAGCAAGGCCAGCGCGGCTTCGAGACGCTCTTCGGCGGGTACGTCGAAGACGATTTTCGGGTCGGCTTCGACCGTCAGCCAGCCATTCTTCGAAATCTCTTCTTCGAGCTGGCCCGCGCCCCAGCCGGCATGGCCGAGCGTGAGCAGGAAACGCTCGGGACCCGTGCCGCTCGCCACCGCTTCGAGCACGTCTTTCGAGGTGGTCATCTCGAGACCGCCCGGCACCGACATGGACGAGGTGTACGCGTTGCCATCTTTCGGATCGTGCAGCACGAAGCCGCGCTCGGTCTGCACTGGGCCGCCGAAATAAACGGGCACATGGAGAAGGGGTTCGATCTCGAGCTTGAGATCGATGCGACTGAAGAGCGCTTGCAGGTCGATATCGGTCGGCCGGTTGATCACGAGGCCGAGCGCACCGCGCTCACTGTGATCGCAAAGGTAGACCACCGTTCCTGAAAACGTCGGATCCGCCATGTTCGGCATGGCGATCAGGAACTGGTTGGTCAGATTGATGCGATCGGTACTCTTGGACATAGTTCGGATTTTAGCAAAGACGATGCAGGATGGCGGGCTTTGAGCGTGGAACCGCGATGTGTGCCATGGAGCGTGCCGCGAGCCATCGACGGCGATTCAAGTTGCACTCTATCACGCACGCGGGCGCTCGCCACGGTGCAGGTTCGCAGGGTTTCGCGGCACGCGTATTGCGTGCCGCCGGGATATGTCATTGCGGCCCGTTGCGTCCGGCCGGCAGACGGTCCGGCGGGCCGAATCCGCCACGCGTATTGTTCACGCGCCGCCCTGCTCGATCGAGCGCGTCAAGGCCGCCAGCGCGGTGTTGCCGCCGGGCGGCGCGACGCCCGCTGCGACTTTGTGAAGCGTGGCACGCAAAGCTTCGGCGGCCTGCTCGAGCGTGCTCGCCGCCGGCGCGCCGACTATCACATGCGCGCGCACCGCGGGCGTCGACACGCCGGCATGCGCGCGACGGCGCCACGCGAGCCCCAGCGCGTCGGCCAGCAGCGCCACGTGGCCGAGGCCCAGCGCGCACGCGGCGGAGCCGAGCCGGTAGGCGGCATCGCCCGCCTGCAGCGCTTCGCTCGGATCGGCTTTTTCGGGCTGGTCGGCGGCGCGGGCGTGCTCGGTCAATGCGGAAATCGAGGCGTCCGCGGTTTGCAGAAAATCTTCGTACGCGTTCGCGTTAACCGCCAGCACGCCCAACTCGCGCGTCAGTGCGCCACGGGTGGCGCTGATCGCCTGGGCCTGCACCGCGCCCGCTTCCCAAAGCATTTCGGATGCCTGGGTGCCCGCGACGTGCCAGTCGACGGTCAAGCCGTAGTCGTGCAGCACTTCCACCTGGTCGGCGTCTTCCGCTGCGGCGCCGAATAACGCGTAGTCGCGCCACAGCAGCGCAAGCGTCGCGCGCACGAGGGAGCGCGGCGCAAGTTCGATGCCGCGCGCATGATCGGCGAGCGCGAGGTTGCAACGGGCGTAGAAACGCCGCGCGTCGGTTTCCCCGGTGGCGCGGCCGCTGACCCGTAAAGCCTTGGCGCAGGCCTTGGCGAGGCGCCAGAAATCGTAAGGGTCCGGGCCGGCGAGTTCACTGAAAACGGCGTCCAGTTCGTCGAGTGCCGCATTGGTCACGGCCAGCGCCGCCGCACTGCCGGAATCGGCCTGCGAGCGCAGCACCGGCAGCAGCGCGCGCTCATAGCGAGCCCGCAGATGAGCCAATTGATCGGCGGACTGCGCGTGCAGCGAGACCGGTGGCACCGGCCGCGCGGTCAACGCGAGATCTTCGAACGCGACGGTGGAACCGGGCGTGTGCTCCGACAGATGCGTGCAGAGCGCCCGGTAATGATTGAACAGTACGGGCGAGCAGGACAGCTCGCGCAGATTGTGGCGTTCGAGCGCGGCGCGGAAGTCGCGCAAGGCCGCGCCGAACACGGGCCGCGCGTTGGCCGCATCTGCCGGGTCGCCCTCCAGGAGCGGCGACAGCCGCACCAGCGCGTCAGCAAAACGCTGCGCGCTCAGCCAACCGGCTCCGCGCAATGCGTGCGACGCACGCAGCAACGCCGAGGTGCTCTCGCTGTGCTGTTCGAATGCCAGCAGCGCCTCGGCCAGCGCCAGTTCGGCCGGACGCACAGCGCCGCCGCGCGGGTTCGGCAAGGCATCGAAGGAAACGGGTGCAGCGGATCGAAGAGTCATGGGCAGGCGACACGAAGCTGACGGGCCGTCGCCTCGCGCCGCACGCAGACTGATCGGCTAACGCGCGAACCGGCAACAGGACAATGACAGACTAACGTTGCGACACGGCACAGCCGAGGACGTTCCGCGTCGACGCGTTGGGGCAAACTTCAGAGCGCACCGGGTGCGTTCGATCCGGCGCGCCACGCCGGCTGCGAAACACCATGCCAATGCCGCGCCGCAGGCATGCGGCACGGCCTGCAGCCGGCATGCCGGCTGCTCCCGGACTTCAGATCTGGACCATCTCGAAGTCTTCCTTACGCGCGCCGCACTCCGGGCAGGTCCAGTTAATGGGGACGTCTTCCCAGCGGGTGCCCGGCGCAATGCCTTCGTCCGGCAAACCGGCTTCTTCGTCGTAAATCCAGCCGCAAATCAGGCACATCCAGCTTTGATATTCCATTCTTGTGTCGCGTCGTAGAGTCCGTGGAAACGGGAGCCATGATGGTACCGTGTTGCCGCCCCAATGCCTAGCAATCAGAAACGCGCAATCGTAGCGTGCTACGGCCTTTGGCTATGCAGTTTGCGTCGGCCGGCACGGTGGTTGCGGCGCCATGCCGCGCGCCGGCCGCGGCTGGCTTGCTGCAATGCATCGCGAGATGCGAAAAAACGCCCTCGCGACGGTTTAGGCCGCATAATTGAGTCGATTGCGCACTCTCTGCGCCTAAATTTAGCTCCTTTCTGTCAATCTTCATGCCCAGCGACACGCCTCCGATCGTCCTCACCTTCGGCCTTTCCGATCCCACTGGCGGCTCCGGCCTGCAAGCCGACCTGATGACCCTTGCCAGCATGGGCTGTCATGGCGTCTCCGTGCTCACGGGCTACACCGTGCGCGACTCGGCGAGCTGCGACGAAGTCACCGGACTCGACCCTGAAGTGGTCGCGACCCAGGCGCGAATGCTGCTCGAAGACATGCCGATCGCCGCGTTCAAGGTCGGCGCCTGCACCCGTGCGGAAGTGGTGAGCGCAATTGCCGAAGTCGTCGCCGATTACGACGACATTCCGCTGATTCTCGCCCCCGATTTCACGCTCGACGACGAGCACGTGCTGTCCGCCGACGAACTGCGCGAAGCGATCGCCGATCTGCTCGCGCCGCAAACCACGTTGCTGGTCGCCGATTCCGCCACGCTGCTCGCGCTCGCGCAGCCGGACGGCGACGCCGAAGCGCCGAGCCTCGACGCCGCCATCTCGCATCTGCTGTCGCAAGGCTGCGAATACATTCTGTCAACGGAAACCGGCACACACCGGCACGTCAACACGCTGTTCAGCGAAGACGGCCAGTTGCGTCAGGACATGTGGGACCGCGGCAGCCATCGGATCATGGGCTTGACGGATACGCTGGGCTCGGCGATCGCCGCGTTGCTGGCCAACGGCCAGGAGCCCGCTGAAGCGGTGCGCGAGGCGCAGGAATATTTGTACCAGGCCCTGCGCAACGCCTTCCGGCCGGGCATGGGTGCGTATATGCCGGACCGGTTCTTCTGGGCGCGCAGCAGCGACAACGATACGCCGCCGACAGCTGGCAAGGATGCGGCGCCGGGCGAAGCGCGGCACTGATAGCTGGCGCGAAGCACCGGCCGCTTTCCCGGCGCTTCAGCCCGCAGCAAGCGCCATAAAAAAACCCGCATTTCTGCGGGTTTTTTCTTTTGGGAAGCACGCCTCGCGGAGCACTCCCCCATGTGCTTCCAACTGGACCTCGTAACGAGGCCCAACTGAAATTACATGTCCATGCCCATGCCGCCCATGCCGCCGGGCATACCGCCGCCCATCGGAGCATCTTCCTTCGGCAGTTCGCAGACAGCTGCGTCGGTCGTCAGCAGGAGACCCGCCACCGAAGCTGCGTTTTGCAGCGCCGTGCGCGTCACCTTCGTCGGATCCACGACACCTGCGTCAACCAGGTCGACGTACTCGCCGGTTGCTGCGTTGTAGCCGTAGTTGCCCTTGCCAGCAGCAACAGCTGCCACCACGACGCTGGCTTCTTCGCCACCGTTCGTGACGATCTGGCGCAGCGGCTCTTCCATCGCGCGCAGCACGATCTTGATACCTGCGTCCTGATCGGCGTTCAAGCCCTTCAGGCCGGCGATTGCCGTACGTGCGCGGATCAGCGCGACGCCGCCGCCAGCAACGATGCCTTCTTCCACAGCTGCGCGCGTTGCGTGCAGTGCGTCTTCGACACGTGCCTTCTTTTCCTTCATTTCGACTTCGGTCGCAGCGCCGACCTTGATCACCGCAACGCCGCCTGCCAGCTTGGCAACGCGTTCTTGCAGCTTTTCACGGTCGTAGTCCGACGTTGCTTCTTCGATTTGCGTGCGAACTTGCTTCACACGTGCTTCGATGTTCGCACCTTCGCCAGCGCCGTCGATGATCGTCGTGTTTTCCTTGCCCACTTCGATGCGCTTCGCTTGACCCAGTTCAGCCAGCGTTGCCTTTTCGAGCGTCAGGCCGGTTTCTTCAGCGATGACTTGACCGCCGGTCAGGATCGCGATGTCTTCCAGCATGGCCTTACGACGATCGCCGAAGCCCGGAGCCTTGACAGCAACCGTCTTCAGGATGCCGCGGATGTTGTTCACCACCAGCGTTGCCAGTGCTTCGCCTTCGACGTCTTCTGCGATGATCAGCAGCGGACGGCCAGCCTTGGCGACTTGCTCCAGGACCGGCAGCAGATCACGGATGTTCGACACCTTCTTGTCGTGCAGCAGCACGAACGGGTTGTCCAACACGGCAACTTGCTTGTCCGGGTTGTTGATGAAGTACGGCGACAGGTAGCCGCGGTCGAATTGCATACCTTCGACCACGTCCAGCTCGTCTTGCAGCGACTTGCCGTCTTCAACGGTGATGACGCCTTCCTTGCCGACCTTGTCCATGGCTTCAGCGATACGATCGCCGATCGACGAGTCGCTGTTTGCCGAAATCGCGCCGACTTGTGCGATTTCCTTGTTGGTCGTGCACGGCTTGCTGATCTTGCGCAGTTCTTCGATCGCTGCGAACACAGCCTTGTCGATACCGCGCTTCAGGTCCATCGGGTTCATGCCCGATGCGACGTACTTCATGCCTTCGCGGACGATCGACTGAGCCAGAACCGTTGCGGTCGTGGTGCCGTCACCTGCGTTGTCGCTGGTCTTGGAAGCAACTTCCTTGACCATTTGCGCGCCCATGTTCTGGAGCTTGTCTTTCAGTTCGATCTCTTTCGCGACCGACACACCGTCCTTCGTGACCGTCGGGCCGCCGAAGCTGCGTTCCAGGACAACGTTGCGACCCTTCGGGCCCAGCGTGACCTTCACAGCGTTCGCGAGGATGTTCACGCCTTCAACCATCTTGGCACGGGCGGAATCACCGAATACGACGTCTTTAGCTGCCATCTTCTAACTCCTTGAATTCTTTAAGATATGACCGGGAAAAGTAGCGACCAGCGCTTACTTTTGCACCACGGCCATGATGTCTTCTTCGCGCATCACGAGCAGTTCGTTGCCGTCGACCTTAACGGTCTGGCCTGCGTACTTGCCGAACAGGACGCGGTCACCAACCTTCACGTCGAGCGCGATTTGAGCGCCCTTGTCGTCACGCTTGCCCGGGCCGACTGCCAGAATTTCGCCTTGATCCGGCTTTTCTGCTGCGGCTTCGGGGATCACGATGCCCGACGCGGTCTTGGTTTCTTGATCCAGACGTTTGACGATCACGCGATCATGCAAAGGACGAAGGTTCATACATACTCCTCTCTTGATTGAGACTGAAGAACGCTGAGAAAACCCGGCTGGCTGAGCCAACCGGCGATGTTGTTAGCACTCTCGTGCAGCGAGTGCTAATTATATGGACGGGTGGTGACAAATTCAAGAAGGGATGCTGCTGTTGGGTGAGATTCACTTAACTTTGGACCTTGTCCACTTAAGTCTGAGCGCCCGAGCGGCGCCCGGCCGCCATCATGAAAGGAAATATCATTTTGAAACAACGGGTTATTGTTAAACCAGCTGTTCCACAATGCCGCGAGCGCAGTGCGGCCGCGCGGCTTTTTCTGACCGCATCTGTCCGCGCGTCCGGGTGACTCACGCTAAATCCAGGGGAAAACCCCGCCCCGAGTGCAATCGTCAGTGATGTTCGGGCAAATCGAAAATCATGTTTCGGCCCCTGCCAGCACCTAACTCTCTCTCCCAGCCGGCTGAGGACGGAATTGACAGTCAGCTCGACACGCGCGGCGGTCATCGCGCTGCGCCAGAGACAAATTGTACGTTGTGTCTGTATTGGCTCGGTGTCACCCCTTGCTGACGAGCAAAGAAGCGCGTGAAGTTCCCAGGCGAGTCAAAGCCCAGATTGAGCGCAACATCCTGAAGTGCCATTTCCTGCTGCGAAACACTTTGAATCGACAGATCCATCCGCAGCATGCTGCCGAATGTCGCCGGCGTCATGCCTGTCTGCTTGCGGAATAGATGGAAGAAATGTGGACGCGATAGCCCAACCGTTTGTGCAAGATCATCGAAGTCGAGTGCGATGCCCCGCACCTCTTTCATCGCTTCGATCACGCGACGAATTCTGATGTCATAAGCGATTCCGCCAACGGATCCGACCGCTGACAGCTCATTCCTCTGGGGCAATACACCGACGAGTTCGCCGGTCATGTCGGCGATCAGCCCTTGGAGCGCTTGAAGCGACTGGCCCTCACGGTCGGTCAGGATGTCGAGCAGGTCAGTATGAAGGCGGCCAAGCTTCCCCTGCAACGCTACGGACGGCCTCGAAAAAAACCGGGGATGAATGCTGTAAGCGAAGCGCCGGTCGACCTCCCTCAACCAGTCCGGCTCCAGGTAAAGGGCCAGCAGCACAGTCGGCTGCGATTGTGGGCGATGCTCATAGAAGTGCGGCTCCCACGCATTCACGAGCAACACGTTCCTGTCCGACAAAACGTGCTCACGATTGCGGATTCCGAACTGGATGTCCGGACCGTCCTCCTTGAAGATAACGTGAGAAACCCGGTGTGCGTGCAAGACCATGCTTTTGTCCAGCATGAGCAACGCCACTCTTCCAACCGGCCCGTGAATGATTCGCAAAGGTTCCGACATGGTGATTGGCTCTTGCCGCCCCGATGAATTCAAAGCGCTCTTATTCGCTCGGCCGCTTCGCGCAAAAAATCATCATCCGGAATGATAAATCGGGCCCGTCCGGGACAAGTTTGCATACTGCAGGGACAAGGACAAGTGGGAAATTCGCCTACTCTGGCGGATAGGTTCGCCGCTATCGAAGTACGGTCCAGCGGCCAATCAACACGCTTCGAAGTCCGAACGTGAATGGCGTCTGCTGCGATGCAGAACGCCTCCCGTGACATTCGCAAATCAAGGAGACGATCATGGCTGGTGTCGGCAGTGAAAAGGTGTTGGAGAATGACAAGGTCATCGTATGGAATTTCGTCCTCGCTCCGGGCGAGGAAACACCGGTACATACCCATACGCATTCCTACATGTGGTACGCGATCGAAGGTGCCCCCTTGCATATCTTCGACGAAAACGGCGGGGACCTCGGTATCTTCGACGTGCCAACGGGCGCGATTTATTCCCTCAAATGCGAGGACGGATATCTGGAAGTCCTGTCCGAGATCGGCAAGGGCGCCAAGGTCCCTGCGACGCACAAGGCGCGCAACGAGGGAAGCAAGCCATACCGCGAGGTGCTCGTCGAATACAAATAGCAGCGCGTTTGATTGAGACGCCCTGGTACCCGATCAAGGTGACACTAACGCAGACGGCACGAGCGCGGGCCATGGCACACGCTCGACGGGACTGGCAACTTGAAGTCGCCAGGACGACCGGAGGCCGCCGCTGGATTCGCTGCGGTCCGGACATAGCTTAAGCCCGCTGCTGCAAGAGTGCGTTCATGTTGCGGGTCTCGAGCTCGGTGAACTGGGCCACGGCATCAGCGCCATCTAGCGACAGATCCGCGTCGAGCCCATCCGCCAGACGTTCGAGTTGCATGTTGTTCCATGGAAGAAGATGGAACGGATGGAGCATGGCTTCGGGACTGGACGCACGATCGACTTCGCCCGAGAGAATGCGCTTCGGAACTTCAGGATCGGCGATGATTGGGCGCCCGAGTCCGATGACGTCCAGTTCGCCGCGCTCCAGCGATTCGACCATGGCGGCCGTCGTGCGGAACCCGCCTACCACCATCACGGGCATCGTCGCCGCGGCACGAACCGAGGCCGCGAAATCCACGAAAAATGCTTCGCGCTTGACGGTACTTTCGCGCGGCGCGTCTTCTCCTTCGTCCTTCAATGTGAGGCCGGCGATCTTCGGCTGCTCGAGCGAGCCGCCCGAAAGTTCAAGCAGATCAAGTGTCGAATCGTTGAGCTTCTTCACCAGCTCGATGCATTCGGCATTCGTAAAGCCGCCCTTTTGAAAGTCCGACGAATTGAGCTTGATCGCAACGGGAAAGTCGGGTCCAACGGCGGAGCGGACCGCCGCCAACACTTCGAGCAGGAAACGCGAACGGTTTTCTAGCGAACCGCCCCAACGGTCGGTGCGTTTGTTGGCGAGCGGGCTCAGGAATTGCGAAATCAGATAGCCGTGTGCCCCATGCAGCGAGACACCCGTGAAACCGGCCTCGCGGACTTTCCCCGCCGCGAAGGCGAATTGCCCGATGGCCTGCTGGATCTGCTCTTCGGTCATCTCACGCGGCGTGGCAAACGAAAAGCCGGCGCCCCGTATCACATCGATATCCACCGAGGAAGGCGCCAGTGGCGACGTATTGATCGCGTCTTGCACCTGTCGTCCGGTATGACTGAGTTGAGCCCAGAAATGCGCACCTTCCGATGTTCCTGCCGCCGCGAGCCGCGCCAGTTGCTCCTGTCTGCTATCGTCATGGATGACGATGTTGCCCGGGCGCTCGAGGTGCCACCGATCGACCTGGATATTGCCGGAAAGCAGAAGGCCTGCGCCGGAATGCGCCCAGCGCCGGTACAGCGCCTCGAGACGCGGCGTCGAATGATTGTTGGTATCGGCCATGCCTTCGCTCATGGCCGCTTTGGCCAGGCGGTTTGTCAGGATCGCGCCGCTGGGTAACCGGAGCGGCTGTGAAAGGGCGTTGTTCATCCGAATGTCCTTCAGGGGAAAAATTGTATGAAGACCAAGCCCTTCCGTCGCAAAGCATAAGGGGTGGCTCGGCTGTCTAACGACAGTCATCGCTGTCGTTTGTTGTATAGTGATCGCTGTCGTATGATGCGTCAAGCAGATAAAAGAGGGACACGTTATGGTCAAGACCTGGTCGGATGACAATCCGAAAGCCGCGCTGATGTCGCGCAAGCGCACGATGATCGTCGACGCCGCGCTGCGGGCGTTCCTTGAGAATGGCTATGCGGAAAGCTCGGTGAACCGGATCGCCGAGGAAGCCGGCGTATCGATCAAGACGCTCTACCGGCACTTCGAGAGCAAGGACGATCTGTTCAGTGCGGTGATGGAAGCGGCCTGCTCGACGACCGGCACGCAGTCCGGTTCGGCAGAGGGAGTCGCAGAGCTTCGCGAGCCTGATTGGTTTAGCGAACCGCCGCCCGTCGCGTTGCCGATCGCGGGGGGCGAATATCTTCGGCACGCGCTTTCGGAAGAACAGTTGGCGCTGTATCGCGTCGTGACCCGCGATGCCCCTCGCTTCCCCGAACTCGCGCGCCGCTATCGCGAACAGGTTGCGGGTGCACGCGACGCGCTATTCGCGAGCTATCTTGACCGATGGCTACCTGTCACAGGCTGGAAAGTCAAAGACAAGTATGGTGCCGCGGCAACCTTCGCGGCACTCCTTAAGGCCACGCTTTTCGACGAGGCGCTGTTTGGCGTGAAGAGCGCAAGCGAGGAAGAAATTGCATCGTGCGCGAGGAACGCGGCCGTCCAGATAATGGTTCTCATCGAAGCCGGTCAGTTCTAATTCGTTCCGCTGATTCCAAGCCGCGATGGATTCGAGGCGTTGCGGAACATCGTGTGCTGGCCTGCCTCGCCGGCGGCGTGATGGAACAGCGGGCCGCTGCGGTCAACCACCATTGCCGCAATGCCGAACAGCGCCTTTCGCGACACATCGTCGAGCGACGCCTTGATGGCCGAATCGTCAAAAGATCCGTACGCGGGCAAGCGGGCCGATTTTGCGATTGACGGGATCGCCGCCCTCGATTGAGATCGCATCGACGCGTATCAGGACTTCGTCAGCCCCGCAGACCGCGCCGGCGACATCTTCATAACGGAAGATCTGCGGTCCTCTATTCCGAGAGCAGACGACGGCTTCCGTCTCTCTGCTCTCGTTGACAGAGAAAATCGGATCTACTGCGCAGGCGCCGGCACAGGCACGATCGACGCAATCCGCCACCCTTCCGGGGTTCGGACAGCGACTTCATAGACGAGGAACGGAGCGCTCCTCGCTGACGCTTCCGAAGCGCCAAGGGTAATCTGCGTAGGGGCGTACAACTGGGCAACGTCTGCGGTCAGGGGAACAATTTTGATGCTCTCGACGTTCGGCTCGAACTTCCACACCCCTTTGAAGGTTTCCTTGAAATGCTCGATGAGCGCGGGCTTCCCCCAGAACTGGTAGGCGCGAGCCACGAATGCGATCGGGTCGGGTTGGCCAGCTGGCGCGGATGCCAGTACGCGCTCGAACGCGACAATGTCATGCGCCGTAGCGGCCGCTGCCTGCCGGAGAAAGACGTCTTTGACCTCTTGCCTGTCTTTCTCCGTGAAACGATGCGTGGCGGCGGCGTATGCAGTCGCATTGGCGGCCGCAAGGATCACAACCGCGAAGAATGAAACGAGTGTTTTCTGTATGCGCATGTGCATCTCCCATTCACTCGGCAGGAACGGGAATTACCGCCGAGATCTTCCAACCGGATGGCGTCCGGATCGCAAACTCGTTGATCAGAAATGTCGCCGTTCTGGCGGGTTGGCCGGCTGCTCCGAGTGTGACGCGAGTCGGTGCATAGATCTGCACCGTGTCGCCGTTCAACGGAATGATGCTTATGGCGCTCTGATCCGGTTCAACGCGCCACGTACCCGTGAAAGCCTTGCGGAAGTGCTCCATGACGGCATCCCTGCCCCAGAACCGGTACGCGCGAGCCACGAACGAGACAGGGTCTGGCTGACCTGGAACGGCATGCGCCAGCGTGCCGTCGAGCGCGTCGATGTCATGGGCCGTTTCGGCGGCGGCCTGACGCAGGAACAAGTCATGAATCTCCTGCGTATCGCTTGCGGTAACTTCGGCAGCGTGCGCGGAAGTCACGGCAGTCATCAATGAAAAGGAAAGTGCAAAGAGGAGGTTGCGGCGCACACCCAACGATCGAATATCCACGATATATAGTCTCATATGCCCGTATATGGAATTTTTTTGCGGCGAGAGAACGGGATACTCTCGCCGCATGTCGCGGGGATCTCAATGCAGATGTGGCGCCCTTGACCTCAGAAAGTCTCTTGATCCATGGTCAGGTCCAGTTGCACGATTCGAGCCATGAATCGCCGCATCGCCAACGCGTCCTCCGTTCCAAATTCCTTTTCGAAGCGTGCTTGCGCCTTCTGCCACGATGGTTTGCTTTGCGCCTCTATCTTGGCGCCCAAGGTAGACAACGCTAGTTCTCGCTCCCGGCGATCTTCGCGCCCGACCTGAATCGTGATCAGCCCGTCGCGCTCGAGCGGGCGAACGTTGTGTCCCATCGTTGCCCGATCCATCGACAACACGTCGGCAAGCGCGGCCATTGTCGTCGGCCCGCGGCTGGCAAGGAGACTCAAGATCGTGTACTGCGTGGCCCGCAAACCGGTTTCCACCATGCAGGCATCATAGAAGCGGGTCAAGCGCCGCGCGGCTTTACGCAGAGCGGTGTTGTTACATACACCAGGATTGATTGCCGGCCGAGACGCAGTCATGTTGGATCAAACGTTAAGATCTTGGAGAAAATATTATGGGCATATAAGACCATTGTCAAGCGAGTTCATGCCGGCCGATTAGCACAGAAGTTCGCTTAGCCCACACCTGGCCGGCCGCGTTCGCAACGACGGCTACGTTGCCCGATCGAACTTGTGTGCAAACCGCTCCGTCGCCCATTCGATAAAGACGCGCAACCGCTGGCTCATATGCCTGTCTGGCGGATACACGAGGAAGAAAGGGTATGGATCCGGTTGCCACGTCGACAGAACAGGCAGGAGTTCGCCACGCGCGATCGCGTCCCTCGCGGCAAACGAGAAGGTTTGAATCACGCCGAGACCGGCCAGCGCAGCCGCGACATGGGCGTTGCTCTCGTTCACCCCCATGCCTTGTAAGCTGCCGATTTCGATTCGCTCGCTGCCCTTCTGAAAACGCATCGGCAACACGCGTCCCGTCCGTGCAGAAACGTAGCTCACGATCCGATGGCCGCTTTTCAGCTGGTCGGGATGCATCGGCCTGCCGTGCTCCTTCAGATAATCGGGCGTCGCGCATGTCACCCACGATGCACGGCCAAGCGGACGTGCGACTAGCGAGGGCTCGTCTACGCTGCCACCGCGGACGACACAATCTACGTTCTCGCCAATGAGATCGATCTGCCGGTCGCTCACGCCGAGATCGACACGAATGTCGGGATATCGCGCAATAAAGTCGGGCAGTGCCGGGATCAACACGCCGCTTGCGTTCGCCGAGCCGATGTCGATGCGCAACCGTCCGCGCGGACGCTGATGTGCGCTCGCGAAACCCGAGTCGATGTCCTCGAGTTCCTTCAACACGCGCGAGGTGCGCTCGTAGTACGCGGCACCCTCGGCCGTGACGGTGACGCGTCGCGTCGTTCGTTGAAGCAGTTTGACGCCGAGATGCTGCTCCAGTGAACGCACGAGTTTGCTCACCGTGGCGAGCGGCATCTCGAACGAGTCGGCGGCACGGGTGAATGCGCCCGCTTCAACAACACGGGCGAACACGCGAATGGCAAGCAGTTGGTCCATGTCGATTATCTATCCACGTAGATAAAGTTATCGGATTTACCCACTTTTTCAACAATCTCCTGCTTTGTACAGTAGCGCTCACGTCTTTGAAAAGGAAGTTGATCCTGACTACGAACGCACTTGAACGACTGCTTGCGCCCATTCGCCTCGGCAGGCTGGAACTGAAGAACCGTCTGGTCATGGCGCCGATGACCCGCAGCCGCGCCGGGTTCGACGGCACGCCGGGAGAGTTGGCCGCCGAGTACTATGCGCAGCGCGCGAGCGTCGGCCTGATCGTGACTGAGGGGACTCAGCCCTCGGACGATGGGCAGGGTTATCTCGCCACGCCGGGCATCTATTCCGACGCGCATGTCGCCGGATGGAAGAGGATCATCTCTGCCGTGCATGATCGCGGTGGCCGTCTATTCATCCAGCTCATGCACGCGGGGCGCATGTCGCACCCGGAGAACACGCCGCATCATCGCCAAGGCGTCGCGCCTTCGGCCATCGCGCCCGCTACGCCGATGTTCACGGCCAAGGGGATGCAGGATATTCCGGTACCGCGTGCGCTGACGACCGAGGAGGTGCGCCAGACCGTGGCCGACTTCCGCTTCGCGGCACGCCGCGCGATCGAGGCAGGCGCCGATGGCGTCGAGATCCATGGTGCGAATGCCTACCTGGTCCATCAGTTCCTCGCGCCAAGCGCCAATGCCCGCACCGACGAATATGGCGGCTCGATCCAAAACCGCGCCCGCTTTGCCATCGAGGTAGCCACTGCTATCGCCGACGAAATCGGAACTGACAGGACGGCCATTCGCCTGTCACCCGGCATGACGCGGTGGGGCATCGACGAAGGCGCCGAAGGACCGGCGCTCTACCACTATCTGGTGGCTGAACTGGACAAGCTCGGTCTGGCGTACCTGCACATCACGCATCAGGGCAATGAGCCGCTGGTCGCTGACATTCGCAAGCTTTGGACGGGCGTCTTGATCCTGAACCGGCCGGGCCGCCCCCGTGACGAGCTTGGAGCCGATGTAGCCTCGGGGCTCGCCGAGCTGGAAGCCTATGGCCAGATGGTGCTGGCCAACCCGGATTTCGTCGCGCGCCTGAAAACCGGCGCACCGATGAACGCTGCGAACCCCAATGCCTTCTTCGGCGGCGACGGGCGCGGCTATATCGACTATCCGGCGCTAGCCGAAGCCGTCGAACCCTGAGGGAGTGCGCGTTACCAATCACGCCGGGCGCGAGCCTACTTCGCATCATTGGCAAGATGCGGCTCGCGCCGGCAATCCCGCTCGACGGCGGTGCATGAGCCCCGAGTCAGTGCCTAACCGACATACCGCCACACGACAGACAGTCAGTCACTCGACCATGATCAAGGCAAACCACCTTGTGTACTTCGCCTGCGTAGTCAAGCACAGAAGCTTCAGCGTAGCCGCGAAGGAAGTCCGCGTAAGCAAGTCGACGTTGAGTCGTGCCGTCATCGACCTGGAACAGGCGCTTCGAGCATCACTTCTCACGAGAACGAGCCGGCGCGTGGATGTCACGCCCGCGGGCGAGCGGCTATACGCACGCTGCCTCTCCGTGTACAACGCCGTACTGGCGGCGCAAAAAGCCCTCGAAAATATCGAGGCGGAGCGCAATATCACTCCAACCGCTCACCGGGAAACCAGTGCAGTTGACCAATGAGGTGGATGACCGCTATCCGCGCCGTAACGACGTTTGAGTGACTACTCACGTCGTGCTTCGCGGCGCCTGAATCATCTTCCAGCCGTTGCCGGCGGGGTCGCGGAAACCGGCGTCGACGCTGCCGAATCGATCAACCGGCTCCTGGGTGAATTCCACGCCACTTGCCTTCAGCCGGGCGTAGCTGGCGCGGCAATCGGACACCACGAGGACGAGCGGCGGCATGGCGCCCTTCGCGACCATCGCTTGCAGGGTCTGCGCGGTGGCATCGTCGTGGATGGGCGGGCCGGGTTTGAACAGTCCGAGCTGGAACGAGGGCTGGTCTGGATGCTGGACCGTGAGCCACCGGTAGGGACCGTTGACCACGTCCGTATGGACGCGGAATCCGAGTTTGTCGACGTAGAACTTGAGCGCTTCGTCCTGATCGTCGACGTACAAGCCGACCACACTAATACCTTGGTTCATGACACCTCCTTGGTTGATGGCCGGAATGTACCTTTGGCCACGCGGCGGCGCTTCTCCAAAACTGCGATGGTGAGATCGGGACGCTGTGCGGCCTTCAGAACGCAGGCGGGCACGCGGTCGAGCTGCTGCATGGCGGCCTGCGCCTCCCGGCGCATGGCGCTGGGGCTTCGTCCAGTGATGTCGCGGAAGATGCGGCCAAAGGTACCCAGGCTCTCCCAACCGGTGGCGAACGCTATTTCCGTGACGCTGAGCCCAGTGTCGCGCAGCAGGGTATTGGCCTGCTCGATGCGCCGCGTCAGCAGGTAGCGATGCGGCGGGATGCCGAAGGCCCGCTTGAAGGAGCGAGCGAAATGGGCCTCGGAGACGCCACTGACCGCGGCCAGGCGTTCGACGGGCCAGGCCTCGTGCGAGGCGGCATCCATGCGGTCTTTGGCGCGTAGCAGGCGGCGCAGCAGGGCCGGATCCTGCAACGGGTCGACGACGGCCGGCGCTGGCGACGAGGCAGGCGGCTGATTGAATTCGGCCATGATCATTGGTCGGCATCCTTGGCTGCAAGGGCAGCCTATCGAAGAATGATTCCGGAACCTCTCGATACTTTCATCGGTCTGCGGCTAGAGCGAATCGGTCGGCACGATTGCCAATTATTCGAGCAAGTCCGTGCGTTCAACGCGCGGCATCGATGAGATCGATGAACAAGTGCGACGCGTTCGGACCGCCTGTGATCGTAGCATTCCGGACCCGCACACAAAACCGTTCGAGGCTGACCAGTATCTCATCAGTCGACTTGCTTCAGACAAACGGTTTGGGACTAGCGATATAGACGTCCGGGTAGTGACGCCTGCATGAAGCCATGCATCGCCAGCCGCGATCCGGCGCATTCGATCGCGCCTGCGGTTTCGCGATCCGGCGTGATCGACTGCCGACACGGCTCGTGTTCAATCAGTAGTGCTCTGTCGCTGCCGCGTTGCCGGTTGTGGGTGCGGGGCCCGCTGTCGTTACGCCGTGACTGTCAGCAACCGGTCGCGCGCCGGCGCCGCTCGGCCGCCCAGGACGCAACAACAAACCGCCCAGCACACCCGCCGCCGCCGCGAAGATCGCACCGACCAGAAACGCCACGTGATAGCCGCTGTTGAGCGCCGCAGTGGCGCTTTCGGAAGCCTGCATCGCGTCACTGCGCGCGGCGGCGAGACTTGCGAGCACCGCGAGGCCGAGTGCGCCCCCCATCATCAACGATGTATTGACGATACCGGACGCGAGGCCCGAATCGCTCGGATCGACGTCGCTCATGGCCGCCAGCAGCACGGCATTGAATGCGATGCCCGCACCGAAGCCGAACAGGATCATGCCGGGCAACACGTCGAGCACGAAGCTGCCGGTCATCGGTGCCCGTGCGAACAGCGCGAGGCCACACGCCGCGACGAGCAGCCCAACGGCAAGCGGAAGGCGCAGACCGAAGCGCATCACCACGCGCGCCGACAGCCCCAGCGAAAAGAACGCCATGATCAGACTGGCCGGCAAAAACGCGAGCCCGACCTGCATGGGCCGGTAGCCAAGCACGCGCTGCAGATACAACGCGGAGATGAAGAACCACGCGAACATCGCTGCCGCCCAGAGTACGCCGACCACATTGGCAGTCGCGAGATTGCGCAACCGGAACAGGCCGAGC
Source organism: Paraburkholderia sp. RL17-373-BIF-A (assembly GCF_046030175.1). NCBI lineage: Bacteria > Pseudomonadati > Pseudomonadota > Betaproteobacteria > Burkholderiales > Burkholderiaceae > Paraburkholderia > Paraburkholderia sp. RL17-373-BIF-A. The sequence goes on from NZ_JARESO010000006.1 coordinate 131,966, forward strand.
GGCATCAACGGATGCTGCACGCGCGCCTCGATAACGAGAAACACGGCAAACAGCGCCAGCGCGGCAAACAGCAGGCCCAGCGTCTGCGCCGAGGTCCAACCCGCTTCATTACCGTTCACGACTGCGTACACGGCGAGCATCAGCGAAGCAGTTACCGTCACCGCGCCGGCCACGTCTAGCCGTTCGCCATGCGCATGACCGCGTGCCGCGGGCAAGAGCGCGACGCACAGCGAATAGACGGCGATGCCAATGGGCAAGTTGACGAGAAAGATCCAGTGCCAGCTCAGCAGGTTGGTCAACAGACCGCCGAGCAGTACGCCGATGCTGCCGCCTCCCGCGCAAACAAAGCCATACACGCCCATCGCTTTAGCACGCTCGCCGGGTTCAGTGAACAGGTTCATGATGAGCGACAGCGAAACAGCGGAGACGACCGCGCCGCCCAACCCCTGCACGGCACGCGCGCATACCAGCAGGAGTTGCGAATTAGCCATGCCGCATGCGAGCGACGCCAGCGTGAACAGCGTAATGCCGCCGAGGAACAGCTTGCGGTGGCCGTAAAGATCGCCCAGCCGCCCGCCAAGCAGCAGGCAGCCGCCGAAGGTCAGCATGTACGCGTTGACCACCCACACCAGCGAGGTTTCGGTAAAGCCGAGGTCCGCGGCGATCGACGGCAATGCAACGTTCACGATCGTCGTATCGAGCACGATCATGAGCACGCCGAGGCACAGAACGATCAGCGCTAGCCAGCGTTTATTGCCGTGGATGGAATGGGTCATGCAGAGACTCCTTTGCCTTGGTCAGACAACTGCAAGCGGATGCCGGCCATGCCGATACCACCAGAAGGCATCGGCATGACCGGTTCCCTTCCGGTTTCGATCAACGCTTGCTGAGCATCGCAAACTGCTGGCGCAACGCGTCCGCCATGTACGACCACGAACCTGCACCGTGACCCAGGAAGCAGGTAGGCAAGTGTGGAACGGACATGGCGGTGCTACGTCATGCAGCGAGTGCGGCGGTATCTTTCTTCGCCGAGGCAATGGCCCCATTGCGTGCCTCCTCACCCATCGCCACGCCCTCCGCGCGAATGAAAGTGATATCCGTGATGCCCAGAAAACCGAAGGCCGCCTTCAGATAGGTTTCCTGGTGATCGAAGAAGGCTGCAGGCGAGCCTTCGCTATAAACGCCGCCGCGCGACGAGGCGATGATCAGCTTCTTGCCGCCGCATAGTCCGACCGGGCCGTGCTCCCCGTAGCTGAACGTCTTCCCGGCGACAGAGATGCGGTCGATCCAGGCCTTCAGTTGAGAAGGCACGCCAAGGTTGTACATCGGTGCGCCGATGACCACGATGTCGGCGGCCAGGAACTCCTCGAGCGCGAGCTGGCCCGCGGCGACGTCGGACTTCAATGCGTCGTCGACCGGGGCGCCTTGCGCGGCCGCGAGGTGTGCGGCCGTCAGATGGCCGATCGGTGTGACGGCCAGGTCGAGATGAGTGACAGCAAGGTCGGCATGGCGGGCCCGGAAAGTTGCGGCAACCTCCGCCGACAGATCACGACTGACCGAGCCTTGCCCGAGGATGCTGGAGTCTACGTGTAGCAGTTTCATGCGATATCTCCGAAGTGGCAGACGATGCGTATGCCGGAAACCCGCACGATAGGCTCTGACCTCCAATCTGAATAGCCTATATTTCTAGATGAAACCCATCGCTCGGGTAGATACCCACCTCACTGAGTGACGCAGGCTGAGTGTGCCTTCAATGCTGGGCGAGCCGAGCCAAAAAGGCGTCGATCTGGTGTTCTTGCGTGGCCCAGGACGTTACCAGGCGAATCACCGAATGATCGTTATCCGACTTTCTCCAAACGTAGAAAGCAAAGTGCTGCGTCAAAGCCGAAATGACAGAATCGGGCAAGATTGCAAACACTTGATTCGTAGCCGTTTCCGCCTCGAGCGCGTAACCGCCGGACGCGATCCCGGAGGCGAGCTTGGCCGCCATGGCATTGGCGTGTTTTGCATTTTCGAAGAAGAGATTCTTGACGCCAAATAACTCCTGAAACTGGATACCTAATAGCCGCCCTTTGGCTAACATGCCGCCGCGCTGCTTGAGGTGGAAAGCAAAATCCTCCGTCAACGCCGGATTGCAAACAACAATGGCTTCACCCAAAAGCGCCCCTACCTTGGTTCCACCGATCCAGAAAATGTCGACGAGCGAAGCAATATCGGCCAATGTCGCGTCGCTCTTGCTTGACGCCAACGCCGCGCCCAAGCGCGCGCCATCGAGAAATAGAACGAGGCCTCGCTGCTTTGCTAGCGCCGAGATCTGCCGCAGTTCCTCGAGGGAGTAGACGGTGCCTGTTTCGGTTGCATTCGACAGATAGATAAGTCGAGGCTTTGCCATGTGCGGAAAATGAGCATTGCTGGCAAGCGCGGCCTCGATATTGGCGGGCGTGAGCTTCCCGTCTACAGCGGGAACGACGATGAGCTTGTGGCCAGTTGCCTCAATGGCACCGGCCTCCCTGACTACGATATGTCCCGAGCTCACTGCAATGACGGCTTCGTGCGGACGCAGGCAACTGGATATCGAAACGATGTTGGCCATGGTGCCGCTCGCGACGTAGTGGATCGCTCCGTCGAACGTGTCCCCCAGGCGAGCCCTGATCCGGGTCGTCGCCTCGGCAGAGTACGAGTCTTCCCCGTAAGGTGCCTGTTGGATGTAGTTGGAGTCAGTCAGGGCACGGAGAATGTCGGGATGTGCGCCTTCGCTGTAGTCGTCAAGAAAGCTGAAAGTAGTCATTCGGTGTTTCTGCCTTGGATGGAGGCCGCCCAGGATGGGCGCGAGGCCAAAAACCGAAGACTACCGATCCGTCAGCAAAACGCCTTGTAAAAAATTGCTGCCCCGCCGTCAGAAGCGAGCGGGAGTCACGCCGTACGCCTCGCGAAACGCCCGCGTGAAATGGCTTTGATCAAAGAAACCAACGGCGTGCGCGATTTCGGTGATTGGCATGTTCCTATTCGCGTTGATCAACGCCATCGCCTTTTCCAGCCGCATGCGCAGTAACCAGGCGTGGGGCGTCATGCCGACAGTGCGTTTAAACAGTTTCAAGAACCGGAATCGAGCGAGGCCAACAAGAAGAGACAGATCTTCCAGAACGATTTTGTCGGCAAGATGCGCCTCGACAAATTCCCGAACAAGTCGCAGTTGTTCAGACGACAGAGCACCGGCGATAGTTTGGGGGGACGGTTGCTTCAAACGGGCGAACAGCGACTCCAGCAATTCCAGAACGTAGGTCTCGTTCATGATCGGATCGTTTATCCCGTGCCGAAGGGTTGAATGCATCTTGAGCAACTGGTCTGCGAGGCGGCTATCTTGCAGCACCACTGCGGCCTGCGAGGGGAAATAGTGCTTGCCCGTGATTTCCTCGCCGAAGCCATTCAGCAGTGCAGGCGATAGTCGAAATGTCTGAAGCGTGTACGACTCGTCCGCATCGGCCACTCCGTCGTGAACCTCGCCCGGAGGCATGAGCTGAATGGTGCCACGCGTGAGCAACAGCGATTCCCCACGGAACGATTGACGCTGCACGCCGCTGGCAATGAGTGCGATATGGCTGTCGAGATGATAGTGCGGCTCAAAGCGAAACTCGGCGAACCGAGCCGTGCTGAGGATCAAACCGGGGATGTCGGCTGAGTGACTGTATTGGACTTCTTCGGGCATGACTCACCTCCGGTTCGCCGCCGACACCTTGGAGACTAGCCCCGAAAGTTGCGCCGTGAGGCCTTCATTATCCCAGCTTCCTTTGGTCTGCACTTACGCTGTCAGATTTCGCGCTTTCATGTGATCTCCCGATCGAGTTGATTAGCCGATTCGTTAGCGTAATCCGATTGCAGGCTTCTCCCTGGAAGTGCCTCCCGTCGACTCCTTCAACAAAGCGATCAATGCCCGCAGCCCTGCGGGAATATGGCGATTGCCAGGAAAGTACAGGAACAGACCGGGTACGAGCGGACACCACTCGTCCAGCACGGTAACGAGGCGCTTGCGGGCAAGCGCAGCGCGTGCGTACATCTCGGGCACGTAGGCGATCCCGAGCCCGTCGATCGCAGCCTCGATCATCAACGCATTGCTATCCAGTGTCAGCGCACCGGGCGGGTCGATCGTGAATTCCTGTCCGTGCCGCGAGAACTCCCAACGATACCGTTTGCCGCTCGGCAAACGCTGCCGGATGCACCGGTGCTAAAGAAGATCGTCTGGCGTGACCGGCTTTCCTTGTTGGCGAAGGTAGCCCGGCGACGCGACCGTCAGAAAGCGCATGTCGTCGCCGAATCGCACTGCAATCATGTCCTTGTGCAGCGCCTCGCCAAGCCGGACGCCCGCATCGAATCCGCCTTCAACGATGTCGACTAGACGTCCGTCGGCGACGAGGTCGAGTTCCATCGCCGGATAGAGCGCAAGAAAGCGCGGCACGACTGCCTGCAACAGTAACCTGATCGCCCCTTCACTGCCGTTGATTCTGAGCGTTCCGCTCACTTGTCCATCGGTGCGCGCGACGTCCTCCAGCACTTCCTCGAGATCGCCCAGCACCGGATTGAGACGTTTCAGGAAACGCTCGCCCGCGTCGGTCAACGAGACGCTGCGCGTGGTCCGATGCAGAAGACGCACGCCCAGGTCGTTTTCCAATCCGCGCATGGCGTGGCTCAGAGCCGAGCGGGACACACCCAGCTGGTCGGCGGCCTGCCGGAAACTGCGCCTTGCGGCGACTTCCATGAACGCCTGGAGGTCGGCCAGAGTTGGCTTGTTCATTGGTGAAAATTCCTCACCTCATCATGCAAATTGAAGGTGGTTCTCATCACAATCATACCGCTCTAGTATGAATGGCAAGAACTCAACAGGAGCTGAGCATGACAAAGAACTGGTTGATTACCGGCGCATCGAGCGGGCTTGGGCGCGAACTCGCCGAGCGGCTGCTGGCGCGCGGTGACCGAGTCGTGGCGACAATACGCAAAGAAGGGGCGCCGGACGATTTGCAGGCGCGGCATCGCGAGCGTTTGCATGTGGTGGAGTGCGACGTGACCAACGTGAACGCGGTCAGGGCCACGGTCGCCGAGGCGTTCGAAGTCATGGGACGGCTCGATGTCGTTGTCAGCAATGCGGCTTACGGGCTATTCGGTGCCGCGGAGGAACTGACCGACGCGCAGATCGACCGTCAAATCGCGACCAATCTGACCGGCTCGATTCAGGTGATTCGTGCAGCCCTTCCGTCCCTGCGGAATCAGGGCGGTGGCCGCATTGTTCAAGTGTCGTCGGAAGGAGGTCAAATTGCGTATCCGAGTTTCAGCCTTTATCACGCGACCAAATGGGGGATCGAGGGCTTTGTCGAAGCGGTTGCAAAAGAAGTCGCATCTTTCGGCATCGATTTTCTGATCGTGGAACCCGGTCCGACGCGGACAAATTTCGGCGCCGGTCTCGATCGCGCGACGCCGATGAGTTGCTATGACCCTACGCCCGCCGGCGAGATTCGGAATGCGATTGCGTCGGGGAACTTCGCCAGCTACGGAGACGCTGGGAAGACGGTGGACGCGATGATCGTCGCGATTGACAGCCCGAATCCGCCGTTGCGCCTGGCTTTGGGCCAGTCCGCTTACCACTCGGTACGCGAGGCACTCCTCGGCCGATTGAGGGTACTGGAATCGCAAAAGGAGGTCGCGTTGTCAGTCATGGAGCAGTCTTAGAACGCAGCAAGCATCCTGGCCGCACAGGCGAGCGATGCGAAGGCGATGCATCACGACTGTTCAATATGTCCGGCTGCGCCTACCATTACCGCAATAGCAGTAGGGAGGCGTATGGACAGCTTCGGTACCGATACTCGCTTCACGGGCTCGATCCCCGAGCTCTATGAGAGCCACCTTGTTCCGCTGCTCTTCGAACCTTACGCCGCAGATCTCGCGAACAGGGTGGCCGGGCGTCATCCGTCACGCGTGCTTGAGACCGCCGCCGGCACTGGCGCAGTGACCCGCGCGATGGCGCATGCACTACCCCTGAATGTCGAGCTGGTTGCGACCGACCTGAATCAGCCGATGCTGGATCGTGCGGCGGCCATCGGCACCCCAAGGCCGATCAAGTGGCAACAAGCAGACGCGACCCGGCTGCCGTTCGACGACGCGAGTTTCGACGTCGTCGTCTGCCAGTTCGGGGTCATGTTCTTTCCGGACAAAGCGCGTGCGTTTTCCGAAGCTCGGCGCGTACTTCGGAACGGTGGCGTGCTGTTGTTCAACGTCTGGGATCGCATCGAGGAAAACGACTTTGCCAATACCGTCACGGCAACGCTTGCCGGTCTCTTCCCCGCGGATCCTCCACTTTTCATGAGGCGCACGCCGCACGGCTATTTCGACACGAAACTGATCTCACGCGACCTCGCGGATGCGGGCTTCAGCGCGGCGCCCCACTTCGAAACGATTGCGGCGCGTAGCCGCGCGACATCGGCTCGCGTGCCAGCCGTCGGCCTTTGCCAGGGAACGCCCTTGCGCAGTGAGATCGAGGCCCGTTCTGGCGGCGGTGCGGACGACGCTACCTCCGCGTGCGCCACTGCGATCGCCGGGCGATTCGGCACGGGACCGGTCGACGGAAAGATCCAAGCGCACGTGGTCATCGCTCAGCGCTGAGAGGCCCGGCATTGCTGCAGCCGGTTGCAAAGTCAAACGGCCATTCACGCGGCGACTCGCATCCAACGGCTGCGAATCCGCGGACGCTACCTCCGTTATGTAAGCCCGTGTGACCAAAGCCGATACACAGACCAGCAGTACCAGTGCAGTGGGTGATCGCCACTAACCCAGCCCAAAGAGGCATCCGCCCACGCATGCTGACCTTCGTTAGCGCAGCCTCAGACATCACTTCCGCTTCCGCCTCCCCTGCACCCTGATCCCGAACCTCCAAATCCAGAATTGCGCGCTCCGAGTTAATATGGATAGCTGAATGACAACGTGAGGATAGTCTATGAATGCATCGGTTATCTCTGCCTTGGCTGCACTAGTCGGCGCCGCCATCGGCGGCATGACTTCGGTTCTTGCCTCGTGGTTGACCCAACGCACCCAGGTTCGCGCGGAGTGGCTAGCGCATGACCTCACCTGGCGGCAGGATCTGTACAAGGCGTTCATCGAGGAAGCGACGAAGTGCTATGTCGACGCGCTGCAACACAACCAGCCCGATCTCGCCGGGCTCGGCAACCTCTACGCGAAGATCAGCCGCATGCGCGTCCAGTCGTCGCTCGAAGTCGCGGACGAAGCCGACGTGATCGGACGCAAGATCGTGGACACTTATCTCGCGCCAGACAAGTCCTTCATCGAGATTCGCGAGATGCTCGCGGATGGCTCGATCGACATTCTCGGCAAGTTCGGCGACGTGTGCCGCGCGGAATTCGAATCGCTGCGCGCACAGCAGTTCTGAACAGAATACGTGCGCCGTTCAACGCGGCTTCAGTTCGACAGGCGGATCGGCGAGATAGCCGCCGCCGAGCGCCTTCGTCAACACAATCTCCTGACTGAGCACTTGACCCTTGAGCGTGAGCAGGGCGACCCGTTCCGCGACCACGGGCTGGCGCGCTTCGAGCGCCGCGAGCCGGCTCGTCAGCCCGCGTTGATAGTAGGCTTCGACGCTGTCCCTCGTGAACGCGACCGATTCGATCCGTTGTTTCTGCAACGCAGTCTCCGCGTCGAGGGACTGCAGACGGCTGCCCGTCTGCGCGACATCGCGTACGGCGTTGAGAACGGCCTGGTTGTACTGCTCGATCAACAGGTTGCTGCCCTCGCGGGCGCCGTTCAGGTTCGCGTTGAGCCTGCCGCCGTCGAAAATCGGCAAGGTCAAGCCCGGAATCAGGTTGATCTGCTGGCTTGCATGCGTGAAGAGGTCGGCGAGGTGCAAGGCGTTGAAGCCGAAAAATGCCTTGATATCGAAGCTTGGATAAAACGCCGCCTTCGCCGCGTCGATCCGGTCGAACGACGCCTCGACATACCATCGCATCGCCTGCAGATCGGGCCGCCGGGCCAGCAGTTCGTACGAGAGCGTCGTCGGCAAGGCAGCCTGCGAGCGCGGCAGCGCAACGGGTTCGATGGCGGGCAGTCCGGCGGGCCCCGCGCCGACCAGCGCGCGCATCGATTCGCGCAACTGCTTGATCTGCCCTTGCGCCGACACGATCTGCCCTTCAATGGCCAGTTGCTGCGCGCGTGCCTCTTCGAACTGGGTGCGGGCTTCGAGGCCTCGCGCCGCTCGCCCTTCGTGTGCTTGCACCGCGAACTCCGCGATCTCATGCGATTCGTTCAGCAGATCGATGAGCTGATAAGTCGTTTGAATGCCGTAGTAAAGCTGGGCGACATCCGTCGAGATTTCGATTTCGACAGCGGACGTCTCGGCGAGCCGCGCATTGCTCACGCCGAGCGACGCGGCGACCTCCGCGCGTTGCTTGCCCCAGATGTCCACGTCCAGGCTCGCGCCAAGCCCGACGACACCTTCCGTGTACCACGGCCCCGTCAGCCCCGCAGCCGGTTCGTTCCTCGCGAACGGGCCGAGAAAGCCGTTCGCCGAAATATGCTCGCGATCCAGCGACGCCAGCGCCGCTACCTGAAGATTGGATCCCGCTCTGGCAAGCTCCACATCCGACTTTGCTTGCGCGACGCGCGTGCGCGCGATCACCATGGTCGGCGCATCGGCGAGCGCCTGATCGATCAGCGCGTCGAGCTGGGCATCGCGATAGCGCGTCCACCAACGCGCGGCGGGCCAGCCGTCGCGTGCGAGGTGGATGTCGTCCGCGAGATTGATTTGCTCGGGCGCGATCTCGGTGTAGGGCGTGCCGTTGTGATGGATCAGCGCGCACCCCGACAGCACGGACGATATCCACGCGATGCATAGAAGGCACCGACGCCATCGCCAGTCGCACAAACCCGATCGCGCGTTCATGCTCGCACCGCCGGTGATGCCGACGCCGCGACCGGTGCCTCGACGCGCCAGTCCGGCAGCCCCGCGATCTGCCGCGACAGGTCGTCCGCTGCGGCGATGAGCGGCCGATCGGCCAGTTGAGCCGGTTCGACCGCTTGCGCAGCGACCTCGATGCGCCGCGGCGCGTGTGCATCGGGTGGGTTGGCCGCGAGTTCCTCCGCGTACCGGTTGAGTTCGGCGCTGGCCTGTTGCTGGGCCGCGTGCACTGCGTCGATGGTGTGTGGGCTCGACGATCCCGCTTGCGCCACGAGCGCGCTGCGCAACGCATCACCCGCCAGCATGATCTCGCGTCCCTGCGCGAGCACCGTTTGCGCGCGCAGTGTCAGTTGCGACTGCTCGCCTTCCTGCCAGGCGGGCTCGAGCGCGACACGCGAGAGCGTCGTCTCGCAATCGGCCAGCACGGCCCACGCCTGCAACTGGCGCTGTGCATACGGCAGATCATCCCCTTTCCCGGCGCCAACCTGCGATGGGCGCAACTGTGCGGCAATCGCGCGCAACAGGGTTGCGAGCTTCTGTCGCAGCACATCGCCCTCGCCCTCGCGCCAGAACGACATCTGCACGAAAGTCGCCACGCAAACACCCAGCAGAATGCCGACCATCCGGTCGCGGATTTCAGTGAGGTTCGTGGTTGGGCCGAACTCTCCGAGCAACGCAAGCGAGAACGTAAACATCACCTGGAGGCCGGCATAGCTGATCCTCTCCGAACCCGCCGTTATCCACGCCCCTAAGGCAACGATAGGCAACACGATCAACAGCAGGGCAACGATGTCGTCGAAATGCGGAACGATGAACACGACCGTGAACAACGCCAGCGCGCTGCCGACGGCGGCCCCGGAGAGCCGCAGCAACGCACGCTGCGTCGATGCGCCGAGGCTCGGCAGCGCGACGATCAGGCAGGTCAGCATGACCGTGTGGACGCCCTGCCAGTCCACGGCGTTGTAGAACACATAGCAGACAAGAACAGCGAGCAGCGTCTTCAGCGAAAAGCGCGTGTACGCAGGATTGGTCCATGCGTCGGGCGCGACCATCGGTTCGCTGGCGGGCGGCTTGCCGGCCGCAGCGGCACCGCTTGTAACAAGATCGGCGTACGCGCGCAGCGCTCGCTGCGATTCGGCAGCAGCAGGAATCGTGTCGGCGGCATTGCGCTCTTCAGGTGTCGCCGTGCTCACGTAGCGATAGGGCTCGCCAGTCATGACCGAGTCATCGAGCGCGCGGCAGTTCGCACGCAACTCGCGCAACATCGCCAGTTGCGCTGCCGACACGCCAGGCCAACTGAGCGGCAGTTCACTCGCTCCGCGATAAAGCCGCGACACGGTCGCAATGCACGCAAGCTGTGATGCCTGATGCTCGCGATAGTTTGCATCACGCATCGTCGTGAACCGCAGCAGCTTCTGCAGCGTGAGCGCGCCTTGCTGGACGGCCGCCAGCGTGATCGGCGCGGCGCTCGCCGTGCCGTCGATCAGCTGCGTCAGGCGCGCGTCCAGCGTCACGAGTTGCCGATGGATTTCCGCCTTGAGTTGCAATTGCGGTTCGGCAGGCAACAGCAAGGTATTGACCACGAGCGTCAGGGCGATTGGATAGTTGACGGCGATCCAAACCCACAACACCGCGCGGATCAGCAGGTCGGCCTGATCGGTCTGGTCCACGAAACTCTGCACGTAGATCACGACGATCGCGACGATGAAAAACACCACGCCGATCTTGAGCACCCGGAGCAGGTACACGCTGCCAAAGAACATCAGACTCGCGATGACGATGCGCAGCAACGGATAGTCGAATGTAAACTTCAACAGCAGGATCGACAGGCCGATGGCGAGCGTCGAGCCGACCATGAACATCACGCCGACCAGCCGCGTGACCACCACGTTCGACTGCGTGACATAGAACACCACGAGTAGCGACAACGCGAGTTCGGGCACCTCGAGCGACATCGACACGACGATCACGATGGCGCTCGTCAGCATGGAACGCAACATGACGTTCAGACGCCCTGGAAACGGTGCAAGCTCGCGGCTCAGGAAAGCGCCTGCATCGCGCAGCGTGACGGGCAGATAGTCGGCGGCGGTCATGGGTTCCTCAATGGTGCTCGCCGTCGTCGCCGCGCCCGGGTTCCAGCACGGCCACCGCCGACGTACCGACGCGAAACAGTTCCGGGTTCGGCTTGTCGATGCGGATCTTCACCGGGAAGCGCTGCGACACATGCACCCAGTTAAGCGTGCGTTGAATGCGCGGCAATCCGCCGGGCAATGCGAGGCCGGCTTCATCGGGCGCGATACCATAGCTGATCGAGTCGACGCTGCCCTGGAAACGCTGGCCCGTATCGCTCATCAGGTAGACCGTGGCAGGCGTCCCCGCCCTGACGCCCTTGAGTTCGGTCTCGCGAAAATTCGCGACCACGTACCAGTGGCGCGTATCGATCAAGGTGAAGACCGGTTTGAGCGCCGTGGCAAACTGGCCGGTCGATGTCTTCAATGACACGATGCGTCCGTCGAACGGCGCTCGCACCGTCGCATACTCCAGGTTCAGTTCGGCCGTCGCGATCTCCGCCATGACGACGGCGCGTTGCGCGACCAGCGCATCGACGCCGCTCACAGCCGCCGCCGCCTGCTGCGCCTGCAATTGCGCGGCGCTGAGTTCGGCCTGGGTGGAGCGTTGCGCGGTGCGCGCACGGTCGACGTCTTCCGCCGACACATAACCGTGTGACAACAGCGGCTCCATACGGTGCAGCGTATCGGACGCCTGGCCGGCTGCGGCTCGCGCGCGCTCGACGGCCGCACGCACCGACTGCGCGTTGTACTGCTGCGCATTGACCGTGCGCTGGGTCAGCTCGATCTGGCGGTCGAGCGCGACGAGGGACGCCTGGCCCCGCGCGAGCGCATCCTGGTACGGGCGCGGATCGATACGGAAGAGCAGATCGCCCTGCTTCACCGCCTGATTGTCGCGCACGGCCAACTCGACGATGCGGCCGCTGACTTCGGGCACGACGTCGATCGTATCCGCGTAGACATAAGCGTCGTCGGTGCGAGGCGCCCGGTCCCACACCCGGATGACGTAGACGAGCAGCAACAGCGTCACCACGACCATCACGATGGCCGGCCATTTTCTCTTCGATGTCCTGCTGGCTGGGGTCGCCATTCATCCACCCGACAAAAATTCAATGTTGGAAGAACATCAACCAGACAGCGAGCGCGAGGAATGCGACAAGCGTGGGATACACCACGGCGGAAGGTCCCATCAGATTGTCGGCCTGTAAGCGCTTGAGGATCAGATAGATGACGACCGTGAGCACGACGCCCGCGACGATACAGAACAGCCAGTCGGGAAAGTACGCGCCCAGCACGCCAATGGATGGCGAATTTGCGCACCCTGACATCGGAATGGCGGCAATCGCGGCCGCGCCGATTGCACGCTTTGAACATCTGCCTCTGGCTAGTGGCATGTGTCGTTTCAAAGTCGTCTCTATGGTTGAAATCAATGTTACGCCTTGCAGATACGCCGATGCGTCTCGCCTCGGATTTCGGGTTTTGGGCAGTGAGGGAAACGGCTTCGTGCGCACCGGAGATGTGACGCTTGCTTTGCATTTCCAACAAAGCGCCTTCATCCAAAGGCCTTCTGAAGAAACTGACAGCGCACCTTTCAAGATCGTAGCCTGTGGGCCGCCCGTCGACAGATGGCAGGCGCACCAAGCCGTCACAATAACGCCGAAAAAGGTATTCCGCATTACATGAATATGTAATGCCGCCGCCATGGCTCCTCTTCCTGGTCAAACCCTGACGCACTCCACATTCATGTAGTAGCGGCCCGCAAATGCGCTGACTATCATCAAGCCGGGGTCGAAAGTTGGCTCGAGAATCCGGCACGTCACATTGATTGTGCACGGTATCTTTTTGTCTAATGAGAATCGAGGAACCGCATCATGCAAGCGCCCTTTGAAGAAGACAGAACGTGGCAGTCCGCGACGGCGCGCCTCTCGAACGAACGCGAAACGCAACGGCCCATTGTGTCCAGTCGCGTCCGCCCGATGTGCGGCAAAGGCAAGTTTTCGAAATGCGCGATCCGGATTCTGGAGCGCAATGGACAGATCTCGGCAACCATTGCGTGGAGCGACGCGACCTCCTGCTGCTACGGCGAACAGACATGGCGGCGCTGCATCGCGAGGAAAGCCGGGGTTTGCGCACTGAGCGGCCAGACCATTGCAACAGGCGATGCCGTGTATCGACCCAGGCGTGGCCGACCTGCCCCACGAAACGTCGAAGCGATGATTCTGGCTACCGTCATGGACGCTACCCCCGTGGAGGAAACGGTCTGACAGGTCAAATCCGGCTCTGCGTCAACAACGATGACGTCATGCTCGGCCGACGTATTTCATATCTACGTAATCCGAATCTTGTTCCGGTGTCCTGCCGTAACTCAATCAGTGTCGAGCGCCAATAGCCTGTCCAGGCTGATTCCAGATTCATGTAATAGCCGCGCTTCGCCACGCTCACTAACATCAAGGACCTGACACTGCGGACCGTTCAAAACAGCCACTACGGCTGGGTGATTGCACCGCGCTCATGTGGACGTGTCTCTTTGGTCTCTCTGCGAAAGCATCGCACTCGTAGTAATTCATTCACCTATGGAGATGTGAAATGGCGACGATAGCTGCCGACTACATGGTTGGTGCACTAGTCAACGCGGGCGTGAAGCGCGTGTTCGGTGTCGTGGGGGATTCGCTCAATGGATTCACGGACTCGCTGCGCCGGGATGGTTCGATTGAATGGGTTCACATGCGGCATGAGGAAAGCGCGGCTTTCGCCGCTGGCGCCGAGGCTCATCTCACGGGGCAGCTCGCAGTGTGCTGCGGAAGTTGCGGTCCGGGGAATCTGCACCTCATCAACGGCTTGTTCGACTGCCAACGCAGCGGCGTTCCCGTTCTTGCTATCGCCGCGCATGTCCCAAGCACGGAAATCGGCATCGACTATTTTCAGGCGACTCACCCCGAAATCCTGTTCAAGGAATGTAGCCACTACGTCGAACTCGTCACCAGCCCGGACCAACTGCCGCAAATTCTGGGCCGCGCCATCCGGACAGCGGTTGCGCGTAAAGGCGTCGCTGTTGTCGTCATACCTGGAAATGTGGCGCTCGGACCTCTCACCAAACCTGTGCCGACCTGGAGCGCGCCTTCCGCTCCGGTGATTCACCCATCAAACGACGATGTGACGGAACTCGCAGGCCTGCTGAACCGGTCGTCGCGAGTGACGTTGCTGTGTGGGGCCGGCTGCAAGGATTCCCATGCGGAAGTCGTAGAACTCGCCCGCAAACTGCAAGCACCGATCGTGCACTCGCTGCGAGGCAAGGAATACATCGAATACGATAATCCATTCGATGTGGGCATGACGGGCCTTGTCGGTTTCGCTTCTGGTTATTCCGCGATGAAGAGTTGCGACATGCTCCTGATGTTGGGCACCGACTTCCCTTATCGACAGTTCTACCCGGAGAAGGTGACTATCGCGCAGGTCGATACAAGGGCGGAAGCGCTCGGCAATCGATGCCCGATAGAGCTTGGCGTATTGGGAACCGTCAAGGATACGCTCAATGAACTTCTTCCGAAGATTCAGCAGAAAACGGACAGCAGCTTTCTGAATCGCGCACTCGACGACTATCGCAAGGCTCGCCAGAGTCTGGATGCGCTGGCGGAGCCGGAAGCGGGCAGCAGCACGATCCATCCGCAGTACGTGACGCGGCTCGTCAGCGAACTCGCGGACGAAGATGCGATCTTCTCCTGCGACGTCGGCACGCCCATCGCATGGACCGCACGATATTTGAAGATGAACGGCAAACGACGACTGGTCGGTTCGTTCAACCACGGTTCGATGGCCAATTCGTTGTTGCACTCGATCGGCGCGCAGGCGGCTTTCAGGGACCGACAGGTGATTTCGATGTCGGGTGACGGCGGCTTCACCATGATGATGGGCGAGTTCCTGACGCTGATTCAAACCGGTTTGCCGGTCAAAGTCGTCGTGCTCAACAACGGAACACTCGGCTTCGTGGAAATGGAGATGAAGGCCAGTGGGTTCATCGATACGGGATGTGACCTGAAAAATCCGAACTTCGCCGCGATGGCCAACGCGATAGGAATCAAAGGCGTGCGCGTCGAGCATCCTGCGGAGCTGGAAGGCGCCCTGGCCGAAGCATTCGCCCATCCGGGCCCGGCTCTCGTCGACGTAGTGAGCGCGCGTCAGGAACTCGTGATGCCTCCCGCGACCACCACTGATCAGGCCTACCACTTTGGGCTGTTCATGCTTCGTGCCGTCATGGACGGTCGGGGCCAGCAGCTCATCGATCTCGCAAAGGTCAACCTGTTCCGGTAACGCGGTCCGCAAAACTCAACGGAAATCGAACCATGTCCAGCAAGGCCGTCAGCACCGTCAATGTTGCATCAGACCGCCAGCCCATCCACATGGGTTTCGTCATCGCCTGGCTTTTCTGTGCCGCGTTCTACTTCATGCAGTACATGCTGCGTTCGGCGCCGGGCGTGATGATACCCGAGCTGAGTGCGGCGTTCGCCCGCGATGCGCTGGGCGTGGGCGCGCTAGTCGGCCTGTACTACTACACCTATGCGCTGTTCTCGATCGTTTGCGGTGCGTTGCTCGATCGACTCGGCGGCAAGGCCGTCATTCCGGCCGGCATCGTTCTCGTTGCCGTCGGCGCGGCGCTGTTCGGTCTGGGCAGCGTGGAGGCGGCGCAGGTCGGCCGCCTGCTGCAAGGCGCGGGTTCGGCGTGTGGGTTCATCGGCGCGGTGTATCTCGCCACGCACGGCTTTCCCCCGCGTTCTCTTGCGACGGCGGTGGGATTCACTCAATGCTTCGGCATGCTGGGCGGCTCCGCAGGGCAGTTCGCCGTTGCCCCGCTGATTCACGGCCTCATCACGTGGCAAAAGTTCTGGTGGCTGTCCGGCCTTGTCATCCTTTTGATCGCCGTGCTGGTGTTCTTCGCGACGCCCGCAGTCCATGACGACAGCCCAGCCAACCAGGGCTCATGGATAAAGATGTTCGCGCCGTACAAGGAAGTGCTGTCCAATCCGCAGTCGTATCTCTGCGGTTTCTGCGCCGGCTTGCTGTTCCTGCCGACTACGATCGGCGACATGATCTGGGGCATTCCGTTCCTGCACAACGGTCTCGACGTCAGCTATGCGGAGGCCGTCAATCGTGCGAGCATGGTGCCGCTCGGCTGGGTGATCGGCTGCCCGCTGTTAGGTTACCTGTCTGACCGTCTGGGGCGTCGCAAGCCGGTGTTGATTGCCGGCGCGTTACTGATGCTTGTGTCGGGCGCGGGCATTTTCTATCTGCCAGCCGGTGTGGCGCCGCCTTATGTACTCGGGCTGCTCCTCGGCATCGGCTCCGGTGCGGCAATGCTGCCCTACACGGTCATCAAGGAAGTCAATCCGGACAACGTGAAGGGCAGCGCCAGCGGCGCGATCAATTTCCTGGTATTCACGTTCAGCGCCTTGCTCACGCCCGCGTACGGCAAGCTGCTTGCCCACGTCGCGAGCGGCGGCGCAATGGATCTGCCGGTGTTCCGCGCAGCCGGCTCGTGGCTGCTCGGTGGCATCGTGCTCGCAATGGTGCTGGCGATGTTCATGCGCGAGACCGGACCACGCGGACGTGCGAACGCGTGAGACTGTACGGCCAGGCTAGCGTTTTGTGATCCCATCCGAAGGATGGGCCGCCGACGCCGCGACGTTCGGGCGTTTGGTGGCCGCAAGATTTCCGTATCGGGTCGGTGCTAACACGCATCAGGCGTCAGGCATCGAACGTGGTTGTCGACGACGTTTCGAGTTGCAGTTTGCCGGCCTGCCGGACGAGAGTAGCAAACGAATCCGCCTGCATTTTTTTCATGATGTGGCCGCGATGCACCTGCACGGTGTATTCAGTGATGCCAAGGATTGCCGCCGCCTGCTTGTTGAGCAAACCGCTTGCGAGTAGCGGCAACAGCTCCTGCTCACGAGGTGTCAGCGATTGATAGAGCGCTTGAAGCGTCGCTGCATTCTGCGCTTCCTCGCGAAGAACGTATGCTCTCGCGAGAGCCGCGTCGACCGCGCGCATCAATGCATCTTCATCGACAGGCTTGGTGAGGAAGTCGACAGCTCCGCCCTTCATGGCAAGAACTACGGACGGCACATCTCCCACTCCGGTAATGAAAATGACCGGAATCGGAGAGTCCATGCGAAGAAGCTTCTGGACTTCCAGGCCATTCATGCCAGGCATTCTCATATCCAGGATCAGACATGCCACCACATTTCGATGCGGTTTGTCCAGAAACTCTCCACCGGAGCTGAATGCCTGGACGTTTCTTCCGTTTGCGCGCAGCAGCGCAGAGAGTGCTTCTCGCACCCGGCTGTCGTCGTCCACCACATAGACCAGTTCGTTTGCGGATTCCATGGAACCCCCTGTAGTCAGGCAAACCTCCCCTAACGTCGGTACAGTCGATCTGCGATAGACGCGCAGAATGTGCCTCTCAGGCGGGCGTGCCGACGAGAAATTATAGCCGTGGGAATCGTTGCCCGGAAGCGTAGGGAGCCGCATCGTGCATTACATGATTATGTAATGTCAGCGCCGTATATGAAATTGTAGGCTGAGCGTTCCGCCTTGTCCGCTTGATTGGAAAATCCCGATGCGGCGCACTCGGAAACACGTCATTGCTATCAGCCCACTATGCTCTTCCAAACCGCGTCTTCGAAAAGCTTTGATCCCCAAATGCAAGCAGCGAATCGCTATGGTATGACGGATCGCTGTCTCCTCGTATCCGATTCGTGCGCACTGCACTGCGCGCGACCAGGCCTCGCACGTACTACATAAAACAACCGACGACACCCCGCTAAGATCCTGCCATGGGCGGAGACATGCAAAAGTACCACCGTCCAATGCGCCGACGAACTCGGAGGTTGACATGCTTACCGTGTTGATACCACGCTCGTCTCGGGATATTGCCCTCAGCGTCGCCATATCCAGTGCGTCAAGCATCGCAGGGTTACTAGAACCGATTTCCGGCATCCTCAGCCTCCTCTTTGTTGTCCTGATCGCGCACTTTTTCGGCAGGAGTTTCGGGCGTCTGGCCGCTGGGTTCGCCTCGCTTGGGATAGCCGGAATGGCATTCACCGCCGGTCACCCTCCGCTTGACTCCGGCTCTATCACCCATTCCGCGGTCGCAATCGCGGCGGCATGGCTTTGTGCCGAGCTGGCCTCCCGGCGCCCCCCGCAGCCTGACTCAACGGCCGGATCGAAGGATGGACAGTTCGATGAGCAACTCCGCCAACTGAACCAGACACTTCAAAGTATTAGCAGTCTTTTTCCCGGCCATGTGTGGACCGCGCTGCCCACTGGTCACATCGAATACCTGAGCCCCAGCCTGTGCGAATACACAGGCATAAAGGAAGCACACCACTGCGACTCTTTCCGAGCCGCAATCCACCCTGACGACCTGCAGACAAACGACCGATACTGGGGGGCGCTTCTGGCCCGAAACGACATGGGAGAGCTCGAGCTTCGACTCCGACGTACTGACGGCGAGTACCGGTGGTTTCTCTGCCGTGTCAAAACGATAAGAAACGAAAGTGGACGGCTACTGCGATGGATCGGTGTGAGCTGGGACATACACGACCGGAAGACCGCTGAATCCCTGCTTCGAATCGAAGAGGAAACCTATCGGCGCATTGTGGATAGTGTGCCGGCCTGCGTATGTGTCGGTGGACCCACCGGCGAGCTTGTCTACGTGAATAAAGTCGGCGTCGCCGCGTTGGGACGACCGATGGAGGAAATAGTCGGCGACCGATGGATGGCTTACATTCATCCCGATGACCTGCCCGCCG
The DNA here is from genome assembly GCF_046030175.1 of Paraburkholderia sp. RL17-373-BIF-A. Taxonomy (NCBI): domain Bacteria; kingdom Pseudomonadati; phylum Pseudomonadota; class Betaproteobacteria; order Burkholderiales; family Burkholderiaceae; genus Paraburkholderia; species Paraburkholderia sp. RL17-373-BIF-A. The sequence continues at coordinate 150,790 of NZ_JARESO010000006.1, forward strand.
CACTACAGCGATGGAAAGCGTGCATTGCCGCGCGTGAGCCGGTCGACATTGCCGTGAGGATGCTGCAGCACGACGGCATATACCGCTGGCAGCGTCTTCTCGCCGAGCCATCACGCTCGTCGAGCGGAGACGTCATCAACTGGTACCTCGTCGGAATAGAAATCGAGGAGACCATCAAGGCTCAACAGGCATTGGCGGCCAGTGAGAAAGAAGCCCGCGAACTCCTCGATCGATTACCCGGCCGCTTCGCTACCCGGACAGAGCACGAGTTCGACTACGTGAGTCAGCAGATTCTTGAGGAAACGGGTACGACGCTTGAGGGCATACAGAATCTCGGCTTTCTGAGTTTCATTCACCGCGATGACCGCGACCGGATAGAGGCGGGCCATCGTCGCTCTCTTCAGGAAAAGTGCGCGCACGATACGACCTATCGATGGGCAGACCGCGACGGTAACTATCGATGGCACCACGCGCGCTCGATCCCTTACTTCAACGATGACGGAAGCGTTTACAAGTGGTATGCCGTGACCATCGACATTGACGATCTTTACAGGTCTAAAGAGGTCATCCGCGAAAATGAGGTTCAACTGAACTGGCTGGCGGAAACCGTTCCGGGCCTGCTCTGGCGTACGGACTCCCATGGCCGCCTGCAATACGCCAACAAGCGCACTGAAGACTACACCGGGCTACGGCTCGATGATTTGGTGGCGAACGGCTGGCTTCACCTGGTGCACCCGGATGACTCCGCGTCGACCGTTGAAGCCTGGCAGGATTCCATCGATAGCGGGAGGCCTTTTGACTGGGTCTATCGGCTCCGCGCGGCAGACGACACGTATCGATGGTTTCAATGCAAAGGCGCACCTATGCGGGGTGCCAATGGTGACATTTTGAATTGGTATGGGCTTTCGACGGATATCCACGACCGGCAGTTAGCCGAGGAGGCGCTTCGCTCGGAAGAGCTTAATTTGCGAAGGCTCGTGGACGCATTGCCCGTGATGATCTGGCGCGCCACACCGCAAGGAGATGTCGACCGGTGGAATCGACAAATGCTGAAGTTTATGGGCAAGGGCGAGGAAGAATTCGACAGAGAAATGTTACTTAACCTCATCCCTGAAGCTGACCGCCTTCGCGTCCGTTCGCGCTGGAGGCAAGCTGTCCAGGAAGGTGTGTCTTATCAGGACACGTACCAGGTGACGGGCGCCGATGGGAAACTGCGCTGGTATCTCGCTCGCGGCGAACCGTTTCGCGACGAAAGCGGACAGATCCTGCACTGGTACGGCGTATGTACGGACATCAACGATCTCAAGCAAACGGAAGCAGTGCTCGAACAGCGGGAGCATCAGCTATACGAGCTTATCGAGACCATCCCGGCCATGCTCTGGTGCAACGACCCACAAGGCAGGCTCACTTACGTCAATCGGAAGACCTCCGAATTTGTTGGCCTGGATATTTCGCAACTCGAGAACCTCGGCTATCAGAAGACCTTTCATCCTGACGATCTGGACAGCCTGCTTCAGGCGTGGACACACTCGATCGAGACTGGCGAACCGTACTGCCATGTTGCGCGGCTTCGCCGAAAAGACGGCGTCTATCGCTGGTACCAGAACACTGCCGAAGCAATGAGAGACGCCGACGGCAACATTGTTCAATGGTATGGGCTCAGTCTTGATATCGACGAGCGCAAGCGCGCGGAGGACCGGCTCAGACAGACTCAGGCTGAACTCGCGCGTGCAACCCAGATTGCCACGGTCGCAGAACTCTCGGCGTCGATCGCACATGAACTCAATCAGCCTCTCACGTCCGTTATCGCCAATGCGCAGGCTTGCAAACGGTGGCTCGCGGCGTCTCCGCCCAATTTGGGCGAAGCCAGGGTTTCCGTGGAAAGCGTCGTTCGAGATGCCCGTTCCGCGGACGAGACGATGCAAAGCATCCGCGCATTGTTCAAGCGGCAAACATTCCAGAAACGGGAACGGAATGTGAAAGACATGGTCCTCGAAGCCGTCCGTCTGCTACGGGAAGACGAAACCAGGCGTAGCGCCGACATCGAGTTCGACTTGCCCGATGGCCTGCCTCCAGTGTTCGTCGATCAGATACAGATTCAGCAGGTCCTTCTTAACCTCATCACGAACGGCATAGAGGCCACGGAGAACTCGGGACGCACACCCAGGATTCTGATTGCCGCGAGCCCGGTTGACGACCGGTCCATACTGCTCGAAGTCATCGATAACGGCTCGGGCATCGTCGACGACGACGACAGCATATTCGACGCATTCGTCACGACCAAGTGCAAGGGGATGGGCATCGGACTTGCGGTGTCCCGTTCCATTATCGAGGCTCATGAGGGTCGGCTTACCGCCTCCAATAACGAGGGCTACGGAGCGACCTTCGGCGTCGTCCTCCCCGTCTTGCCTGTCCAGATTTCCCAACCGGAGGTGGGCGCGAGATAGTGCAACCGGGCGACTTTCGCCATGCGTCCGCCGCCTGCTCCAATGCCCTCCGTCGCTTCAACCACAGAGCCTCGTCGACAAAAACAGACTTGACTCCAGATTCATGTAATAGCGGTCAGACATACGGCCAACTACCATCGAAACCAGGTAGAACACTGGAGCGACCACGGCTCGATGACTTCAACGCTGCTATCGCAGTCGCCGGTCTGCGCCGGTTACTGTCCCAATACAGCGGCCTCAAACGAATGGATATTTAAGCAATGATTCGCATTGGAAATCTGACTGTCTTCCCGGACCGGCGAGAGATATTCGTCGACGGCTCGCCTGTCGAGCTTGGCTGCAGAGCGATGGATGTTTTTCTCGTCCTTATCGAAGCAAACGGCGCATTGGTGACAAAGGAGAAGCTGATAGATCAGGTGTGGCCGACCACCATAGTCGTGGACAACAATCTTCACGTGCACATCTGCTGGATTCGTAAAATGATGGGCGAGGATCGTAAGTTGCTGGTATCCGTACCTGGCCGCGGCTATCGTCTGTTGAGACCGGTTCAGCTGCCGCATGCCGCCTCGATTTTCGTCGACTGTACTGACTCAAGGCGGGGTGCGCAGTAGTTTTTTCTCTTCGAGCGCGCAACTCGCCTGGCGCGACACGTCCCGCTCAAAACAACTTGCCGGCGCCTGCAAGTCTGGCAGCGCTTGTCCTAAGGCAAAGGTGGACCGACCACCGACGCCTTCAGGCGATGCTGTCGAGCAGGTCCAGCAACGCGTCCCCGTCGACAGGCTTTCTGAAGAAACCTAGTGCGCCTCTCTGCTGATAGTAGTTCTCCGTATGCTCGCCCGGCTTGCCCGTGATAATGACGACGGGCATTGCTGCGCCAGAAAGAACCACACGCTCGAGTACTTGCAAGCCGTCGATGGGCCGCATTCCCAAATCCGTTATAACGCATAACAGCCCCAGGTAGCCGTCGGAAAAGAAATCTTGTGCCGATTCGTAGAGCCGTGTTCCATACCCGCCTGAGGCCAACAGGTTCGCTAGAGAGGTCAGAACCCGCCGATCATCATCAATCACGGCAACGGTTCGAACCGGAGGCGCGAGCATTTCTTTCCTCCGGGCCATGGAGTCTCACAAAGGTTTGGCGTTGGCGTCAGGCATCGAACGTGGTTATCGACGAGGCTTTGAGTTGGAGTTTGCTTGCCTGCCTGACAAGAGTCGCAAATGAATCCGCCTGCATTTTTTTCATGATGTGGCCGCGATGCATTTGCACGGTGTATTCGGTGATACCAAATCGAAAGGCTTTGTGAGGAAATCAACTGCCCCGTCCTTTATGGCAAGACCGTAGTTGAATGCCTGAGCGTTCGTTCCGTTTGTGCGCAATAGTGCAGAGCGTGCTTCTCGCACCCGACTGTCGTCGTCCGCCAGATAGACCAGTTCGTTTTCGGATTCCATAGAACCCCTCTGCGGTCAGGTAAAAACCTCTCCTAACTTCGGTACAGTCGATCTGCAGTAGGCCCGCTAAATGTGCTGCTCAAAGGGCGTGCCGATGAGAAATTATAGTCATCGGAATCGTCGTCCGGAAGCGTGAGGAGCCATGTCGTGCATTACATGATTATGTAGTGTCACCACCACGTATGAAGTTGTAGGCTTATTGTTTGGCCTCATCGGCCGCGGCGCATAGCGTCGGTCGTTCCAGATACACCATCTTCTACAGCGTAATCACGGCCGTCACCAGAGCCAAAGTAACTATTTATGCCTGAACGCTGCTTACAAGGGAATATTGGCACTTGTCCAACTGTTCAATGATTTGAGGCTCGATTGCGAGCTGAAGGCCAATCATTCTGGAGCGACTTTAGTATGAATTCAAACGCCAAGCATACTTACGTATTGATCGCGGGCGCGTGGCATGGTGGATGGGTATGGCGCGATGTGATTCCAGGCTTACGCGAATTAGGACACGCCGTGACCGCACCCACGCTGACCGGACTCGGCGAGCGTCGCCACAATGGCACCGGCGACACAGATCTTGATAGCCACATCGACGACGTGATTGCTCATATCGAAATGGAAGGCCTGCGCTCCGTCACCCTGGTTGGATGGAGCTATGGCGGTATGGTCATCACTGGTGTGACCGCACGAATCCCCGACAGGATCAAATCGCTGATCTACCTGGACGCCTTTGTACCCGAAGACGGAAAATCTCTGGTTGACTATATCCCGGCCGAGATGCGCGCCCAGTTCGATGAGTTTGTAAAAAAGGACAATTCAATTCCTCCAATCCCACCGGAAGTATTTGGCGTAACCGCCCCGACACTCGCCGAATTCGTGACGCCCCGCCTCGCCCATCAACCGTGGCAAACTTTCTATGAACCGGTGCGGGCTCGGCCTCTACGCCAGGACATTTCCGTCGGATACGTGTACTGCTCGGGGTGGAATGCGACTCCATTCACACAGTTCTATGAAAAGTTCAAAAGCGATCCGCGCGTTCAGACAGCCGTCATTGATACCGGCCATCACTGTATGCTCACCGAGCCATTGAAAACCATCGAGGTCCTCGCTAACCTCGCATAAGCGGGTGTCTCTCATTGCTGTCTACTGACCATGCTCGCAGATGTGCGGCGCGCATTGTCTTTGGATAAGCCGGGTCGAAATATAGTCGTGGTTCACTTGGCTTCCGAACGATGAGCGAGTGCGATCGCATCGAGACCCGCCAGCACGAATCGCACAAAATCCTCTGCAAGCGCATCCTTGTCCCTGGCGATAGCGGGCAATAGAGCGGACTGCATCTGCTTTGGCGCGATCATCATGGCGATGCAGGGCAACACTGAAAACATCAAAGCCCGCTGAACCACGGGCGTGGTCGGGTCCAGCCCCAACACGCCGCCGATCACCTTGAGCAGGAATGCGGCCTTCGGACGCACCGCTTTCTCGATGAGCGCCGGGATGGCTTTCGACGGTGACAGCACTTCGCGCAGCATCAGCATAAAGCCCCAAGGCGTGCCCGCGTTCGTTGAAAGACCGACGAAACGCGAAAGGACCGCGCGCAACTGATCCTTGGGATCGTCGAGGCCCGCAGCAAGCGCGGCCAGCTCGTCAAGACCCACGACTTGCCGGTGCGCCTCGACCAGCGCTGCTTCGTAAAGCGCTTCCCTGCTTCCAAAGTGATAGTTCACCGACGCCATCGGTGTGCCCGCGCGTTCGCAAATTTCCTTGCTGGTGGCATCCGCGAAACCACGTTCGGCGAACACCCGGCCTGCAGTCTCGAGCAGGTGCTGACGGGTCGCCGCGCCGTCAGGGCGCGAGGCCCGTCTAGGCTGGGTCGCGGCTGTCTTTTTCGGGGTGGTCGGCATGGTCGAAGACTTACATTCCAGAAATAGTTTGAATTTGAATTCAAATTCGCATAGTATCCATTCTACTTGATCTGCGTCCGGTCCGCGAACGGACGCGCCGGCATGAAATGCTCAGTCACCAAGGCAGCCGGATCGCCCTCGCGGAGACTGCAGATTGAACTCATCGCGCGCGTTCCGTCGTGTTGAGTCGATTCGCCCAGTGTCCCGATCGGGCCACCACAGGGTTTTAATTATGGATGACTTACTAAATAAACATCTCTCGGTGGGCGTTTTGTCTAACCCCACGCGAGCGCAACGATTTGCCGGCGCCGCACTTTCCGTGCTGCTCGTCGCCCTGCTATCGGCCTGCTCGCGTCACGAAACGGCGACTTACCAAGGCTACGTCGAAGGTGAATTCGTCTACCTCGGCTCCTCGCAAGCCGGCAAGCTCACGGCGTTGTCGGTCTCTCGCGGACAAACGGTCAAGTCGAACGCCTCGCTATTTTCCCTTGAAGCCGACGATGAAACCCACGCGCTCGTCCAGGCGCAGCAGCAACTCGCGGCGGCCCGCGCTCAACTCGCCGACATCCGGACCGGCAAGCGCGTGCCCGAAGTCGACGTCAACCGTGCGCAACTGGCCGAGGCCGTAGCCAACGCCCGCAAGGCCGCGCTGCAACTGACGCGGGACGAAGCCCAATACCGCGCGGGCGGCATCGCAAAAGCTCAACTCGACGATTCGCGCGCGAATGCCGACTCCACCGCCGCACAAGTTCGGGAGCTCACCCATCAGGTCGACGTGGCTCGCCTGCCGGCCCGTTCACAACAGATCGTCGAACAGGAGGCGCAAGTAGCCGCTGCCGATGCCGTGGTTGCGCAGGCGCAATGGAAGCTCGATCAGAAACGCGTCAGCGCGCCATCAGAAGGCCTTGTCTATGACACGCTCTATCGCCAGGGTGAATGGGTGTCCGCCGGCAGTCCGATCGTCCAGATGCTGCCGCCGCAGAACGTCAAGGTGCGTTTCTTCGTTCCGGAGACGATCGTCGGGCAACTAGCACTCAATCGCGGCGTGACGCTGCATTGCGACGGCTGCGCGGCTGACGTGCCAGCGAAGATCACTTACGTGTCGAATCAGGCTGAATACACGCCGCCCGTCATCTATAGCAACGAAAGCCGCGCCAAACTCGTGTTCATGGTCGAAGCCCACCCGTCGATTGTGGACGCGACGAAGCTTCATCCGGGCCAACCTGTCTCGGTGGTGCTGCAATGAACGACGACACCCGACAGTACGTGATCGACGTGCATGACCTGAACAAGCGCTTCGGCAACAAGCACGTTGTCAACAACGTCTCGTTGCAGGTCGGCCGCGGCGAAATCTTCGGCTTTCTCGGGCCAAACGGCAGCGGCAAGACGACGTCCATCCGTCTCATGTGTGGATTGCTTACGCCGGATTCGGGCAGCGGCACCTGCCTCGGCTACGACATCGTGCGCGAGAGCGAGCAGATAAAACGCAACGTCGGGTACATGACTCAGCGCTTTTCCTATTGGGAAGACCTGACCATCCGCGAGAATCTCGACTTTGTCGCGCGCATCTACCAGATGCGCAACCGGCGCGAGGCGGTGGATCGCTCGCTGGAATCGCTCGGCCTGCAAACGCGCGCGAACCAGTTGACCGGTTCGCTGTCGGGCGGGTGGAAGCAGCGGCTCGCGCTGGCCGCCTGCATGTTGCACGAGCCGAAACTGCTGCTGCTCGACGAGCCCACCGCCGGCGTGGATCCCACCGCACGGCGCGACTTCTGGGAAGAGCTGCACCGCCTCGCCGCCACCGGCATATCAGTGCTCGTCAGTACCCACTACATGGATGAAGCCGAGCGCTGTCACAAGCTCGCTTATATCGCTTACGGGAAGATGCTCGCGCGCGGCACCGCGAGCGAAGTGATCGAATCACAAGGCCTTTCGACGTGGTCGATCCATGGCGAACACCTGAGCAAACTATCCGAGCAGCTTCGCACGACGCCCGGCGTCGACCAGACCGTCGTGTTCGGTTCCGCGCTGCACGTCAGCGGGCGCGATCATGAAGCGCTCGAAGCCGCGGTGCGGCAAGCGGTGGTCGGAACCTCGCTGCGCATCGAACCGATCAGCGCGGGGCTCGAGGATGTGTTCATCTATCTGATGAGCCATTCGAAAGACAACTTCGGAGCGCCGTCATGAGGAATCGCACCGTCTTCTCTTTGACGCGCTGGTGGAGCATCGTTCTCAAGGAGTTTCTTCAGCTGAGGCGCGATCGCGTCACGTTCGGCATGATCGTCGGGTTACCGATCATCCAGCTGGCACTGTTCGGCTTCGCGATCAATACCGACCCGAAGCATCTGCCGACAGCCGTCATCATCCACGACCAGAGCGAGTTTTCCCGCAGCTTCGTTGCGGCGATGACGAACTCCGCTTATTTCGACATCGTCGAAATCTTGCCTGACGAGGAGGCCGGACGCCGCGCGCTCGCTCAGGGCAAGGTCCAATTCGTGCTCAACGTGCCGGTGGATTTCTCGCGCAAACTGCTGCGTGGCGAGCATCCGTCACTACTGGTCGAAGCCGACGCGACCGATCCCACCGCAACGAATACCGCCGTCAGCGCGCTGCCGAAACTCGTCCAGCCGGTCGCGAACAAAGATCTGACGGGTCCGCTCGCACACCTGAACGGCACGCAAAACGCATTCGACGTGCAGGTTCACAATCTCTACAACCCCGAAGGCGTGACGCAATACAACGTCGTGCCCGGACTGATGGGCGTGATCCTGACTATGACGCTCGTCATGATGACCGGCCTCGCCGTGACTCGCGAACGCGAGCGCGGCACGATGGAAAACCTGCTCGCCACTCCTGTTCTGCCAATCGAAGTGATGACCGGCAAGATCGTGCCCTATGTCGTCATCGGGCTCATTCAGGCGTCGATCATTCTTGCCGCGACGCGCTACGTTTTCCACGTTCCGTTTGTCGGCAGCGCGCTGGCCATCTATCTCTCGGCGCTGCTTTTCATCGCGGCGAATCTGACGGTGGGCATCACGCTTTCTTCGCTCGCACAAAACCAGTTGCAGGCGATGCAACTCACCGTCTTCTACTTCTTGCCCAACATCCTGCTTTCGGGCTTCATGTTCCCGTTCGCGGGCATGCCGGCATGGGCGCGGTTTATCGGCAACCTCTTGCCGCTGACCTATTTCAACCGGCTGATTCGCGGAATTTTGCTCAAGGGCAATGGCTGGGCCGACCTGTGGCCATCGGTGTGGCCAATGGCGCTCTTCACGGCAATCGTCATGGCCATTGCATTGCGCTTCTACCGGCGCACGCTCGACTAGGGGGACACGATCATGAAGCAACTCGTTTTCCTGTGTTCACTCGTGCTATGCGGCTGCGCAGTGGGACCGGACTTTCACGCGCCCGCTGCGCCGGACACGCAAACCTACACGCACAAGGCCGAGTCATCTCGTACGGTATCGGCCGGCGGCACAGAGGGTTCCTCGCAAACCTTCACGACGGCGGACACGCCGCTACCGATGTGGTGGCGCCAGTTTCACTCGGCGCAGCTCGACCGCCTCGTCGAGCAGGCGCTCAATCAAAGCCCTACCTTGGCGCAAGCCCGCGCAAAGCTGATCGAGGCGCGCGAAAACTACAACGCCCAGTCGGGTGCGACACGGTTTCCGAGCGTCGACGCGAAGATTTCGGCAACGCGTCAACAAGTCGATCTCGCGGCTTTCGGCATTCCGAATGTCGAGAACCCCGGGCCGTTTTCGCTATTCAATGCGTCGGTGATGGTGTCCTACACATTCGACGTTTTCGGCGGCAATCGCCGGGCGCTCGAAGCCACGTTGGCGCAGGTCGACTATGAGGCGTTCCAACTGGATGCAGCGCGCTTGTCCATTGCGGGCAATGTCGTGTCGACGGCCGTGCAGCGCGCTTCGCTGCAGCAACAGGTCTTGCTGACGCAGCGTCTTGCAGATGCACAGGCGCAGCAACTCGGCATCATGGAGGCACGCTTTGCCGCCGGTGGTGTGTCGCAGCTCGACGTGAACAGCCAGCGCACGTTGCTCGCGCAGACGCGTGCGTCGCTGCCGCCACTCGCTACGCAGCTCGCGCAGGCGGATCACCAGCTTGCGATCCTGGTGGGCGATGTGCCGTCTAAAGCAGATTTTGATCAACTCACGCTGGACTCGCTTCATCTTCCGGTTGAGATACCCGTCACGCTGCCATCGACACTTGCACGGCAACGTCCTGACATCCGCGCCTCTGAAGCGCTATTGCACCAGGCCAGCGCAAACGTGGGCGTTGCAACGGCGAATCTGTATCCGCAGTTTTCGCTATCGGCGGGAATCGGCTCTGAACGCACGAGTATTCAGGACATTGTGAATGGCCTGAACATCTGGAATATCGGCCTGAATCTGACGCAGCCGATTTTTCACGGCGGCGAACTGCATGCGAAGAAACGTGCCGCCCAGGCCGCCTACGATGCTGCGTTTGCGAGCTATCAGCAAACGGTACTTCAGGCGCTGCAACAGGTCGCAGATGCGCTGACGGCATTACATAACGATGCGCACGAGTTGCATGCACGCGACGACGCCGCGCGACAGGCTCGAGCGAACCTCGAGATTGCGCGCGCGCAGTATTCAGCGGGTGGCGTCAGCCAGTTCAGCCTGCTCGACACGCAACGTCAAGCGCTGCAGACCGCTCTCGACCAGACGCATGCGCAGGCTGCCCGGTTGGGCGACACGGCTGCGCTGTTTCAGTCGCTGGGTAGCAGCGAGTCCGACTTGACGTTAGGAAGCACGCCGTAAGGGCGAGAGGCCGCTTTGCGTGACCACATATATCATGGAGTGATATATAATCGGATCGAAGGCCCACGGCGGAATCCGGAGTGTGGCCTCGCCCCATGTGATATCGCCCTCTCAAATTCCTATTCGACACTTGTCCCGCTACGCTCTCATCCGCTGGCTCGCCAGCTTCGCCCCCCACCCCATTGCCGTCCGGTGGCCGGAGCGCCTGAGATCGGGTCTCGGCGCATTGCTCGGGATTGCGTTCACCGGCGGGACCATGCACGTCCTTCTCGGACCGGCGGCGAACATTCCGCTTCTCGTCGCGCCAATGGGCGCTTCGGCCGTGCTGCTGTTCGCGGTTCCCGCCAGTCCGCTTGCGCAACCGTGGTCGATTATCGGCGGCAATATCGTCTCCGCGACAGTCGGCGTGGCCTGCGCAAGCTGGATCGCCGATCCAGTGGGCGCGGCTGCCTTGGCCGTCGCGCTGGCGATCTGTGCGATGTTTGCGCTGCGCTGCGTTCACCCGCCGTCGGGCGCGGTCGCGCTGACCGCGGTCCTCGGCGGTCCGGCGGTGCACGCGTTGGGCTACCGCTTCGTGGCCGAACCGATTGCGATCCAGTCGGTGACGCTGCTGTGCGGTGCCATCATCTATCACGCTGCTACCGGGCATCGATACCCGCACGTCGCCCAGGCGAGTTCGGTCAAAGGCGCGGGCGCATCGGCTTCGGCGTCGAATGAAGGTTTCACGCGCGCGGACCTCGAAGCAGTGTTGAACCGGCGCGGCGAATTGCTCGATATCGACACGGACGATCTGGAATCCCTGTTGCGCGATGTTCAGTTGCAGGCCTACGCCCGCACGTTCAATGAATTGACCTGCGCGGACATCATGTCGCGGTCGCTTGTCGCCGTATCGGCCACCACGCGAGCTTCCGCCGCATGGAGTCTGCTGAAGCAGCGCCAGATCAAGGCACTTCCGGTCACTGACGAAAAGCAGCACGTGATCGGCATCGTGACCCGCGCCGACCTCGTCGACAAGCGCGCGTTCGGCAAAGCGCCCGGCCTGTCGTCTCCCATGCAGCGCTGGTTCAGGCGCAGCGTCACGCCGGCGCCGCTGGTCGGCGCCCTGATGAATGTCGACGTCCGTACCGTCGACGCAACGACGCCCATCGTCGAACTGGTGCCCGTGTTCGCGAACTATGGGCATCACCATATCCCGGTTCTGGACTCGAGACAGCGGCTTGCCGGAATGATCACGCAGGCCGATCTCATCGCGGGACTGTATCGCCAGGCTTACGCCAAGCAGCGAACCACGGCATAGCCACCGTCATACACACCGAGGTCGAACACGGACATACATATCACGTCATGATATAATTCGTGTTTCACTTCTTTCTCCACGGCACTACGATGAAAACACTCACGCGCGGCTTGACCAAGGCGAACTTCGAGCAACTGTCCGAGTTTCGCTACCAGATGCGGCGCTTCGAGCGTTTTTCTGAACAGGCCGCCCAGGGCGAAGGCATCACGCCGTTGCAGTATCTGCTGCTCCTGCATATCAAGGGTTATCCGGAGCGCGACTGGGCGACCGTCGGCGAGCTTGCGGAACGGCTGCAGGCGCAGCATCACGGCGTAGTCGCGCTCGTGTCCCGCTGCGAGGCGCTCGATCTGGTCCGCAGGAAGGTCAGTGAGACGGACCGCCGCCAGGTCGAGGTTCATCTGTTGAAGGCGGGCGAGCAGGTGCTCGCCCGTCTCGCCGAGATGCACCGTACCGAGCTGAAGTCGCTCAAAGGCGCGTTTAATGTCCCCCAGATCGATATTTGAGTCGCCATGAGTCTCGATACCCATAAGCGCGATTTTTCCATCAATGCGCGGCTTCCTGGCATTTCCGCGCTCGCCGCGGGGATCGGCGCTCTCAGCACGCTCGCGGCGTTCGTGCTGTTGAGCCTGATTCATCTATTCACCAATCTGTTTTTCTTTCAGCAATTTTCGTTTGCGGACCGCTCACCCGCCGTCAACACGTTGGGTGTCTGGGTGGTGGTCATCCCTGTGATCGGCGGTCTGATCGTCGGTCTAATGGCGCGTTACGGCTCGGAGAAGATTCGCGGGCATGGCATTCCCGAAGCGATCGAGGCCATCCTGTTCGGCAAGAGCCGCATGTCGCCGAAGGTGGCGATTCTCAAGCCGCTGTCTTCCGGCATCGTGATCGGCAGCGGCGGCCCGTTCGGGGCGGAAGGCCCGATCATCATGACAGGCGGCGCACTGGGCTCGCTGATCGCGCAGTGCGTGAAGGTCACGTCCGCGGAACGCAAGACGCTGCTGGTAGCCGGCGCGGCGGCGGGCATGACAGCGGTCTTCGGCACGCCGGTGGCGGCCGTGCTGCTGGCGGTCGAACTGCTGCTGTTCGAATGGCGCCCGCGCAGTTTTCTGCCGGTCGCCCTCGCGTGTGCCGTCGCGGGATTTGCGCGCGCGGGATTCTTCGGCACCGGGCCGCTGTTTCCGCTCGAAACCGCGCCGCCCGGCGCGCTGTCGCTGCTGTCCTGCGTCATCGCGGGTCTGCTCTCCGGTGCGCTCGCCTCGGGTTTGTCGGCCGCGCTTTATAAAGTCGAGGACCTGTTCGGCAAGCTGCCCATCCACTGGATGTGGTGGCCCGCGCTCGGCGGGCTCGTCGTCGGCATCGGCGGCTTTCTCGAACCGCGTGCGCTGGGCGTCGGCTACGACGTGATCGGCGACCTGTTGCATCAGCACATTGCAATCCAGATCGCGCTGGCGATTCTCATCGTGAAGGCCGTCATCTGGGTCGTGGCGCTGGGCTCGGGTACTTCGGGCGGCGTCCTTGCTCCATTGCTCATGCTGGGCGCGGGACTCGGCGTCTTGCTCGGCCATGTGCTGCCGGGCGGCGAACCCGCCCTGTGGCCGCTCGTCTGCATGGCGGCCACGCTCGGCGCGACTTTGGGCGCGCCGTTGGCCGCCATCGTGTTCGCATTCGGCCTGACGCACGACAGTAACGCACTGCTGCCGCTGCTCGCCGCGACGCTGATCGCGCACGGGTTCGCAACAGTCGTCATGAAGCGTTCCATCATGACAGAGAAAATTGCCCGGCGTGGTTATCACATTTACCGGGAATACGGTGTCGATCCACTCGAGCGCCACCATGTCGACGAGGTGATGTCGCGCACGGTCAAGACAATCGATGCCGACATGTCCGTGGCTGAAGCGCTGGCAACGTACTTCGGCGCGACGCAGACACATCGCGCCTATCCGGTGGTGCGTCAGGGCGCGCTGGTGGGCGTCGTCGATCGCGCGGTGCTGGAGAAAATCCGCGATGGCGACGCAAAAATTGCGCTCGACTCGCGACTCGCCGACGTATTGCGCCAGCGTTCGCCCGCTTTTGCATTACCCGGTGAAACCTGCCGGCTCGTCGCAACGCGGCTTGCGGTGCATGGTCTCGAACGGTTGCCGGTGGTTGCGGATTCCGCAACGTTGCAACTGATCGGCATCGTGTCGCGCAGCGATCTGATCAAGCCGTCTCTCGCGCACTTCGACGAAGAGCACAAGAAAGAGCGGTTCCGGCGCTTGCGAATGGACACCGGCAAGCGGCACTTCCCACCGGTTCCGTAAACCGCCAGAGCTGTCAGCGATTCTTCCGTGCCCCTTCGGGGGCACGCTTGCCTCCTTTTCCCCGCTGTTTCACAGCACTGTCTCCCGCACGACATCGTCCCGACGCCGCGAAGCCACGTCGCGCGTTTCATCGCTATTCGCAAGCGTTCCAAAGACACGCGCGTCGCAAGCCACAACTGGGAACGGGGCTCGCACACGTGACATCCAACACCATATTGACGATCGAATCAGCCGCCGATCGCGTGCGGACCGACCCGGACTCGCCATCATTATTCAGGAGACGCAAGATGAAGATGATCAGCGCAGCACTGCTCAGCGCACTCACGTTGACCGGCCTTCCATGCTGGGCGCAGAACGCCGGTCCCACCGATGCGCAGATCGCAGCCATCGTCGTGACGGCCAATCAGGTGGATATCGACGCGGGCAAGCTCGCGGAATCGAAAACGAAGTCGAAAGATGTCAAAGCGTTCGCGCAACGCATGGTCACCGATCACAGCGGCGTCAACAAGGCCGCCGCCGACCTTGTGCACAAACTGGGCGTGACGCCGGAAGACAATCCGACGAGCCAGAGTCTCAAGCAAGGCGGCGATGCAAACCTCGCCAATCTAAAGTCGCTCAAGGGCGCGCCATTCGACCGGGCGTATATCGATCACGAGGTCACCTATCACGAGAACGTTCTCGACGCGCTCGACAAGACGTTGATTCCGGACGCGCAGAACGCGGAATTGAAGGCGCTGCTCGTCAAGGTGCGCCCAGCCTTTGTCGCGCATCTCAAGCACGCGAGGCATTTGCAGGCTGCGCTGGGCAAGAGCGGTGGGTAATCCGACAGTTCGCGCGGCCGGGAAGCGCCGGAGCAAGAGACGTACGAGTGGTTTCGTTCGCGCCTGCGCGCTCCTTGCGATCGTCGTGACGTCACTGGCCGGCGTTTCCAACGCTGTGGCGAAAACCTATCTGATCGTGATCGAGCAGATGCGTTTCGATCCTCCGGTGCTCATCGTGCACCGCGGGGATCGTGTGATGTGGGTCAATAAGGATCTGTTTCCCCACACGGCGAGCGCCATGTCGAAAGCGTTCGATTCACGCGAAATCGCGCCGAATGCATCGTGGACCTATGTGGCACGGGAGACCGGCAGCTATCCGTATCGGTGCACCCTCCACGCCACGATGCGTGGCACAGTGATCGTGCAATAACGGATGCACAATGCGTGGAGGCAACCTGGCGAGGCAGTCATGACGAACATCGCTGAAGCACGTTCAAGCTTTGCCGCGGACGACGAACGTGAAACAGTCCGCCGCATCGTCGCGGGAGATCGATCGGCGTTCGAACTGCTGATGCGCCGGCACAACCGGCGCTTGTATCGTCTCGCGCGCGCCACGCTGCGTGACGCGGCGGAAGCCGAAGACGCGCTGCAGGCGGCGTATCTATCGGCCTACAGATCGATCGCCCGGTTTCGTGGCGATGCCACCCTTCTCACCTGGCTGTCCCGTCTGGTGCTCAATGAATGCTATGGACGCCTGCGCCGGGAAGCTCGCCGTCAGAACGTGATTCCGATGGTGGACGCCAACACTCACGTCGATATCGATGCCATGATCGCGCAAGATTCCGATTCCCCAGAAAAGGCGGCCGCGCGCGCCGAGTTGCGGACATTGCTCGAGCGCAAGCTGGACGAATTGCCGGAAGCCTTTCGCGTTGTGTTCGTGCTGCGTTCAGTCGAGGAAATGAGCGTCGAGGAGACAGCGCAATGTCTCGACATCCCGGAAGCGACGGTGCGCAGCCGGCACTTCCGCGCCAAGAGCCTGCTGCGCGAATCATTGGCGCACGAGATCGATCTCGCCGAGCGCGACGTCTTCGAATTCGGTGGTGCGCATTGCGACCGGGTGGTCGCCAACGTACTAAACCGGCTAGCCGATGAGGATGGTCAGCCGTTCACTTGTGGTTGAGATTTGTTTGCACGCTGTTGGCAGATGGAGAGAGTCGCCTATGCGCCGTCGATACAAATCGGCCGTTTTCGCCGACGCCATTCGCAGTGTCTGGGCGATCCTGGCCCTGCTCGCCGCGGCGGCAAGCTCGAGCGCCGAGGCGCGCGAGATCAAAGTCGTGTCGGGAACCTATGGCAAGAACTGCGGCGCGTCACGAGGCAACGCGACTGCAGACCTCGCCCGCCAGTGCAACGGTCTGCAGACCTGCCGGTACGTGCTGCACAAGGCACCCACAGGCACTCCATCCGAGCGCTGCCGCACGGACTTCCGCGCCGAATGGTTTTGCACCGGCACCGAATTCCATACCGCCGCGCTCAGCGCTCAAGCAGAGCCGGGCAGCACACTCGTGCTGAGTTGCGTCGAAGAGACCGGCGCGGGCAAATAACCGCCTCACTTCTGCGGACGGGCCCGCAGGGCGTTCTGCGCCATCCACCTGAGCCGCTCGCAGTCAGCCTTGACTCTCGATTTGAATTCCGCCGGATCGTGCAACCGCATGGCGTTCATCTGAATGCCTTCCTTCTCGCCGCGGCGCCATCCGGTCTGCCATTGCAGGTCGAAGTTGCTGGCATCATGCAGCACCTTGCGCAGGCGCTCCTTGTACGCGCCAATACGTTCGGGCGAGGTCCCGCAGAATTCCTGGGCGAAGTGAGCCCGCTCACCCGCGGCTTGCGCATTGGCGTTCGCGGTTTCCTCGTTCGCCACGCCCGGCAGTGGCCATGCCACCGACAGCAACAACACGGATGCCACCGGCAATAGCATTCGATAGCAGTACTGCCATTTCCTCATGTCCGACTCCTTATCGTCCACGACGGCGCATCCGTCCAATCAGCCCCGCACGGCCGCATCGCCCAGGGATACTCCCTACGTTTTCCGCCATTTCACGCCGATCTGTCTTGATTCGACTGCAGGATGGCGGTTTCGCGCGCTATGCCAGTGTATTGCGTTGACAATACACGGTGTTACGCTCAAGAAAGCAGCCTTCGCGGCAGTGAGCCGCCGTTCAGCGGCAGAACAGCAGCCATAGAACATACCGCGAAGCGCGAATGCCTACGAGAGGCGAAACATCGCTGCGGGAGCGACTGCGATGCAAATCAAAACATATACCGGACTGACGCTATTGGTGTTAAGCAGTGCTGCTTTCGCATGGCAGCCACTCACCTATCCAATTCGAAGTCAAAGCCCTTATCAGCGCAGCATCGATACCGCAATGTGTTACGCGACGGCGAACAAGCAGACCAAGGTCAACATCGTCCGCGAGCCGCAGATTCCACCGCGCAAGCCGGCTGCCACCAAGACGTCGTCGACCGGCGTGCCGTCGCGGCCGCCATTGCCGCCCAGCACCTTCTCGTCCGCGCCGATCGGCGCGAGCATGCCGGCCGCCGCCGCGCCGGGCGCGAGCGCGCCCGCAGAGACTACGGCGGCGACGGCGACGGCGACGAAGGGCGCCTCGGCGCCTACGGCGGCGAGCGCGACTTCGGCGGGCACCACGACCACGGCCGCCACGGCGGCATCGGCGACGAGCGCGGGCAACAGCGCCTCGGAAACGGCGGCTGCGAGCGAGGCGCAGATGGCTGCGGCATCCAGTGTGAAGCTGCCACCTCTGCCGGCGCCCGAGCCGCCAATGACACAGTATTGGGCCGCGTATGGCGCGTGCATGCAAGCGCGGGGTTACGTCGTCGCACAGTAACCCTGCTTGCAAGCCTCGTTACGGTGCCTTGTTTTTTTCTGATTGTGGCGCCGGCATTCGACGCCCCTTTGCGACACGGCGATGCTTAGCGACTTTACTTCCGATCAGCACGATCCCCTCCGATGCGGGCACTGCGGTGTCCCGCTAGCCGGTCGCTTCACGCCCTGTCCTTCGTGCCATCGGCGGCCGGTCGATTCGTTCGGCGCGCGTTCGGCGCCGCCTCCCTCGCTCAAAGTCCCGCTGAAGGATCGATTGGACGATCCACAGCCGCTCGTCGACAGCCGTCTGCCGACACGCAGGATCTGGAATCCGTCCTCGCGCGCGCTGGTCAATCCCTACGAGTTCATCGAGGAGCCCGTGGTCGCCGTGTCCGCCTATCAGCGACTGCGCCAGCCCCTCGTGCTGGGCGCATCGGTGCTGGTGGTGACGTCCGCGGTGTATCTGGGGTTCATCCATAGCAACGATTCGGATGTCGGCACGCCTATCGCGGTTTCCGGCAAGGTGCGCACGCAAAACGTCCCGCCGCTCGTCGTCATTCCGCAGAAACCCACGGCCGCTGTCGCGCAGCGGTCCGCGCCTGCCACCCCGCCGAAACCCGCGACCATCGTCGCCCAGAAGCCTGCAGCCGTCGCCACCCAGAAACCCGCCACCATCGCCACCCAGAAGCCCGCCACCGTCATCGCGCAGAAGCCCGCGGCCGCGCCCCCTGTCGTCGCACCAAAGCCCGCGGCCACCGTCGCCGCCGCGCGGTCCGTGCCCGTGCGTTCGCCGCCGGTTCTGCCACCGGCCGCCACGCCACCGCTTTCGCGCCGAGTCGCATCCGTTGGACCCGAGACGAAGCGAAATCCGGGCGGCCAGTCAGGCAACCCGCCGGATCAACCGCGCGCGGATGTGTCGCGGCATCTCAGAGCTGCCCGTGCCAATCTGCAGCAGAACAATCTTTCGGCGACCCGAGGGCGCCTCGCAGCAGCGATCGCCGCGCAGCCGGATAATCGCGACGCGTTGAACATGCGCTCGACAGTGAGCCAACGCGAACAGCAGCGCGACGCGCTACTGAGCCTTGCGCGAGGCTGCGGATATATCGCTCGATGGACGTGCGTCTCGCACAATGCCGGCACGGCACTGCAGATCGATTCGAGCAGCAAGGAAGCACAGCGTCTCGTGACGCTTGCACAGCGCGAAACCGAACTGCAGATGCCGCCGCCCGCGGAACCCGCACCCGAGCCGCCGCCCGACACACGCGACGTGGCCATCCATCATTGACGCAAGAAGCCGCTTCGATCAGGCCATTCAGGAATGGAACAGGAACAGGTGCGCGCTGCGCCCTAGCGGGCCGGCACGGCCAGACTCACCTGACGCGCGATCGCGCGATAGCGGTCAGCGGTATCCCTGAGCGTCAAGCCGGCCAGCGAGCGTTCCGCCCGCGCCTGCCCTAGCGCAACGATCACCGCCTCGGCATAGCACTGCACATTGCCGGTATCGACCAATTGGACGCCGGGAAATCCGCTCGCGAACGCGAAGGCCGGAATCTTGCTCGCCACGATCGGCACGCCGGAAGCCAGCGCTTCGAGAAAAGCCACACTGTGCGCCTCGGATTGCGACGGCATGACGAACACGTTCGACTCCGACAGCACGGTCGCGACATCCGTGCGCGGACCTGCCACCGCGACGCGCTCCGCGATGCCCAGCGTCTTCGCCAACGCGACGACCGCGCGGTGATAGTCGGGGTCTTCGATCACGCCGTACAACACGAGCCGTGCGTCTTTCTCGTGCTTGAGGACTTCGTTGAAAGCCCGCACCGTCAGCAGTTGATTTTTGACCGCCGCGTATCGGCCGATCTGCACCACCTGCGGCGTGTGGCCGTCGCGCTCCACGCCGTCGGTGAACGCGAAGCGCGCGATGTCCACGCCGTTCGGCACGACGGTCATCGACGGATGTGGCCCGATGGCCTGCACATAGTCCGTCACCCCCTGCTCCGACACGCCGATCACCATCCGGGCGCGTCCCGACAGGACATGTTCGACGCGTCTGAACAGCGGGCGCTCGAAGTCGTTGGTCGCCGAATGCATGACGTAGACCACCGGCACGCGCAACGGCAATGCGCGCGCGTAAAACGACGGAATGGTCGCGTGCGCAAAGATCACATCCGGATGAAAACGCCGCACGGCGCCGAACAGATGGCACAACTTGATGAACGCACGATGCCGCCGCTCTGGAAAGAAGCACTGCACGCCGTGGCTTTCGAGGTCGTTCTGCAAGGGCGCGAAATCGGCATGCGCCGGCAACAGCGAAGCCACGCACACTGCCATGCCTTCGGCACACTGATCGAGCGCGAGGTCCTTAGCCAGGACTTCAGCTCCCGACAGACGCGGCGCAAGAACCAGGTGAAAGACACGCATCATGGTGTCCTTGCCGTCAACGTCCTGAAGAGCATCCACGCGGCGGCGCAGCCAAGGCCGAGCGTCATGGACCAGGCAATGCCCGTCACGCCCCAATAATGCACGGCGGGAGGCGCGCTCAACACCAGCACCACGACCTGGATCGCCGACGCATGCACGGTCGCCTTCGCGTCTCCCACCGCGCGCAGATAGGCCACGAGCACTGCGATCAAAGCGCCGATTGCCATATTGATCACCAGGATCCTGAAGAGCGGCACTGCCGGCAGCCATGCCGCGCCGAGAATCAGCGAGAAGAGCGGCTCGGCGATCAGCCGCAGCACCGCGACGAAAGCCGCGAGCCCGATCGCGATCACCAGCAGATAGATCTTGATGATGCGCGACGCCGACTCCGGACTACGGCGATGATGCGCCGCGAAGGTCGGAAAGAGGTATTGCGACATGGCGATCGCGGCGTCGGCGAGCAGCATCTGCGCGAGCCGCGACGACATCTGATAGCTGCCCAGTTGCGCCGGCCCGAGCAGTTTGCCGACCACCACCTTGTCGAACTGATTGAGCAGTAGATTGATCACGCTGCTGGCCCAGATCCAGCGGCTGAAACCGACATAGTGGCCGATGCCCGACCACACCGCGCGGATCGGCGGACGCGGTTTCATGGTCGCCCAGGTCAGCGTGCTTTTCAGGCTCTCGCCGGCCACGAGGCCGATCAGCACCGAAGACGCGCCGGCGCCGAAATACGCGAGCGCGAGCCCCACCGTGCAGTCGACGAATGACGCCGCCACCTCCACACCGGCGATATGCTGGAAGCGCCGCTCGCGCTGCACCACGTAATAAGCGGGCGACGCCAGACCGCGCAGCAACGGCAGCAGCGCCGCGAGTTGGATCAGGATCAGCGAGCCGTCCAGATGGAACTGGCTGCTCAGCAATGGGGCGAGCGCGACCAGCAGCAGCGAAATGAGCACACCTCGCGCCGTCAATGTCGTCCACACCGCGCCGAGCTGCGAGCGCGACGGCGGATGTTCGCCTTGAATGACCGCTTGCGCGAGGCCGGTATCGGACAGCGCCTCGGCAATCGCCACCGCGAGCAGAGCCACGCTCACGCTGCCGATCGCCGCCGGCCCTAGCATCCGGCCAATCGCAAGAAATTTGATCGCTACAAGTCCACGCACGGCGAACTGCTGTAGCAGGACCCACGTCGCCGCACTCGCGCCGAAGCTGCCCGCCACCGAGAACGCCGGAAGCCTGATCGCCCGCAAGCTATTTCTCCGTCGAATCGGAGCGCCGTTGAATCGGCCGCGCAGAGCGATTTCAAGCATCGCTCTGCGAACGCCGCCGGCGCATAATTTGTTAGGTTGCACCAGCAAGCTGGCGAGGTTTTTTCATCGAACTCTATGCACGACCATACCGCGAGAGAATCGCCTACAACCGCCATCAGCTAGGCCGGTTCGGCCTAAGCCGACACCCCCTAGTACGCTGAACCACAAAGCCGGACAAATTAGTGGTTACACGGATTCCGGCGGTGCTAACGTTGCTCAGCTAGCGCCATGCGGGAACGGGCGCACGGGTACTTTTTTTGCAACGCAAATGGCTACCGAAGCGATGGAACAAGACTACGTCCTGATTGTGGAACCGAATCTCACCGGTCACCGCTGGCGATATGTCGAGTGGACCATGCAGGCCTGCGCTGAAGCCGGCTATCCGTGCATGCTCGTGACCGAGTGCGCGAACGAAGACCACCGGCTCCCGAGACAGATCACCGCCGCGAACCGCCCGGACCAGCAGATCGCGTTTGTCGATCCCGAGGAGCAACCCCGCGGCCTCATGCGCGATCCCAACGAATACTGGCGCTTTCACCGCTATTTCAAGCGCGTGCACACGATCATCAGCCGGATGCAGTCGATCCGCCTCGTGGTCGTGCCCTATGTCGATTATTTCTTCTATTCTCTGCCGTTTCTCGGCTCGCCGTTCGGCAAGACGCCTTGGATCGGCATCACGATGCGCTCGACGTTCCATCATCACAAGGTCGGCATCAAGGCGCCCGATCGTCCGGTCGTCAATGCGATCAAGGCGCTGCTCTTCAAGCGCGCGATTCGGACCACCGGCCTGCGCACGCTGCTGACGATCGATCCCACCTTGCCGGAATGGTCAGCGCGCAGTGCATCGAAGCACAGCGCGGCCATTGCCTACGTGGCCGACCCTTTTCCCGATGAACACGCGGAAAACCCCGTACTGGCCCGCGAGCGTCTGGGACTCGATCCCGAGCAGCGCTATCTGCTGGTGTACGGCTCGATCACGGAACGCAAGGGTATCTACGAACTGGTGCATGCGCTGACGCGTCTCGAGCATGCGCCCACGCTGATCGTTGCCGGCGAGCAGGATGCGGGCACGCGTCATTTCATGCGCAATCATGTGCGCAGCCTCAAGCCCGCGCCGCTGGTGCTCGACGCCTTCATTTCCAACGATATGGAACGCGATCTGTTCTCCGCGTGCGACGCCGTCTGGCTCGGCTATAAGGGGCACTACGGCATGAGCGGCGTGCTGGTGCAGGCGTACCGTTTCGGCAAGCCCGTAATCGCGACGGAAGACGGTTTGATCGGCTGGTTCAGCCGGCGTTGCGAGCTGGGGCCGATTCTGAGCGACCTGAGTTCCGCGTCGATCGGCCGCGCGATCACCGAGACCATGACCTCGTGGCCGCATGCGCCTCAAGCCACGCCGTCCGCGCGTGAAGACCTGCTGTCACGGCATACGCTCGGGCAATTCAAGCAGACCTTGCTGCAGCAGATGGCTTGATTGCACGGCAGGTTCTTCAATAAAACACGAGGCGTCCATCATTGCGATGGACGCCTCGTCACATGTGGCGTCGGTTTCGTCACTGACACGGCGAACTCATGTCTTGAAGTACCGCGGAAGTGGCTGGAATTGACGCGAAGGCTCCAAACGGTACGCGCTGTATGCCGCGAATCGAGGCCAGTAGCAAATCAGATAGGCGAGCGGAATAAAAGAGGTGACGGTAGTGACGCTGACGGTGGCGCTGATAAACAGAAATATCATCATGACGAAGCCGTCGCTCGCGGTAAATGCAATGACAGCGAAAACGACCAATGCGCTGAAGATCCCCAGTTCCGCTATCGTGCCGGGAAGACCACCAAACAGCGCACCGAGCGCCATGTCGTCCTGGATCAAACGGATATAGGGAAGGTACTTGTAGTGCGCCATCATGTCGGGTGCGCTGATGCCCTTGACGAGATCCTCCAGCCGCGCATCGAACACGAACGCATAGCCGGCCAACCGGTGGGCAAAGGTGTCCGACCCGAAGAAATTGTTGGACGCAAGGTACACCGAGATCGCTGAAATCACCGCATAGTAGCCAACCATGACCACCACTGGATGGAGCGAGCGCAATCTGTAACGGAAGGGATACAGCGCAGCGAAAAGGAAAAGCACCATCGACGACTTCGAGAAGCTGATGAAGAGGCCGAAAAGATAGAGAGCAATGAGTTTTTTATTGGGTGAATCGCTGAAGAGATGCAGGATAAGAGACGCCACCAGCAACGACGAGAAAAACCCCGCTTCGCGCGAAAATCCCGAGACCCGAGTGAAGTAGAACACCTCGTAGAAGTTCGTGTTGGTCATCGTCGCGTAGTCGCCCCAAATCAGTTTCGACAGATTGGTTGGCCCGAGCAGGAGCGAGAAATCACGATTGACGTAGTACATCGCGAATTGCACGGTTGCGAACAGGATATTGATGACCATCCACGGATGAAGGTAGCTGATGCGGCGCTCTGTCGTGTACATCAGATAGCCGATGCAGATGCCGATCGACAGGACCCGCACCGCCGCGGAGGGAGAAGTCAACGCGCTTGCCATAACCGCGATCAGCAATGGGCCGGCCCAGCGACGCGCCGTACCGGCGAGGAAGCGGGAAAAATCCAGATCGAGGAACGGGATCACGAGATAGAAATAAAGGGTGATTCCGTTCACCTGCGGATTGAGAATCACGCAGGTAAAAAACATGTAGAACAGCACGGATACTAGTCTGGAGTACATTGTTTTCTCAATGCAGGAACGCGCGACAACCGGCGGCCGACCGGCCGGCGGCGATCACGATGCGCCATGCTGTTGCGGTGGCGGAGCACTCGCCGCGGCATAGGCCGCTGCATAGCCGTAGCTGCGTTTCTCGCTGCGCCGTCGCGGCATCGCGTTGAATATCATGCCGATCAGACGCGCGCCGGCGCGATCAAGACTTTGCGCGGTGTCCTCGAGTTCCCGTTCGCTCTGGGCGCTCGGACGTACTACGAGCACCGTCGATCCGCCGAGAGAGGCGATCAGGTTTGCATCGCTCACCGCGAGCACCGGCGGTGTATCAACGATGATCACGTCATACAATTCGCCAAGACGGTCGAGGAGTTGTTGCATGCGGGGAGTCGAGAGCAGCCGGGACGGATTGGACGGGTACCGCCCTGCAGCGATAAACGAAAGTCCATGAACACCTGTGTTTCGAATCACGTGATTGACGTCGACCTGGCCAGCCAGAACTTCGGCGAGGCCACCCGCACCGGTCTGCTTCATGATGGCGGCCAATTGGCCGCGGCGCATGTCGCCGTCGATCAGCAGTACCCGTTTTCCGGCCTCCGCGCTGAGGACGGCCAGATTCGAAGAGATAAAACTCTTTCCCGTGCCGGGCGTCGCGCCTGTCACGACAAGCACGTTATTCGGCGCGTCCTGAATCTGCCGTTGCAACGACGCGCGTATGCCCCGTAAAGCTTCAAGCGGCATGTCATCGTACCCGTCGGTGGCGAGCAGGAAGCGGCCGCCGGCCAACACGGGATCTTGCGGAGCAGAGCCGCTATAGGCCAATCTGGGCGGCGATCCGGTTATCCTTTCGGCCCCTGTTTGCTGTGCTCTCCCCGAAAGGCCTTTCTTCGCCGGCTGCAAGTTCAGACTCTGCGCACGGTCCAGCCGGGCCTGCTCGTCACTGAACAACACGTGACCAAAGACAGGCAGGTTCAGATGGCGCTCGGCCGCCAGCGAGTTCTCGAGCGCCGACGACCATAGGCGCCGCACAAAGACGTACAGGAACGCCGCGATCAGACCGCCGGCGGCGCCCACGCCGATCACCAGCGGGCGCTTGGGTTTCACAGGGTCCACGGGCAACAGCGCGGTGTCGATGATGTGTACGTTCCCAAGCGTCCCAGCCTGCGTCACCGCCAGTTCGTTGGATTTGTTGACCATAGCAACATAGATATCTTCGGCGACCTTGACGTTGCGTGTGAGGTCGGCCGACCGGCGCTCGGACGCGGGCAACTGGTCAAAGCGCGCTTCGAACGCGCTCTTGGCATTCTGCAGAAGTTCGAGTTGGCTATTGACGGTCTGCACGTCACGCGAGTTTGCTGCAAAGTGACTTTCCAGCGCCGCTTTTTGCACCTTGAGCATCGCGATCTGACGGTCGAACTCAATGCTGCCCTGGAGGTAGGACGCGGCTTCGGTACCCGCCTGCATCGAGCTCGACGCGGTTCTGTACTGGCTCAGTTCGGCCTCCGCTTGCGTCAGGTTGGCGTGAAGCTTCGGCAGTTCTCCAACGATAAAGTCACGGGTCGTGAGGGCCTCGGTGCGGTGCTGCGCTATATGAGAAGCGATATAGCCCTGGGCGATGCCGTTGGCAATTGCGCGAGCCAGTTCCGGATCGGTGTTTTCATAGATGATCTGCACGACGCCGGTGTCCTTACCCGACTCGCTGACTTTCAACTGATGCTGGAAACGTTCGATTGCCTTGACGTCGCTAAAGCGCACGAGCGTGAATTCGGTTCCGGGGCGCCCGACGAGCCGATCCATCGTAAGCGCCACGCCGTTGGCCTGGGAGGGTACGCCGGGTGCGCCCGTGAGCAAGGTCCGCCCTTTCGGATCGGTGAGACGGTAGTGACCGCCAGCGAGAGCGGTCAACGTCAGTGATTCGTCTTCGAGCCAAGCCGGAACAGTCAGCGAACCGACCGACGCTTCCTCTCCGCCCCATGCAAAGGAGCCCAAACCGATGGGCGCCGGCATTGGCTCACCCGGCGTGGCAAATTGGCTGGTGATCGCTCCGATAACGGGGATGCGGTTCGGCGTGATTGAGGTGTCCTGCTTAAATTTCTTGATCACCGGCGCAATCACGCTCCGGCTTTGGATGATCTGAATCTCCGCCTCGGTAGGCAACGTGGGCGGAACGACCTGCTCCGGCGTCTTCGACGCTTGACCGAGCGCATTGGGCTGAGGGAAATCAACTTTGACCAACGCATCCGCGGAATAGACGGGGGTTGCTGCGAATGCATACAGCGCGGCCAGTCCCGTGACCACCGCGACAATGCCGACGATCAACCACACGTTGTCCACGATCAGGCGTGCTAGTTCGCCGGCGGAAAACGCATCGACGTTGTTCCGTAGCCCAACCGGCGCAGTACGGGAAACACTCGAATTCATACGACGAACTCCTTGTTTGTTAGAACCAGAGTGAACCACTGGCCGGGAAATCCTCTTCCCGAACGCGCCTCGCAGTTCGACAGGCGCATCAGATTGGATCAGGGGATCCGTCACGCTTGCGTGAGGATCAAGGGGTCGTTGGTGGCAGGGGTGGAGCGGTCCGGTCTCGCCTGACAGATTGCGGCGCCGCAGCGACATCGTCTGTGCTGTAACGCACACGACTTAAAAATCGCGCTACACAGAAGGGACGGACCAAAAGAAACAGCCCGCGGCTTATAGAAAGCGCGGGCTGCGGAGGTAGAAGGCTTGCTGCGCCGGGACGCCGGCGCGACGGATCGGGTTAGACCGGATTGGCGGCAACGAAATTCTTGAAGGCCGCATAAGACGGATTCTTTGTGACGCCGTCTGCCTGTATGAGGCCGAAGTCCGGATCGATCAGGCAGTACATCTGGACGGATTGAATGTTGTATTGATCCTTGAGCGATCGATACTCCGTCAGCGCCTTGGTTACATAGCTAGCCTGTTGCGCCGGGGTGACCTGGTTGCCCTGCCAGCCCCATTCCGTCAACCAGATCGGCAGGTTAAAGGAGTCTTTCAGAACTTGCAGTACATTCAGGCAAGCGTTGTTTCGCCAGCCACAAATGATATCGCCTGAACTCTGGTACCAGTGGTAAGTCGTGTAGTCCCAGCGAACCTGCGCTGCGCCTGAAACGCCGTTAGCCGAGCCGTTGGGCGTGATGCCGCTCCACAGCATCTGCAAGGCGCGATAGGCAAGCGGGACACCAACGTTGACGCCGCATTGGATCGTCGGGTCGATCGCCTTCACGCCGTCGATCATGCCCCGAATCACGCCGCGGAATGCCGGCCAGATCGCGGGACTATAGTTGTTCGTGTTGCTACCGTCACCGTTCGTAATCAGGCCGTTCGAGTCGAGCTCGTTACCGCACTCGATGTACTTGACGAGGCCCTTCAGCGGCTTGGCGATGGACGATCCCAGGTTGTAGCCCAACGTGTATGCGGCCGATTCGGAACCGTTCTGGTTATACGCCGTCGACCAGACGTTAATACAGGGCATGATGGACACGCCGCTGCCGGCAAACGCACCGGTCAATGCGTTGGCGACCGTCTGAGCCATGCCTGCGTCTGCTACGTCGACGCGATAGGTCGTAACGCCGAGATCCTTGAGCAACGCCAATTGGGCAGCTGCCGACATGGTGTGGTAGATACCGTCGGGCCACGCAAGGTGGCCATTCATGCCGTAGAACAGCGAGCCCGAAGTCGACCCGGAAGTCGCCCGGGTGACGTTGACCGTGATGGTCTGCGTGGTCTTGGTGCCGCCCGCTTGTCCCGCCGCAACGGAAAATGCGACCACATCGATCTGATGCGAACCCACGGTCAATTTAGTCGTATCAACCTGGATGGAAAATTTGCCGCTGCTCGGCGTCGTGTCCGCGCCGATCTTGGCGACCGTCGCGTGGTCGTAAACGGCCACGTTGCGCCAGTTGGTGCCGGCTGTGCCGGTCACTGTGATGGTACCGGAGATAGTCGCGTTGGCCGCAGGGGTCGTCACGGTGAAGCCGCTTGAGCCGGCCCTGTTGGCCACACTTGCGTCATTGGCTACCGCCGCGGGTGAGTCGCCGCTGCCACCGCCGCCGCATGCGGAAAGTGCAATCGACCCGGCACCTGCGACGAGACCGGCGAGGAACTTCCTTCGAGGTACTGATTCAGCAGGAACCAAAGAAGGGACGGACAGTGGAAGATGTTGCTGATTTTTCGGTCGGGTAGGTAAGGTCATGAGTACAACTTACGCAGTTCGGTTGGGGATCGCAGTATATGTGCCCGCCTTTTTCGTATGTTGTAACTGGATGTAAAAGCGCAGCGATAAGGCGAACTATCTCCAGACTTATGCGAAGAAGCAAATATCCGCATTACGCGTATCTAAAAAGAGAACATATGTGCGCCGCCGCACATACGAACTGTTGTGTCCGCGCAGCAGTAAAACAATTATTTACCTATTAATTAGGGGTTTTCAGCACTTAATTTTTGTGCTTCATCCCGGCTCCAAGCGAGTTCTCGCTTTGTTTTCGGACAACCCGTCCCCGATAAAAGATTAAGTATCGCGCGGATTTATTCAGACAAATACCAACTCCTCCTTCTATTTTGTCTGATGAATAAGGGTAAAAACTAACGACACAAAAAAGTCAGACCCTTAAATCGTTAGAGGGCCGACCGCATGTTCGCCATAGAAACTCTTTACGCGCGCACTTCTTCGAAGTCGATTACGCCATTGGCTTGAAAGAGTTTAAGTTTTCATAATTCATTTAAATTATTCTCCATACGAAATGCCGGCCGCCCTTTTGGATGCCCGTAGCCATGGGCAATCAACAAAATGCGAGTGCGCCTGTCTGCCGCGCGGAGTGCCTGTGCGCCGGCGTGACGCTACATACTCGAACGCAAGCGCGGCGGCGAATGCTCTGAAAGTTCGATTTCGTACTGACGAGTGGTCCGGCGCACCGTATTTTGGTTCTGCTTGCCGCTAAAGAACGCGGAGTTCCGCGTTGCCTTCAGGTGCCTGCAGACGCCTGCCTCTTGCTCATCGAACCGACTGAGCCATTTTCATAAGATTCAACGAGGATTGATCCGATGCCGACGATTCATCGCCGCCGCAGCCTATTCAGATCACGCATATTCGGGCGCGCTACGCTGTCTGCTCTACTGTTCCTGACTTTCTCAAGCGGTTCGTACGCGCAGGTGAAGCTGCAACTGGCCAACCCGGCGGGCTCGCAAGTCATGCTGACAAGCGGAAAGAAGACACTCCAGTTCAAAGTCGTGCCGCCGGACCATCTGCGCGCGGCGAAAATAACGGTGGGCGTTTATTCCTATGACGGCGACGGCAAGCCGGCGCCCACTCCAGTCGCCTCGTACGAGAAAACCATCGGCAGCATGCAGGGTGGTAAGGCGATCGACATCGACGTAGCGATCCCGCGTGCGGGTCTATTCCGCCTCGACGCAACCGTGGAATCGGCGCATGGGGAAACGCTCGGCAAGACAACGAGCACGCTGGCTGTCGTCGCGAAACGCGACGAGGTAGGGCCTTCCGACTTCGGGGTCGGCACGCACTTCGCTCAACACGTCACACCACCAGCGTCGGTGCTGTTGCCGCTCGTCAAGCAGGCTGGATTCTCGTGGATTCGGGATGACCTCTATTGGGCGGCAATCGAGAAAAAACCCGGTGTGTTCAAATTTCCCAAGAGCTACGACGACTATCTTGCCTTATGTAAGCAGCTCGGCATTTCGCCGTTAGTCGTTCTCGGCGAGGGTAATGAGGCCGCCTATCCGACACTCTTCCCAAAGTCGAATTTCCCGCTGTCAGCCGACGCTCGCGCGCGCTTCGCGGATTACGTCGACGCGGTGGTCTCCCGCTACGGTGACGATGCTGTGACTGCTCCCTACGGCGGAACAGTTAAACATTGGGAGGTGTGGAATGAGCCGGACTTCAACAAGATCAGCTACGCCGCCTACCTTTCACTACTATGGGAAACGTTCGGCGCCGTTAAGGATGTCAACGCCGATGCATCGGTCATTTCCTGCGGCGGTGGCGGCTCGGGCGGCGGCCCCGGCGGCGACTGTGTTGTCGGTTTACTCAAGGAAGGAGGACTGAACGATCAGACCGGATTTAGCGTACACCCCTATATGTCGCCGAATACGCCAGAAAGGGGTTACAAAACCGAAGGCGCTCCAATCGACTCCGTGAGCATTCCGACGGTGTGGCCCTACCTGAAAAACTTCACTGCCGACCGTGTAAAAGCAGACGGCCGACCTCTGCAAGTTTGGGTGACGGAGTTCGGCTGGCCTGTGAATCCTAAAGAGCCGGGGCAGGATGAGGCCACGCAGGCGGCCAATCTTGTGCGCAGCTATTTGCTATCGCGACGCTATGGCACAGTTCGCGTCATGTTCTGGTATGACTTCGTCGACGACGGCACCGACCTCAACAACATCGAACATAATTTTGGCTTGCTGCATCACGACCTGACACCCAAACCCGCATTCGTCGCGGCGTCCGTATTGAGCACCACGCTCGGCAAGCGTAACTGGGCAAGAGCGCTCGTCGACGAGGAGAACCTCAAGGCGTATCAATACGGAACCGATGATCCAGTTATCGTCGGCTGGACGGTCGACGGCAAGCAGCGCGTTGCATCAGTCAGCCTGCCGCCTGGAAAATATATTCTGCGCGACTGGCAAGGCGTCGACACACCGGTCACGATTACCGCGCAGAAATTCCAGTGGCGAGTGGGTCCGATTCCCCGTTACCTTGTGCCAAACCGACCGTAGTGTCAGTACACGCCAGTGCGCCGGACCGCCACGCAGAGCGGCATGCATGCACGCTCAGGATAACTGCCCACCCGCAGCAGCGGCGGGCACTTCCTCGCGCACCGAACTGCTGCGCTTTTCTGGGAACAGTGCATTGCGCATCAACAGGAACGGATACTCGATAGCACGCGTGGTCACATAGCCGATCGCAATCGCGATCGCAAACTGCGCCGTAAGCGCGACGACCCAAATGAGGCTCGGCGCAAAACCCAGCGCGGTCGCTTTACGAATCAGCATGTCGCCGGGCGCGAGCGCGAGCGAATGCCACAAGTAAATACCGTACGAATAGAGGCCGATCCACGCCACGCCGCGATAGATCCACGACTTACGCAGCGATCCGGAGTATTCGAGCACCAGCACGATCAGCGCAGCAAAGCCAAGCGCTTGAATCGTGTAGCCGATGCTTTCATCCAGTGCGAGGTTCTTGGTGGCGAAAGCGAGCCATGCGCAGAGCAGGACGACGCTGAAGATCAGCAGCCACTTGCGCTTGGCGAGCTGATGGTAGACGCCGGGTTTCATCCAGTAGATCGCGGAAAGAATCACGCCCACCAGCAAGCTGTCGATACGATATTGCGTGTAAGCAAACGCCCCATCGAGATTACCGCCCGCCACTGCGAAGCAACGCGCCGTGAGCACCACCGCGCAGATGCCGGTAAGCACGCTGACGATCGTCCACGCGCCGAGACGCCAACGCGCAAACACCAGCAGAAGCGCCGGCAGCACCAGATAAAAGTGCTCTTCGACCGCCAGACTCCACGTCTGCGTAATCGACGTGCCCAGATAGTTCTGCAAGTGGGTGAGGTTCTGGAACAGGAAGGTATTCCACGGGTGGCGGCCGGCCAGCACATGGAAGACGATCAGCACGTAATACGCGGGCCAGATGCGGAAAATCCGGCGGATGATAAAGCGCCGTGCATCGACCTGTCCTGTTTCGGCGTACTGTCGAAGCAGCAGACCGCCCACCAGAAAACCGCTCAACGTGAAAAACAGGTTCACGCCTTCACGGCCGAAACTCTTCAGTGGGTACTCAATAATCTGGATGAGGTAATTGCCGGTATGTACAGCATGAAAGTGAAAGCCCATCACCATGATGATCGCGATGCCGCGGACGAAGTCGAGTTCGATCGCCCGTCCGGCTTTTGTGGGTCCCGCCCCGCCGAATAACTTCATGTTGTGCTCCGGTCCCATGCAAATGCGGTCATGCAAGATTGCGGTCGTCTCTCGCGGGCCCATGTCCCTTTTTGCATCTTCGGTGTCGGCAAGCGTGCGTGCGCGCCAACTTCAAGGCATTGACCGACAACATACGCAAGTGTGCGCGCGTCTTGCAGAGCTTACGCTTGCCGCGACCGCCAGAACCCAGGCAATGGTCGACGAATGCGGTCCAGCCCACTAACAGGCGTGCAGATTCCTTCAAAATAACCCGATGCGAGACCGTCCACTGTAGACCGACGGCGAAACGACGGTGACGGGGAGGAACTCGGTAATGCGCCACCAGTATGCAACGCCCTGGATATGGTTTTTTCTGCTGCCGCTTGCGTTCGACTATAAGGCGACCGACGCGAATACGGGTCACTTCGCGCAGTTCATCTTCGTCCTGCCGGCGATCGCCGCAGGGATTGCCCTTCTTCTCATCGCGCCGCGTTTTCACGAGCGCTCGCGGCTGCGCTCGGTCGTCACTTGGAGCTTGATCCTGTGCGTGTTCGGCAGCATCGTCGCCCAACTGGTTCAGGATAACGACACCGGCAACTATTTACGGACGCTGCTGCCGTTCACTCTCTTCATGCTGGGTTATCTCGTGGCGTGCCGCCCGTGGAGCGAATTCCGCATCGCCCAGTTCGAAAAAGCCCTGTTCGTCGCCAACGTCATCAGCCTCGTGTTCACCATGGTCTACGGCATGGCGACGGGCGGCGGTCTCGACGACGTGCGCTTCCGTATCCTCTCCGTGACGCTGCTGGGTTTGCAAGGCGTATTGCTCCACGAATTCATCGTGGCAAAGCGTTTTTCGCTCTTTACCGTGTCGATCTTCGCGCTGAGCGTCGTGATCGAATTGCTGAGCGTGACCCGCAGCGTGATGGTCGGCACAGTGCTGCTGTTCCTGATCGCCATGGGACTGAGCGCGCCGTCGATCCGGCATATCTGGCGCGCAATGAGCCGCACCATGATCATCGGCGCCGTGCTCGCCGGCATGGCCGGCGTCGCGGCCCTGACTTTCCCGACCGTCGCCGAGCACTGGACGCAGCGCATTTTCTTCTCCGAGGAAACCCGCTCCGGCAAGGATCCGACCACGATCACGCGTCTCGCGGAAATGCGCGACCAGTACGATCAGGTCACCGCGCAGCCGGAGACCTTGTTGTTCGGCGAAGGTTACGGCCACTACTATCGCTACTCGCCGGTCTATCTGCCGGACCTTGCCGGCCAGATCAGCGAGAAGGACTTCTACGCGATCAACGAATGGGCCGCGGGCCACAACTTCTGGGTCTATCAGTTCTTCGCGGGCGGCCTGTTGTTCGGCATCGGCATGCCGTTGGCCACGCTCGCCGCACTGGCGATCTGCTTCTTCTCGTATCGCTATTGGCGCTCCGTCGTGCCCGACGCACCCATGCTGCCGGTGCTCGGGCGCGCCATCATGCTGTTTGCCGCGCTGCCGGCCACGTCGATCGGCGGCAATCCGCTTGGGCCGCGTTTTTCTGGCCTCATATTCGGCGTCGCGCTCGGCTTGATGATCGCCACCCACGCGCGTTTGCAGCGCGCGTTGCCGGCGCGCGCGCGGCGCTTCCGCAGGCCGCCTTACGTGCGCCCGGAAGCGATGCCGGAATTGCCCGGCCGGATCCAGCCGGGCATGGGCCGCGCGGACCTCACGTCCACGCTCGGCGTGTCGCGCACGGCCGGCTCCTCGTCCGACGCCGGCCAGTTCGGTGCGCTCGTCCCGCATACGCCGCCCAGGCATCGCTCCAACCGACCGAATATCGCCCGATGAAAATCCTCCACCTGCTTGCAAGCGTCGACCCACGCGCCGGCGGTCCCGTTGAAGGCGTCCGCCGCAGCGGCATGGCGATGCGGGAGGCCGGACACGAGATCGAAGTGGCGACCTGCGATGCCCCCAACGACGCCTACCTTGCGGCCTTTCCCTTTCCGCTCCACGTCTTCGGCCCGACCAAAGGCCGCTACAGCTTCAGCGAACGCCTCGCGCCGTGGCTCGCCGACAACGCGAAGCGCTTCGACGCGGTGATCGTCCACGGCTTGTGGCAATACCACGGCTTCGCGGCATGGAAAGCGCTGCACAAGAGCGAAGTGCCGTATTACGTGTATGTGCACGGCATGCTGGACCCGTGGTTCAAAGAGGCCTATCCGCTCAAGCATCTGAAGAAGTGGCTGTACTGGCCGTGGGCCGAATATCGCGTGTTGCGCGACGCGCGCGCCGTCATCTTCACGACCGAGGAAGAACGTACGCGGGCGCGCCAGTCGTTCTGGCTGTACCGCGCGCATGAACGGATCGTGCCGTTCGGCACGACGGTGCCGCAACTCGAAGCCGCGCCGCTGCGCGAAACCTTCCTCAAATCCATACCGAGCCTGCGCGGCAAACGCATCGTGCTGTTCCTCGGCCGCGTGCATGCGAAGAAAGGCTGCGATCTGCTGATCGAGGCATTCGCGCGCGTTGCCAGCCGCGATCCGGCGCTGCATCTCGTGATCGCAGGTCCAGACGAAACCGGCTGGGCCTCGACGCTGCGCACCCAGGCGCAGGCGGCCGGCATCGCGCATCGCGTGAGCCTGCCGGGCATGCTGCAAGGCGAACTCAAGTGGGGCGCTTTTCATGCGAGCGACGTGTTCGTTCTGCCGTCGCATCAGGAAAATTTCGGCGTGGCGGTAGCAGAGGCGCTCGGCTGCGGACTGCCGGCGCTGATCTCCGACAAGGTCAACGTGTGGCGCGAAATCGAAGCGGACGGCGCGGGGCTGGTGGCCGCGGATACCGTCGACGGTACGGAAAAGAATCTCGTGCGCTGGCTCGAACTCGACGACTCGGCTCGCGAGGCGATGCGCGCACAGGCGGCCCGCACTTTCAATGCGCGCTTCCGTGTCGAGACCATGGTCAGCGCGCTGACTGCCCTGCTCGAGACCAAGGGCGGCCACGACGACGTGCGTGAAAACGACAACACCCTCACCACGCTGCGCGAAGCAACCCAGCAAAGCCGCTGATCACCGGCGGCATTCCACGGCCTGAAGGCCTCACTTAAAACGAAGATGGCGCGCCTCGTGCGCGCCATCTTCGTTGGTCTTCATCAAACGCTCACTGCTCTTTCATCACCGGCGTCAAGGTCGAGGCCGCGATCGGCAACGTCTCGACTTGAGGCGGCGTCTGGAGCGACATGGTCGCGCTGTTCGCGGCTTCGGTTCGCGTACTGCCTACGGCGTCCGGCACATCCAACTGTCGCATCAAATGACCGGCGAGACGCAGCGACAACGCGGCAATCGTGATGGTCGGAAAATTGGCGCCGACAGTCGGAAACACCGAGCTGCCGCCAATGTACAGATTGCTGATCCCGTGCACCTTGCAATCGCGATCGACCACGCCCTCGCGCGGTGAATCGTGCATGCGCGTCGTGCCCATGTGGTGCCACGTGCCTTCCAGCTTCACCGGCCACGTCCGGCCTTCGAGCGGCGCATCGAGCGTGACGTCCGCGACGTTCGCCATCTGCAATTCCTGCGCGAGCAACTGGAACGTTTTATCGAAAGTGCGCTGCACCTGGTCGCCCAGGCGCCACTCCACCCGCACGCGCGGCATGCCGAAGTGGTCGCGCTTGTCGGCCGACAACGTGACGCGGCTATCCGGATTGGGCTCCGCTTCGACGATGGCCTGCAGCGTCACGTCGGTGATCAGCGCGGGCCATTGCAACAGCCGCGTCAAACCGAAACCGACAGTGTGCAGCGGGTGCGCGATCATGGTCTCGATGTCGCGCTTCACGCTGCGGCCGGGCTGATCCTTGCCCATCAGCGCTTCCTTGAAACGGATCAACGCCTCAGAACCCGCGCTGCCTTCGCCGTACCATTTCGAATAGAGCCACACGCGTGAATTGAGCAGCTTCTCGCGTTCCATCCACTCCTGCTTCGGCGCGAACTGGGACGAGATCTTCGTGCCGTGCGCGGAGACCGCCACATTCTGGTAGTGATACTTGATGTCGTACAGCTTGTTGCGCGCGATGCCCGGACGAAAGCGCACCTTGCCCGACATCATCCGCGGATGGTCCATGAAGTAGCGGCCGACCAGATCGTTGGCATTGCCGAGCCCCGCAGCCTGCACGTTGTTCGACGCAAGCAGTAGGCGCGCGTTTTCGATGCCGCCCGTGGCCAGCACGAAAATCCGCGCGCTCACCGACATCGCGCGGCCGCTGATGGTGGCCACCTTCACTCTGGAAATCGTCGTGCCTTGCGCATCCGCGTCGATATTGAGCACGTTCGCATGAAGGAACACGCGCACCCGTGTCGAGCGCGACAGTTCCTCGCGATACACCTTGCCGAAGCGCACCGGCGGGCTGAACTGCGCAACGGTATCACGCATGTCGCCGGTGGCGAGCGGCAGACGGCGCACGTCCTGACGCCCGATCTCCTGCTCCCAGTAACCAGGGTCGAAATTCTGCGGACCGAGCTTCAGCAGTTCATGCGTGCGCGCATAGTAAGGCTCCAGTTCGTCGAGGCCGAACGGCCAGCCGCTGTGCGCAATCCAGTCGCGCTTTTCGAAGTCCCAGGGATCGAGCGGGCGGCACCAGCCGCCCCAGCAGTTGCTGCTGCCGCCGAAATACCGGCTGCGCGAGCCGTCCGCGAACGTGTAGGGCAGCCCGATGTTCTCGCCGCGATAGAGGTCGCGGGTTGCGTCGTCAGGACCAAAACCACCGCTTTCGAGCATGCAGGCGTCGATACCCGCCCTCGACATTTCGAGCGCGAGCGTAATTCCCGCCACGCCTCCGCCGATGATGCAGACGGTCGTTTCAATGACCGTGTTTTGTTCAACAGTACGCGTATCGATGAACATCCGCTACTCCCCATCTGCTTCACGCATTTCCTGAGCGCGTCACGGTTCGCCAAGCGGAGCTGGCAACCAGGCCACGCAAACGTCGCGGCCGGAACTTGCATTGGTGCTGCCACGAACGCCGCTCATCATGCAGCGCGGCAATCCCCATTGTGGCAGTCGACATTCCGGCAAAACGACCTCGGCCTCCCAGCGTACAAAACGCTGTGGTTCTATGTCTGTGGTTCAGGTCACGGAATCGAACCGGTTCCTGATAAATCGGCAAGGATTTCCGCCGTACACGCCCTCCGCTTCCAGCGAACGATGCACGACCGACAAAGGTGTCACGACCGCCGAGCGGCCGATGGTCACGCCCATTTGCACGACGCACTTCGAAGTGATCCAGACGCCGTCCTCGATGATGATCGGCGCGACGTGCAGATCCATCGTCGTGCTCATGTCGTGAGAGCCCGCAGTGAGGAACGTGCCTTGTGAAATGCACACGTTCGAACCGATGCGAATCAGCGTCTGGTTGTAAATCCACACATCGACACCGAACCAGCAGTTGTCGCCCACCTCGAGATTCCACGGCGCCTTCACGCGCACCGGATGCACGAATCGGCAACCTGTACCGATCTTTGCGCCGAACAGTCGCAGCAACGCAACGCGCACACCTGAGAACGGTAGCAGTTTGTTGTTGATCACACAGGCTTCCAGCACGAACCAGATGAGCTCGATCAGCGCACCGCGCTTGGCCTGATAGTTTCCTTTTCCGGCCTGCGACAGATCGATGACGCGGCCGTCTTCGCGCGCGCCCTCGGCTTGCGGCATGCGCCCGACGTGTGGATCGTCGGCTACGTTACCCATCAGCTTTCTCCGAACCACGAACAGTGGTAAACATACGCAGGCATGCCAGGCAAACCTCTCACATTATGTTGCCGCGCCTGGCTCGACTTCGCGCGGTGGCTGTGAGGGCAAGCGTTTTGGCGGCTACACGCGTACCGGTCGGCGCACGATAGCTTTATCCCGACAGCATTTCCCTGGGGAATGAGATGATGACCTCGCTTCGACACACCGCTACCTGGACGTTTCTCGCGATCGCATCGTGCGCGATGCCGGCGTTCGCACAGAATGCCGCACCCAATCCCGCCACGGCCGCCCGCCCTCCCGCCGCGACGGCGGCCAACGGTTACGGTCTGAACGCACAGCTTCCCGCCGACCGGCGCGCCGCGCACCGCAACAGCGAGCAAGGCCTGCTCGGTGCCCCGAACCCATACGGCACCGACGGCGCGCAAGGCAATACCAACGACGCCCAACGCGCCGCGCTGCTCGACTCGCAACGCATGACGGTGCTGGGCGGTGATCAGGCTGCGCAACCGGCGGTGGGCAAGGGCAAAGGCCAGCGCAAAGCGCCGGCTGCGGCCAACGGCCAGGTCCGTGTAGCCGGCCAGCCGGGACGGCCGAATGCGGCCGACGGTCTGACGCCCGAAGGCGCCGCGAGAGCCACCTATACCGACCCCTACGCCAGCAAGCAGGGTGTCTACCGTTCTCCGTGGTGATTTCGCCTTCATGACAAGGGCCACGCGCCGGATCAATCCGGCGCGGCTTCCTCCGCAGTAGCCGGTTTTCGCCGGCGCCTCGCTGCAACACCTGAAGGCCGCGCGCCGAAAGACGGCGTGCCGCCTTTGCCGCGTTTACCGTCCACCTCAAGCAACAGCATCGCGAGCCGTTCCTCGAAGGCGCGAATCGTCGACTCCGGCGAGAGCGCGCGCTCCGCATAATTGCGCGCCGCCTTGCCGAGTGCCGTGCGCCGTTCCGCGTCGCTCGCCAGCACCGTGATCGCCGCCGCCAGCGCTTTCACGTTGTCCGGCGGCACGACCACGCCGCGCGGCGCCACGGCTTCGTAGAGCGCCGTGCCGCGACGCGCCATCGCCACGGTCGCGCGTCCGCTCGCGAACATGCCCGTGAGCTTGGACGGCATGACGAGATCCGCAGCGTCGCCGCGTTGCGGCAGCACGTGAATGTCGGCGAGGTTGAGCAGTTCGTTCAGGCGGTCCACCGGTTGCAGCGGCAGGAACACGCAATTCGTCAATCCTGAGCAGCGCGCGACCAGACTCTCTTTCGCGGCGCCGCTGCCGCAGAACACGAAGGTGAGGTCCGTGCGTGCGGCCAGCGCGACCGCTGCATCCGCAAGCGTTTCGATGCCCTGCTTCGCGCCCATGTTGCCGGAGTACAGAATCACTTTCTGCTCGGCAGGAATCCCGAGCAAACGCCGGAATTCGCTCGGCCGCGCGAGCGGAAAGATGGTCGACACGTCGACCCAATTGGGCAGGCAGACAACCCGTGACGCGTCGACGCCCTTGGTCGTCGCGCGCGCGCTCATCTGCCGCGTGATCGACGACACCGCGTCGAAGCGCCGCAGCAATGCACTTTCCACCCAGCGTGCGGTGCGAGCCGCGAACGAGCTTTTCAGCAATCCCAGATCAAATGCCGCATCGACCTCGTAGTCCTGAATATGCAGCCACGCGCGCGCGCGCGTGATGCGTGCGAGCATCAGCGAGCCCGGCGCGCACATCAAGGTCGGTGCGATCAGCATGACCGCGTGGGGGCGCCACAGCACGTGCCGCACGAGCAGCGGCAGCGAGGTCGCCGCGAAGGTCGCGAGATGCAGCATCCGCTTCAGGCCGCTCGGACGCGCCGGCACCCATAGCGGCGCGCGCCAGATCGCCACGCCGTCGCGCGTCTCGTGCTGATACCGCCACGAAACGTAGCCTTCCCCAATACGCCACTCCGGGTAGTACGGCGGCGCGCACACCACGCGCACCTCATGTCCGCGGCTCGCCAGCAGCACGGCCATTTCCGCCGTGTACTTGCCCACTCCCGTCAGCTCAGGCGCATAGTTGATGCCGTAAATCAATATCTTCATCGTGGCTGCCAGAACAAGTTAGGGCGTGATGCGCGCGACGTGGCTGGGCGGAGCGACTCAGTCGCTCAACATCAGTGCACAGCCGCGGGCGATGTTGGCAGCCGCGGAAGGCGGATCGAAACGGCGAATCACGTCCATGCACCGGCGCGCGGTGCCGCCCGCGTCGGCGAAGGCCTCCATTGCCTTGAGCATGGTGCGTTGCAGGCCAGCGACATCGCCCGCTGTAAACGCATAGCCGCTCACCCCGTCGATCACCAGTTCCGGCACGCAGCCGCAACTTTCGCTGACCACTGCCGGGCAACCATGCGCGAGCGCCTCGTTGACCACCAGTCCCCAAGGTTCGCTGTAACTCGGCAGCACCATGCAGGTGGCACCGTAGTATTCCCGTGTAAGCGGCTCGTCCTGCAGACTGCCGACGAACGTCACCGCGTCGCCGAGTTCGAGCTCAGCCACCTTGACATGCAACGCTTCGCACATCGGGCCGGTGCCGACAATGCGCAGCTTGGCCGCCGGAATACGCCGCCGTAATCCGGCGAGCGCCTCGATCAGCGTGCCGATACCTTTCTCTTCGGACAAACGCCCCACGAACAGAAACACCGGCGGATTACCCGCACGAGCGGCGACCCGCTCGACCAGCGCACGTTCCGGCGAAAACGAACCCGGCATCGCCGCGGCCTGACATGGCACGAAAATCTTGTCGCGCTTCGCGCCAAGCGACAGCAGATACTCGCGGCTGCGCTCGCCGAAGCCGAAATAGCCATCGCACAGCGAGAAAAACACGCGCTTCGGAATCGACGTCAGCAGCTTTTTAGGCCGGTCACGCGCGGTCGAGTCGCAGAACACCGCACGCCGTTTGCCGGTCACGATGCACGCCGCGAGCATCGCCCAGTATTCCGGGCGGTGATAGCCCGGCAGCACGATCAGATCCGATTTGGTGCGCAAGACTTCCCACGTGAGCCGTGCGATCAGTTTCATGGTGGGCACGTCTTCGTAGCAGCCGTCGAACAGCTTTTGCATCGGATAGCGATGAAACGAGTAATCGACGTCGGAAAAGCCGACGCGGTCGTGCTCCGTATCCGCGATCTGCACCATCGAATAGCGAATCGCTCCGGAAGCCGAAATGTTATGCAAGGCGGAAAACACGACACCCTTGTGGCGCGACCACACGACGTTGTGGAAGATCGTGACTGACGCTGTCATTTTTATGCCACTCCTCGAAAAATCGACCTGCGTGCCTTGCGCGTCCTGCGCATGCACAGCGTCCCAAGCGGTCCTTTACTCCAAAGCCGCGCGCCTAGGCCTCGATGGCGGCAGCCGGTGTCGAACCAGCGTGTGATTCGACGAAGTCCCGATACGTGGATGCGATTCCGTCCTCCAGACCGATCGTGGCCTGCCAGCCCATTTGCGCGAGGCGCGAGACGTCGAGCAGCTTGCGCGGTGTGCCGTCGGGTTTCGAGGCGTCGAATACGAGCTCGCCTTCAAAACCGACGACCTTGCAGATGCATTCGGCGAGCTCACGAATCGACAGGTCCTCGCCCACTCCGACGTTGAAGAGGCCCTCCGTCACGTTGTGCTCGAGAACGAACAGCGTGGCCGCGGCAAGATCGTCGACGTGCAGGAACTCGCGGCGCGGCGTGCCCGATCCCCACACCGTCAAAGCGGCGTCGCCATTCAGCTTCGCTTCGTGCGCCTTGCGCACCAGCGCCGGCAACACGTGGCTGCTCTTCAGATCGTAGTTGTCGTTCGGGCCGTACAGATTGGTCGGCATCAACGCGACGTACTGCGTGTTGTACTCGCGGTTGTACGCTTCGCACAGTTTGAGGCCGGCGATCTTCGCGATCGCGTAGGCGTCGTTGGTCGGCTCCAGCGGTGAGGTCAGCAGGTACTCCTCCCGGATCGGCTGCGGACATTGCTTCGGATAGATGCACGACGAACCGAAGAACACCAGCCGCTCGACTTTGGCGCGGTACGCGGCATGGATCACGTTGGTTTCGATCACCAGGTTTTCATAGATGAACTCACCCGGCTGCGTCGCGTTCGCGAGAATGCCGCCTACGCGCGCGGCCGCGAGCAGCACCACGTCGATCTTTTCGCTTTCGAAGAAGCGATTCACGGCCGCCTGATCCGTGAGGTCGAGCTCCTTGCGCGAGCGGGTGATCACATTCTGATACCCCTCGGCAGCGAGACGCCTGACCAGCGCGGAGCCCACCATGCCGCGGTGGCCCGCGACGAAGATGCGTGCTTGTTTGTTCATCGCAAGTTACTCGTGATGTTCCAGCGCCGTGAATCCGGCCAGCGTGACGAGCGCGTCACGTCGTGCAATCTGATAATCCGAGCGCACCATTTCCTTGACGAGCGACTCGAACGAGGTGGTCGGCCGCCAGCCGAGCTTCGCATGCGCCTTCGACGGATCGCCGAGCAGCGTCTCGACCTCGGCGGGCCGGAAGTAGCGCGGATCGACACGCACGATCACGTCGCCCTGCGACATCCTGATCTCGCGCCCTTCCACCTTCTCGACGACGCCGACTTCATCCACGCCGGTGCCTTCGAAACGCACGGTGACGCCCAGTTCAGCGGCAGCGTGCTGCACGAACTGACGCACGCTGTACTGCACGCCGGTGGCGATCACGTAATCCTCCGGCTGTTCCTGCTGGAGCATGCGCCATTGCATTTCCACATAGTCGCGCGCATGGCCCCAATCGCGCAGCGCCGACAGATTGCCGAGATACAAGGTCTTCTGCATGCCCACGGCGATACGCGCAACGGCGCGCGTAATCTTGCGCGTCACGAAGGTCTCGCCGCGCACCGGCGATT
Source organism: Paraburkholderia sp. RL17-373-BIF-A (assembly GCF_046030175.1). Taxonomy (NCBI): domain Bacteria; kingdom Pseudomonadati; phylum Pseudomonadota; class Betaproteobacteria; order Burkholderiales; family Burkholderiaceae; genus Paraburkholderia; species Paraburkholderia sp. RL17-373-BIF-A. Next base: position 193,608 of record NZ_JARESO010000006.1, read on the forward strand.
CGTGGTTGAACAGAATCCCGTTGCAGGCATAGAGGCCGTAAGCCTCGCGATAATTGACCGTGGTCCAGTACGCGAACAGCTTGGCGACGGCATACGGGCTGCGCGGATAGAACGGCGTAGTTTCCGACTGCGGCACCTGTTGCACGAGGCCGTACAGTTCCGAGGTCGAAGCCTGATAGAAGCGCGTCTTCTCCTGCAAGCCGAGAATCCGGATCGCTTCGAGAATCCGCAAGGCGCCGAGGCCGTCCGCATTGGCCGTGTATTCCGGCTCCTCGAACGACACCGCGACGTGACTCTGCGCGGCGAGGTTGTAGATCTCGTCCGGCTCGACGCGCTGGATCACGCGCAGAATGCTGGTCGAGTCGGTCAGATCCGCGTGGTGCAGAAAGAGGCGCTGGTCCGGATCGTGAGGATCGCGATAAAGGTGATCGATCCGGTCTGTGTTGAACAGGGATGACCTGCGTTTGATGCCGTGTACGTCGTAGTCTTTGGCGAGCAGCAACTCCGCCAGATACGACCCGTCCTGTCCAGTGATGCCGGTGATCAGCGCGACCTTACGTTTCATGGAGCCTTCTCCTCGTTAACCTTTGCAATGCGAGTGCCACAAGCTTTGCCGCGCGGCCGGCAGTCGGCCGCTGTCTCAACCGGCGATGCTGTCGTAGCCGTAGTAGCCGCCCTGATAGCCCGAGCCGAGGAACGCGCCTTCCTGCGGCACATCCGTCAGCAGCACGCCTCTGAGCCCCACGCCGCCATTGCGCAGCCGCTTGGCCGTCTCCATGACCTCGTTGAGCGGATGGCGGCCGTGGCGCACCACCAGCAGCGTCGTGCCCGCGTACTTGCCGATCACCGTCGAGTCGGTCACTGCCAGAACCGGCGGCGTGTCGACGATCACGAGGTCGTAGTGCGATTTCAGTTCTTCGAGCATCGTTTCGAAACGCTTGCTCATCAGCAGTTCGGCCGGATGCGAGGGCAACGTGCCCTTGGCGAGCACGTCTAGACCCGGCAGCACGTCGCGCTGGATCATCGAGCTCAGATCACCGCCGCTCAGCACGTCGGACAGACCCGGCTGATGCGCGACACCGAAATGCGAATGCACGTCGCCGCGCCGCATGTCGCCGTCGATGATCAGCACACGCTTGTTTGCCGACGCCACCAGCGCCGCCAGATTCACCGACAGGAACGACTTGCCGGAATCGGGCCGCGAGCCGGTGATCATCACCACGTTGTTCTCGGCGTGATCGAGCGAGAGCTGCAACGAGGTGCGCAGATTGCGCACGCCCTCCACGGCGATGTCTTCCGGTGCCTGCTGCGCCAGCACATGCAGCCCGCGACGGCGCAGCATGACGTTTTCCTGCAGCTTCAGCTGGGTCTGGCTGCGCGGCACCACCGCGAACACCGGCACGCCGAGCATGCCTTCGAGTTCGTCCGGACGTTCCACACCGCCGTACATGGCGCGCTTGAAGAAGGTCAGCAGAATGCCGAGCACGAGGCCGCCGCCGAGCGCGATCAGGATCGCGATCACGCGCTTCGGACGCACCGGTTCATCAGGTGCTTCGGCGAAGTCGACCACGCGCACGTTGCCCACTTGTCCCGCTTTCGCCACGCGCAGTTGCTGCGCGCTATTCAGCAGATTCGTGTACAGCTCCGTGTCGACGTGCACGTCGCGCAGCAGCCGCAATGCGGTTTGCTCCGTATCCGGCATCACCGCCACGCTGCGATTCATGTTGGCTGCCGCGCCTTGCAACGCGGCGATCTGCGCGTCGAGCGAGGCCACCGCCGGGTGATTCGCCGTGAAGCGTTGCGACATCTCCGCGCGTTGCTGCTGCAGATCCATCAGCTTGGTCTTGTTATCGACGATCTGTTGCAGCAGCAGGCGGCTTTCTTCGCCCAGATCGACCGTGCCGTGCGTGTTGCGGAACTTGTTGTAGCGTTGCTCGGCGTCGTCGAGTTCCTTGCGCAAGCCCGGCAGTTGCTGATCGAGAAAAGCCAGCATGTGCTCGGCCTCGGTCGAACGGCTCTCCACATCCTGACGCACGAACTCGCGCGCCATGCTGTTGACGATCGCGGCCGTCAGGCCGGCGTCGCCGCCTTCAAGGCTCGCGCGGATCACGCCGGATTGCAGCGTGGTTTCCTGCACCAACAAAGCCTTTTGCAAACGGTCCACGGTGCTCAGCGTCGAGGCTCGCTGCAATTCGAAACGCGAGCCGGCGGCGCCGACCAGCTTGTCGACGCGCAGCGTGATCGGGCCGTCGGCGGTATCCGTTTCCACGGTTTCGCCGACTTTCCCCGACAGAATCGCAATACCGTTCTTGTCCCGCAGCACGTACGACCCGTCATTGCCGGAAATCAGCGTGAAAGTCGCGTCGTACATTTCCTTCGAGGTGTCGAACCGCGACACCGAAATGCTCTCGTCACCCCATGCATAGCCCGACAGGTTGATGAACTGCGGCAACTTGAAGCCCCATTGCCCGTTCACCAACCCCGCAATCATTCCGCCGATGAGCGGAAAATAGCGCGGCGTAGCCGTGATATCGAGGTGCAGTTTCTTGACGGTTTCTTCCGTGACGAGCCGCGACTTCAGCAACTCGATCTCGGCCGCCGTCGAAGGCTTGGTGTCGAACATGCCGGTGAGCGGCGGCAAGGAATCCTTGCCGTTCGCATTGGCATTCGCCGTCTTGTCCTCGACGTGAAACAACACATCCGCGCGGTACGTCGGCGGCGCGAGGAAAGCGTACGCGCACCCCAGCGCGAGCGCGATCAGCGTCACCATCACGATCGTGCGCCAACCTCGCACGATCGTCCGCAGATAGTCCGACAAGTGAAGCTCGTCCGGACCGGACACGTCGGTGTAACGGTTTTCAAAGTTGATTGCCATTTTCTTCACCCAACAAAGCCCGGCGGTTCAAGATCACGTTGTACGGTTACTATTTCGCGAGGACGGCGCCCGTCACAGCCGCATTGATTGCCGGCAGCAGCAGGTTCAACACACGGTTGAAGCGGACCAGCCCGCCTTGACCGACATACACCACGTCCTTCGGCTGCAGTTCGAACTGATTGGCGAGCACCATCGACACCGGCGAGGTCGCGTCGAGGTGGTACACCTCAGGCGCTTCGCTCGTCGAGTTGCGGATCACGAACAGTTGCCGGGCCGCGGCCGTGTTCGAGTCGAAGCTGCCGCTGTCGGAGATCGCCTGCGAAAGCGTCAACGAGCCGTTGCGCATCGGCAGGATGGTCGCCGGTTTGTTGACCTCGCCCATCACGTAGACACCGCTGTCTTCGCGCGACGCCACCCGCAGCATGTCGCCCGGTTGCAGATAGATGTCCGACGGATTTTTGCCACGCTTGATCAGATCGTCGAGGTTGAGCTGATACGGGACGCCATTGCGGATCAACACCACGCGGCTGCGATCCGCATTCGCGCTGAGGCCGCCGCTCAAGCTGATCGCGGTCGTCAGCGACATCGGAATGTCGTTGACAGCCTGAGAGCCAGGCGTGCGCACTTCACCGTCGACATAAACCTGCTGCGCGCGGAACGAGGCCACCCGCACCGTCACTTCCGGCTTCTGGTACACCTTGCTCAGACGCTTCGCCAGGTCCTTCTGGATCGAGGCGACGTCCCTGCCCGCCACATGCACGTTGCCTGCGTACGGAAACTGCACATCGCCGTTTTCGTCGATCAGGAAGCCAGGTGCGGCATCCGTCGTCTTCGTGTTCTGTGCCGGCTGACCGAGTGCGGCAGCCAGTTCCGGGTGATCCCATACGACGATCTGCAGCACGTCGCCGGGGCCGACCTTGTAAACGGTCGGCTTGCCGAACAACGCGACCGTTGCCGGCGGCAGCGCCGAGCTCGTCTGAGCCTGGTTCATCTTGCGCAGCAGCGCGAGGTTGATATCGGTAATCGGGATCTGCTGTTGCGATGCCGCTTCAGTACTGTAATCACCACCCGTGTCCTGAATTGCGGCAGGCGTGACCATCCGCTGGCCCGGAGCGATGCCGCATCCGGAAATCAACGTTGCAGTAGCGAAAACCAGGAGACTTCCCGTGCGTAGACCAAGCGAGCTCATGATGTTTCCTCCTTGTGCCACGGCGTTTTTCCTCAAAGTAGAAAGCGCGTAGCGTTTTTAACAACTAATAAGCGTTTCGATGCACCAGTCCGGCGACTATCGTCGCGCCGATAATCCGCATGTCGAGTGCGAACGACCAATGGCCCAGGTAATACAGGTCATGTTCGACACGACGTTCCATCTTTTCGATGCGGTCGGTTTCGCCACGAAAACCGTTGATCTGTGCCCACCCCGTAATCCCCGGTTTTATGCGGTAGCGATTGATATAGCCCGCGACCACTTTCTGATAGAGGTCGTCGTGCTCGAGTGCATGGGGACGCGGTCCTACGACCGACATGTCGCCACGCAACACGTTGTAGAATTGCGGCAGTTCGTCGAGGCTCGTGCGGCGCAGGAAAGCGCCCACTTTGGTCACGCGCGGATCGTTGCGCGTGGCCTGCCTGACGGTGCCTTTTGGCTCGATATGCAAACGCATCGAGCGAAACTTGTAAATCGTGAATACGTGACCGTCTGCGCCTTTGCGTTTCTGCTTGAACAGAACCGGACCGCGCGACGACAGCTTCACCGCGATCGCAATGGCGAGCATGACCGGTGCAAGAGCGATCAGCGCGGTCAACGCGAACAGACGGTCGAAAATTTCCTTCTTCAGCATCGAACTGGCGGACAGCGGCGAAGCCACGAGATTGATCGCCGGCACGCCGAGCAGATCGATCACGCCGCTGCCCTCGAAGAGCGCGAGGCTGCGCACGTCCGGCATGAAACGGATGTTCACCAGATCGTCGCGGAATTCTCCGACCAGCGAACAGATCAACGGCTCTTCGGAAAGCGACAGCATCAGCCACAGTTCGTGCACGTCGTTGGTCCGCATGTAGCCGGCCAAAGCATCGACGGTATCGAACACCGGCACGCCCGGGCTCGCGACCGACGACACGTCCGGACGCGCGTTGTACACGGCCGTAGCGCGAAAACCGGTGGTCGGCGCGGCGTTGATCCGGCGAATGATCGCGTCGCACTGCGAGCCGCTGCCGACAATGGCGACCTGGTGCAGATTCATCCCGGCGCTGCGCGCGCTCGCCAGCACGGCGTGCGTCATCAGCCGGTACGCGATCAGCAGGCCGCCGGTCACCGCCGTCCAGTACGAGAACCACAGCCGCGACACGAAGTCGATCCGATGCAGCGAATACATCAACACGAGAGCGCTGCCCTGCACCATCAGCCACGCGAGCGACACCTGGCCGGCCAGCACCAGCTTGGAGCGGCCGCGCCATGATTCGTAGACGCCGAACGCCGGAAAGATGGCCAGCGCGAACGCCGCGGAAAACATCACGAGCGCCCAATAGAACCCGGATTGAGCGAGGTAATCAAAGCGGATCTGCGACGCCACCGCCGCTCCCGCCAACACCAATGCAACATCGAAAACCCGCGCGAGCAAATCCTGAAACTTGCGCATTCTGGTCACCTCGTTCTTGCCGTTCTTGTCCGCAGTTGAGTCCGGCGTGCTGTTTAGGAGCAGCGGCCGTAGTTGTCGTTAAACCTCACAATGTCGTCTTCACCGAGATAGGTGCCTGACTGGATTTCAATGATTTCGAGCGGCACCTTGCCCGGGTTTTCGAGCCGGTGGCGGGTGCCGAGCGGAATGTAAGTTGATTCGTTTTCACTCAACAGAAACTGCTCTTCACCGCGAGTGACGAGCGCCGTGCCGCGCACGACGACCCAGTGTTCCGCGCGGTGGTGATGCAATTGCAACGACAGTTGCGCGCCCGGCGTCACGACGATCCGCTTGACCTGGAAACGCTCGCCATGGTCGATCGAATCGTAGAAACCCCACGGGCGGCGCACCTTGCGATGCGCGTCGGCCTCCGGCGCGTGCTGCGCCTTGATGCGCGACACCAGACCCTTCACGTCCTGCACGTGCGAGCGGTCGACCACCAGCACCGCGTCGGCGGTTTCGACCACCACGACATTGGTGGTGCCGACGCAGGCGACCAGCCGCCCTTCCGAATGCGCGTAGCTCGATACCGCGCCTTCGAACGTCACCCGGCCGCGTCCTGCGTTACCGTTGGCGTCCTTCTCCATCGCGGCCCAGACGGCGTCCCAGGAACCCAGGTCCGACCAGCCGGCATCCAGTCCGACCACCACGCCGGCGGGCGTCGCCGGCGCGCTCGCAGCCGAGCCATCCGTCGTTTCCGGCTCGGCCGTCTCGGTCAGGCGCTCCATCACCGCGTAGTCGATCGAATTCGCCGGCGTACTGAGGAACGCGTCGACCAACGGCCGGAAATACGCACCGTCGACACGGCCACCGGTGAATGCGCGTTCGCAGGCCGCGTGCATTTCCGGTTGCAAACGCTTCAACGTATCGAGCCACACGCTGGCGCGGACGATGAAGATGCCGCTGTTCCACCAGTACATGCCCGCCGCGACGTACTTCGCCGCGAGTTCTTCCGCGGGCTTTTCGACGAAACCGTCGATCGCATGGCCGCCGCCCGCCAGCTCGGCACCGATGCGGATATAACCGAAGCCCGTGTCGGGGCGCGTGGGCGGCACGCCCAGCGTCGCGATCGAGCCCTGCTCCGCATAGCGTGCCGCGAGTTCCAGCGCGGCCTGCAAGGCGGGCACGTCGGCGATCGAATGATCCGCGGGCATGACGACCAGAATCGCGTCGCTACCATCCGCGCACGCCAGCGACGCCGCCAGCGTCAGCGCAGGCGCCGTATCGCGTCGCGCCGGCTCGACAATAAGACGAGCGTCGACGCCATTTTCATGAAGTTGTTCTGCGATCACGAAGCGATGTTCTTCGCCGCATACGATGATCGGCGATGCGTCCACGCTCCAGCCGGCCGGAAAGCCTTCCATGCGCCGCGCGGTGGCTTGCAGCAGCGAGTCGGAACCGACTACGTCGATCAGTTGCTTCGGATAGTTTTCCCGCGACACCGGCCACAGGCGCGTGCCCGAACCGCCCGCCAGGATCACCGGGACGATGCGCGCGCAACGCGCGCCTGCCGTCGCGCCATCCGCACCGGTCGGGGCGACCGACGCGGTGCCTACAGCTCCCTGATTCGACATATTCGCATTCCTTATAATTTCCAAAGATCAACGGAAGTACGGACCGGATGCCGTGTTGCCACGGCGATCCGGCTGGCCCCGTCGCGCTATTCGCCGACTAGTCGGCGACTTTGAATCCGAAATTCGGTCGGCGAAATTCTCATCCGCTTGCGAAACACTTTCGCGAGGCGGTCGCCGTTACCCATACCCGTGCGCCGGGCAATCTTGTCGACCGGCAATTCCGATTCGGTCAACAGGCTGCAAGTCACCGCAAGGCGTTCGTGCAACAGAAAACTCGAGGGCGTAATGCCCATTTCCATCTTGAAGCGGCGCAGAAAGTTGCGCTCGCTCATCGCGGCGAACTGCGCCGCGTCGGCAATCGAAATCGCCTGCTGGCAGTTCTCTTGCAGCCAGCGAGCTGCCGCGCGCACCTTGTCGCCGGGACTCAGACCACCGTCTTCGCCGAGCAGCGGCGCGAGATTCGAGCACGAATCCGCCAACAGGCGCTCGGCAACCGTACGCGCCGTGGCGCCGCCGAGATCGCGCTTGATCATGGCGAGCGCGCTTCGCATCGATTCGAGGCGATCGCCCGCATCGGCCGTCTGTTCCGGCTGGCGCGCCGACACCGGCTGCGCCTGTGAGTCGCCACCTTCCTTGCTGTCGGGCACATACGCCGCCTCGAGCAGCGCGCGGCCCTCCGCGATCGGCCGGATCATGCCGGTGTTGCGGCGCACACGGCGCAGCCACGCGATCAGGCGTTCATCGCCGGCGGCGGCGAATGCGCCTTTGCCGCCCGCCACATACAACGCGTCGAAACCACCGTAATGCCGCGCGTCGAGGCCGTCTGTCCAGACCCGCAGCGCGGACGACGAAGTCACCATGCCGCCATCGGCCGACAGGAAGGACACGTCGTATAACCAGCCGCCCGAGCCAGACGAAGCCATTTCGTTCGCTGCCTGGAACACCTCGGCAACGACCCCGGCTCCCTGCAGCGAGCAGTCGTTGAACATCAGTATCGCGATGCGACGCATACCCTTGTTTGGAGCGTGCACCCAGCGCAGCATTGCGGACTCGAGACTCGCGCAGGTCATAGTCATCCTCTCACCAGAAAACGGATCTACTTTTCACCTTGGACGGCCGCAGAGAGGCCGGCCTCTGTGCAGCGCATCATAGTCACCGCCAATCAAGCATTTAGCCGCCATGACCGAAAGCGCAGACATGTTGGCGTATGGACAGGGTGACCAACCAGGGATTTTCGGAACACCCCCACTACCGCCGTCTTTTCAACGAATTAATTGCCGATTCCACATAGGAATGAATTGGCATTCTGCGAATGTTAATGCAAATAAAAGCGCCATTTCGTACGCCACCGCACACACCACGACTACTCGAAAACGGCGCAATTACAATTTGATCCATCCATCGCCATGCCGATTTGAAGTGACTTTTTCCCATCGGGACGCCAGAATGAGCGCAACCTGCTTCGCTATTCCAGCGCCCGCCGCGCCCCTTGCCTACTTGGGTTTCTTCTGACGATATATCCGCGGGGATGGCAATAAGTAAAACGAACATCCAATATAAGCACTTGAGAGTGCGACAAAATTATTTAGTTGGTTGTTATTGGATCTCACGGATATAAACGTGACGATTAATGTTTCAAACGTGAAACACGGGAATAAGACCACTTTAGGCGGCACGGCAATAGACGGGCCAGTGGCGGAATGTGTCGAGTGGCAACCGGGCTATTTCCGCCAGCGGTTTGCGGAAATACACTATGCGGTTTCCGCAACACATTGCTTCGAGAGGCGGGTCGAGGCGGCTTTGACCTGGTGAACTAGTAGTTCGGCGACGCGTCTGTTGCCTTGGAAGGACAGCGAACGACACGGGGAACACATGTCGAATGTACGCGAACAGCGCGCGCCGCGAAAGCGCGTCGACGGCTTTTCCGGCGGCAGTCGAGGACTGAGGAGTGGCATTGCCGCCTCGGTGACGGCCGTCGTCCTGCTCGGCCTCGCGGCCGGTCGATGCGCTGCGGCCGATGCTGCGCCGCAGGCAAATGGTGGGGGCAATGGCGAATTCACCGCGGACGGCAGAAAGTGGACGCCGTGTGCGGCGGAATACGGCACCTGCCGTTTCAACGGCACGCGCGACGTGCTGTATGGCACTGCACAACAGCACGTCGTCAAAACGTTCTCGAACAGCGCGGAGTGCAACAACGGCGTATTCGGCGATCCTGCACCGGGCGTGGAGAAGCGTTGCGCGATGGCGCCAACGGTGGCGAATAATGCAACCGCGTCTGTCGCGAAGCAGGACGCAACGCCGAATGCGGCAATGCAATCCGCCACACCCACGGACCTGAAGGCGCCGCCCGGACAAGGGCTGCGTTGCTCAGCGCCTTCGTCACAGGTCCCCACGGCCGCGAGCGGCGATCTGCTCGAAGCCGACACGCCCAGCGACGGCACGCGTCTCTTCGCCATGAACAAACCGTTCGCGCTGGTTTTCGCCACCCGCCCAGCGCAAGCCGACACGCTCAACTGGCAGATACGCGACACATGGAATGCCGTGCGCGCCAGCGGACGCTTTCCCGTTGCAGCTGGTGCGACGCTGTCCACGTTGAGCTGCGCGTCGAGCGTGGCGGGCTACTTCGCGGTGTCCGCATCGCTGGAACGCGGACACGGGCAGTTCGAATCGCGCGGCACGCGTCCCGCGGGCATCGTCACCTTCGGCGTGCTGCCGGATCCCTCCGCTGCGTTACCCGGCGTGCGTTTTCCGTATGAAGATCTGCATCGGTTCGGCGGACAGGGGGCCGCTTATCTTGCGCCGGGTCAGCACTGCTGCGACGGCGACGGCTATCGGCCGGTCTATACCGCTCTCGGCCTCACGTGGGTCAACGACAATCGCAACTGGTATATGGAGGAGCCGAAAAAAACCGGCACGTTCGACCCCGCGAGCAAACAGCTCACGCCCTTCTTCCGGCGCGGCGACCTGCTGCGGCTGATCCAGCTCGACGGCATTCCGCAGTGGGCAAGTCCGACGAACAAGGAGACCCACAGCTATGTGCCGACCTCGCTCGCACAAATGAAGGACTACATGGCCAAAGTGGGCGCCGAGTCGAATCGCGTTCGCATGACTTACTTTCCCAAACAGCGCGACAACTACTATCAGGTGACGTGGGAACCGGACGCCGACGGCGGTCTGCCGTGGCGCGACACGGACGCGAATTTCATCGCCATGTACAAGGCGGTCTGGGAGGGCATCCATCAGACGGATCCGCATGCGGTGGTAATGGGTCTGACCTATTCGTCGGTGCAGGGCAACGTCACATGGATGCGCAAGCTCGGCCCGCTTGGAATCGGCCGCTATATGGACGGCATGACGATTCACGGTTACTACGACATCGGCACGACGCCTTCGCATCCGCCCGAGCGCGCCGCGGATTCCGGCAATCAGGGCACGGTGCCAGGCGCGTTGCCCGCCGCGATGCGGGCGCTGCGCCACGAAATGCGTCTTTACCTGAAGCCCGGCGCGCCGCTCTTCGTGACTGAAACCGGCATCAGCTACGACATCGGGCAGTCGTATGGCAAGAACTATCCGGGCGCGAACGTGCTGTATGCACAGGCTGCCGTGACGGCGCGCACGCATCTGATTTTGCTCGGCGAAGGCGCCGACATGACCTACGTGTTCTATCTAGCGGATATGCCGGACGCCGCGCCGGGCTACGGCATTTTCTTCGAGCTCGATCATCCGAAAGGCGCCTACGGTCCTTCCCGCATCAGCCCGAAACCCGCGGCGCTCGCGGTGGCGGCGATGACGCGAATCATCGACGGCACCGACACGCTCGGCCCGCTCAAGGATCTGCCCCAAGGCGTCTACGCCTACGCGTTCCGCCGGCTCGGCGGCGGCAAGATCGTGACCGCGTTATGGACGCATGACAACGACAAGTGGAACGCCAAAAGCGGCTTCGACGCGAGCCGCAGCGTGGACTATCGGCTGCGGGTCGACGCGCCCGGCACGACCGGCGAAGTGACGGCGTTCGACATGATGGGCAACGCGACGAGCGTGCCCTACCGCGACGGAATGGCTAGCCTGAAACTCTCGCCCGCGCCGGTCTATGTCGTCTCCGGCAATGCCGAAGTCTTCAGGAACGCAGTCACCACGCCCGAGGGTTACATGGCGCATTAGCGGCGCGATGTGACGATAGTTCGGCGTGATGTGACAGGTTCTGTGGCCCTTGGCGCACATAGTATGCAGGCGGAGGCACGTTAGCATGCCTATCAACACGCTGGAGCCGAAACATGAGCGGCCTTGCATGGATGATGCTGATACTGGCCGCGATGATCGGCGCATTTCTCTTTGCGACGATCGGCGCGATTGTGCTCGCGCTTCTTCTGACGAGCGTCTCAAGCCGGCTCACGCGGGACGATGATCAACATCGTGACTACTAGCTGACCTGGCGCTCAACCAGCGCGAGAAGCGGGGGAGATGACATGCTGCTGACCGAGATCGATTTCCTGGACGTGGTCCGCCTCACGCCCCTGGTCGCATTCGATCTGATCGTCAGCGATGCTCAAGGGCGCGTGCTGATCGGCCGACGCCGCAACCGCCCTGCCCGTGGCACATGGTTCGTTCCCGGTGGCCGCATTCATAAAGACGAAACACTCGACGCCGCGTTCACGCGCATCGCCGACGCCGAGTTGGGCATTGCGCAACTGGCGCGCTCGACGGCACGCTTCGAAGGCGTGTTCGAACATCACTACAGCGACAACTTCGCGGGCGAGCCGGACGTGTCGACGCATTACATCGTGCTCGCCTATTCGCTGACGCTCACGGGCACCGCACCGCTCGGACGGCCCGAGCAGCACAGCGAATATGTGTGGCTTGCGCCTTCGGAACTGCTCGCGCGCGCGGACGTCCACGAAAACACCAAGGCCTATTTCCGCTGATACGGGAGCAAGCCATCACGCGGGCCTGAACCCGCGCCGCATCGCAATCTGGCGCTGACTGTGAGTTCGGTAACGTGCCGGCCACGGTCGCTACAGTATGATGCGAGCTCACCGTCAGAGCTCGAATCACTATGCGACTACCGGCAATCAGGCTCGTTCGCGATTCTTTCACTGCTTTACTCGCGGTTTTCTTCTTCACCTTCCTGCCGGGCACGGCGCGCGCGGCCGATTGCGGCGCCGGCACGCTGGTCACTGTGGTCGCGCACCTCGACGACGATCTGCTCTTCGTGGACCCCGCCATCAGCGAGCGTCTCGACGCGGGCTGGTGTATCACCACGGTGCATCTGATCGGCGGCGCCAACGGCGGGGACTTCGCTTATGTTCAAACGCGCGAGCGGGCCTCGCGGCTCGCCTATGCGCGCATGGCAGGCGTGCCTGACGAGTGGCTCGAATCCAACGTGACGATTGCCGGCAAGCTCGTGCATCAAATGGTGCTGAAGGCCCGGCCGCAGGTGCGCCTGCTCGAATTGCGCCTGCCCGGCGGCGCCGTGCGCGGCGGCCGCGTGCCGCTCGGCCTGCTGTGGGAGCAGCACGCCACGATCTCCACTTATCCGATGAACGCGGACGGCTCCGTACGCGTGAAATACGATCGCGACGCGTTGTCGGCCACGTTGAAAGTGATACTCGCGCAAGCGACGCTGATCTACACGCTCAATCCGGACACCGTTCCGTTTATCGAGCATCCCGATCACATCTATTCCGCGCGCATTACCCGCCACGTCGCGCAGACGCTCGGCAAAGGCGTCCCGATCGTCTATCACGTCACCTATCCGACCGGCGGCTGGCCCGGCAATCTTCCCGCCGCCGAAGTGCAGCGTAAGCGCGACATCGTCGCCAGCTATTTTTCGATCGACGGCAGCGAGTCGTCGCATGTATTCGGCGAGTTTCAATGGGACGGCAACTGGATTTCGCGCCGCTATGCGTTTGCCGATCGCTCCGATCGCCGCGTGCCCGATTTCGTGTCTCATCCGATTCAGCTCTTCAATGCGGCGGCGAGCCGCTGCCTGACCTCCGCGGGTCCAGGCCGCGCGCCGACACTCGCCGCGTGCACGGACTCGTCCACGCAGCAATGGCGATGGGATCCGCTGACCGTGTATCCCGGCAATACGCGCAACGCGGCGCTCGTGAGCGTCGCGACTTCGCAATGCATCGCCGAGCGCGACGGCTATCTGGTCGCCGAGACTTGCGATCAATGGGACCTGGCACAGCGCTGGACGCCGTGGGACTTCGGCCTCGTCTATACGCCGATGCGGCATTGCCTCGGCGAAAACGATGGCAAGCTGACCATGCGCGGCTGCACCGCGCTCACCACCCGCTACCGTTGGGCCACCACGCAACGCACCCAGGCGAACGACCTGAGGCTCGCCACGGCGATGGTCGGCGACATCGCCGGCTCGGGCGAGCAGTCCGCCGTGTACGTTCAGCGGCAACACGACGGCCCGGGATTCGACGTGTATGCCGCGTCGCTCGCGAAAGCGTCGCCGCCCGCGCTCTGGTACGCGGGCGCCGTCCCATTCGATCCTCTGGCTACCGCACCGAGCTGTGCCGGCGACAAACTGTGCTTCGACAGCGTGCGCTTCCTGCTCGGCGATTTCGACGGCGACGGCAAGGCGGATCTGATGATCGTCGCGGCGCGCCAGGGCGGGACCGCATTCTGGTTGCTCCGCAGTGCCGGCGACCGGTTCGAGGCGCCGCGCCTCTGGCTGCAGACCAGCAATGCGTTCAAGCCGGAACTGACGCAGCAATATGTGGCGGCGGACTTCACGGGAACGGGACGGGCCAGCGTGCTGATCGCGCAGAAGCGGCCCGACAGTGGGCTCGATCTGTGGATCGCGTCTTCGCAAGGATCGGGCGTCTCAACGGGAGCGGCGCCGGCGCTCTGGGCGCAGGCCAAAAACCTGCCGCAGAACGTCAATCTGCTGGTGCGCGAAACGGCGGGCGCGCGCGCCTCGCTGGTCGCGGTCGACGGCGCGAACCGCCGCCTCGCGCTCACGCCCATCACCAACGAGGGCTCGCGCATGAGCGTCGGCGAACGCAACGTCTTGCCGGCAAGTTTCGCCCCCAACTTCGTGAAGGTGACAATGGGCGCCGTGCACGGCCGCGACAGCAACACGCTGATTTTGCTGAGCCCGCATCTCGACGAGTCGAGCGAAGAAGCGATGGTCGACGTCGCCACCCTCGACCTGAGCGGCGCGGCGAGCGCGCCAGCCCAGGCGGCGATATTGCACGGCATGACCTGGTCGGATGTGTTTCCGCAATTCGTGCGCGACAGACAGGGTGCCGCACTCGTGCTGTTTCGACGGACGGACGCGACTCTCGGCGATTTCTATTTCACCGGCGGCGCGCCCGCGCTCACGCGCTATCCATCCGGAAACGGCCTGACACTGGGCGAAGCTCAGGAACTCGGCAAACTGCCGGGGCTTTTCTCGGAGACAGTGCGAATCGACCGGCTCGCGCAGTAGCGCGGACCGGCCGGTCCGATAGACGTCAGGCCGAAACCTGTAGCTGAACGAACTTGCGCGCGATCGTCATGTAACGATCCGCGGTGTCGTGCAGCGTGTAGCCGGCCAGTTGCCGGTTCGCGCGCGGCGTGTCGAGCGCGTGCAGCAGCGCGCGGCCGTAGGCTTCCGGGTCGGTCGTATCGACCAGGTTGACGCCGGCGAAAGCGCTCGCAAAGCCGAACGAGGGAATCCGGCTCGCCACGACTGGAATACCCGACGCAAGTGCCTCGAGAAAACCAATGCTCTGCGCTTCGAAACGCGATGGCATCGCGAAGACACGCGAGGCGCGCAGAATCGCGGCGACGTCGGAACGCGGCCCGCCCACCGTCACCTTGCTTTCCAGGCCGAGCTGACAAACGAGCGACAGCACCGCCCTGTGATAGTCGAGATCTTCGACAACACCGCAGAACAGCAGATGCGCTTCCGGCTCCGATTGCAGCACGCGCTCGAACGCGCGGATCGTGTCCAATTGGCTCTTGCCTTCGATATAGCGGCCGAGCTGGACGATCTGCTTCGCGTGCATGCCGATATCCGGCGCGACGGCGTCGTTGGCTTGCGCGAATAATTGCGCGTCCACGCCATTCGGAATCACGACCATGGACGGATGCCGGCCAATCTCACGAAGGTAGTCGTCGATATTCTGCTGCGACACGCCGATGATCGCTCTCGCCCGTCGCGAGAGGAGGCGTTCGGCCCGCTTGAGCGCGCCGTTCTCGAAGTCGTTGACGCCGGAATGCATCACCCACGCAATCGGCGTATGGACCGGCAGGAGGCGCACATACAGCGCGGCAAGCGTGGCGTGAGCCACGATGAAATCGGGCCGGAACCGCCGTACCACGCGATACAGGTGCAACAGCTTTCCCACCCTGCCGTAGCGAACCTCGGGAAACAGACACGTGACGCCCGCCGCCTGAAGTTCTGCGTGAATGGCGGCGAAATCGTCCTGCTCTGGGAGCAGCGACGTCATGCAGACTTCATGGCCACCGCGCTGATGGTGAATGGCCAATCCTTTTACGAGTACTTCTGCTCCGGACAAGCGCGGTGCATGAACCAGTTGAAGAATCCTCACGATTTATCTCTCTGGATAACCGCCTTTTTTGCGCAGCGGAGGGATACCGCCCCCGTTATTGCAGACCCCAAATAACGTCGGCATCCATCATCGTGTATCGCGCGTTCCCTTTCGCGGAGCGCGTCAATGGCTCAGTAAAACAGCGACAGTTCCGCTGCGAAGTCCATGTCGCGAGGAAACGTTACACCCAAGGCCCAGCACTTTTACGCCAACCCCAAGAGCTTTTCGGCGGGTCAATGAGCGCTAGCGCCCATTTCTCAGTCGATTAGCCGTGCCAGATAGTTAGGCATCCGTTTCAAATTATTGCGACCCCAATTCGTTATGGCGAAAAAATACTAGTTTCGCCTGACGGATATTTTCATGCGATCAAAGCAATTAGTACTGCATTAATGTTCATACGTAACGACTCGTTACTTCTTTTAAACACACTAATGCGTATTGTTGCGGTCGATTCTTCCCAAATTGAGCTTTTCTAGCTTACAGGACAGTAAAAAATTCATCGGCTCGCGCCGTGAATTCATGTAATGCGATCTGAATCGCGCTGTTCCTCAACTCGCTGGCCGTTTTCGTCGTACCTTCCCCGGTCGTCCGATTCCGCCAAATCCGCTTCTGTCAGCGGTTCGGTTTCGTATGACGAGAGTTTCTCTACAGAGAAATGCGTTCGGGGCCGACATCCCGGGAAGGCATCACCTTCGCGCAGCCGCAAAGCTGCGCACACAGGACGCCAGTGTCGAAGCCTCGGTCATCGGCTGGCTTGCAAATGAACCCCGATGTTCGCTCCACCTCCCGACGCGCTTTGCGCGAGGACACGGACGAAGCATCAGCTAACGCATTGCTTACAGATTGATGAAATCGCACCTACTCGCACTCTCGACACTCTCCCTCGCACTCGCCGCATGCGGCGGCGGTGGCGGTGGCAGCACCACCGGCACCGCGGCAAGCCAGTCCAACGGCAACAGCAGTAGTTCGAACAGCTCGGCCAGCACGTCTGCCGCTAACAACCCCAGCACCGGCACCACTGCGCTGAACGCCACGGGCGGCACCGCGGCCATGAGCTGCGCCTCGCCCTCCACGTCGGCCGGCTCGGGCAGCGCGACGATCTCCGCCGATACGCCCAGCGCCGACGGCACGCGCATCTTCGCGGCCGGCAGCACCTTCCAGCTCGCCTTCAACACCAACGCGCCGAGCGCGGACACGCTGAACTGGGCCGTCACCGACACGCTCGGCCGCGTCGCCGCGAGCGGCAGCACCGCCGTGCCGAGCGGCGCGAAGACCATCACGTTCAATTGCACCTCGACGCTCGCCGGTTATTTTGCGGCGACGGGCACGCTCGCCAAGAACGGCGGCCAGCTGCCGCAAGCCGGCACGCGTCCGGTCGGCATCGCCAGCTTCGGCGTGACGCCGAACCTGTCCGGCGTCGTTCCGGCCGTCACCTATGCGCGCCAGGAACAGCATCGCTTCGGCATGCAGGGCGCAAACGACAACGGTCCGCTGCTTGCCGCGCTGGGCATTTCGTCGACGATCGACGACCGCCAGCTCTCCACCATGGAACCGAACGGACCGAACACGTTCAATCCGTCGGCCAGTAATCTCGATTCGTTCTACAAGAGCGGCAACGTGATGCGCCTGATCCGCCTCGACGGCATTCCCGCCTGGGCGAGCAGCACCGGGGCCTTCCAGGACGACACGACGCTGCCAACCGATATTTCGTACTACCAGAGCTATATGAGCCGTGTCGGCACGGAATCGAACGCGATCCGCGCCGCGTACTTCCCGACCCAGTCGGCGAACTACTATCAGGTGACGTGGGAACCGAACCAGATGTGGACCGATACCGACGCCAACTTCGTCGCGTTGTACAAAGCGGTCTACCAGGGCATTCATTCAACCGATCCGCACGCGATGGTGATGGGCCCGGCCGATGCCTTCCCGAGCCTGACCACGACGCACCTGAAACGCCTCGCGCCGCTCGGCTTCGGCCAATACATCGACGCGGTCGCCACGCACGGTTACTACGACGCGGGCACCTCGCCGTCGCACCCGCCTGAGCGCTACGACAGCGACCCGTCCACCGCGGATGGATCGTTGCGCGGCCAGATGCGCAACCTGCGCACGGAGATGGCCACCGACTATCGCACCGGCATGCATCTGTTCTCGACGGAAGCGGGCATCAGCTACGACCTCGGCAGCTCGTACGGCCCGAACTATCCGACCGCGAACGTGCTGTACGCACAAGCGGCGGTCGCGGCGCGCATGCACATCATCACGCTCGGCGAAGGCGCGGATCAGACCTACGTGTTCTACGGCGCGGACTATCCGGATGAAGTCGGCTACGGCACCTTCTTCGACCTGAGCGATCCGCAAGGTGCGTTCGGCGCGTCCAACATCAGCCCGAAGCCGGTTGCCATGGCGATCAGCGCGATGACGCACACGCTCGACGGCACCACGACGCTCGGTCCGGTGAACGGCACGCCGACCGGCGTGTACGCCTACGCGTTCCAGCAGGTGGGCAACGGCGCGGTGGTCACCGCTTTGTGGGCGCATAACAACAACGTGTGGAGCGCGAGCGCGGGCTTCAGTTCGACCTATAGCGTCGCGTACAGCCTCAACGTCGATGCGCCGGGCACGAGCGGCACCGTGAAGGTGGTCGACATGATGGGCAACGCGACGAATGCGAATTACAGCAACGGTGTGCTGACGCTCAACCTGACCGAATCGCCGGTGTATGTGGTGTCGAACAATGCGTCGGTCGCCAAGGCCAACGCCACGACGCCGGTGGGATACGTCGCCATGTAAGTGGCGCGTTTGATGGACCCGAATTCGGGTACTCGGCGGACATGAAAAACGTCAGCCGGCTCGTGGGCCGGCTGACGTTATTTTTTGGACGCTCGAAACAGGGAAGACATGCTCGGCGTCGAGATCGAGTCACGATGTTCTCGTGGTGCTGGCGATTGCTTTCATCGCGCTGGCAAAAACCGGTCAGATTTCTTGCATGACTTGTGCGCCAGCCAAACTGCTGGGCCTGATGTGAGCTTCGCCGAGACCACAGCCAGGCAAGCGCCTTAAAAACCAGAAACCCCAACATAAAGCACAAAACAGGCGCACACTACCTTATTGCTCCCCTGCGGAGCAAAAACCGCCAATTTGGGAGTCCATCATGGCAAAAGGTCAAATGCGCAGTAACCGCGAAGTCAAGAAACCGAAACAGGCGAAGAAACCCCAACCCGCCACCTCGCCATCAGGCGCGCCGCCGATTCGCATAGCACCGAGCGTGTCAGCGACCCAGAAGAAGCACTAAAGCGAGCAAGCCCGCCCCACACAGGCGGGCATCCTCCTCGACAAGCTACTTCGAAATATCCTCCAACGCCACGTCCCGCGTCTTCGGCCCAAGCGTCCCGATGGCCAGCATCACCACTGCCATCGCGCCGGAGATAAACACGAACACGCCGTCCACGCCGAAGCGGCTCAAACATCCCGCGATCACGAACGCGGAGAACATCGCCGAAATCCGGCTCCACGAATAAACGAATCCCACGGCCCGCGCCCGAATGCTAGTCGGAAACAACTCGGCCTGATACGCGTGATAGCTATACGAAATAATATTTCCCGCTAGCACGAGACAGACGCCCAGGCTCACCAGCAACACCGTCTCGCGCGCCTGGCTGAACGCCAGCCCGCACACCACGTTGACCGCCGCCATGCAGATAATCACTGTCTTGCGCTCGAAGCGGTCGGCGATCAGCAATCCCAGCAACGGCCCGAGCGGTGCGGCAATCGCGATGATGCTCGCGTACATCAGACTCGTCGTCACCGTAATGCCCTGCTTGATCAGCAAGGTCGGAATCCAGTTTGCGAAGCCGTAATAGCCCATTGTCTGGAACACGTGGAAGATGATCAGCATCAGCGTGCGCTTGCGATATGGCGGCACCAGCAGATCTCGAAACGCCGCCCGTGCGCGCACCGGTTCGGGCGAGGCCGGCTCCGGCAACGGCCGTCCGTATTCGCGCGCCACGCGTGCTTCGAGCCGCGTCATGATCGCGTCCGCTTCGTCGATGCGGCCTTTCTGCGCGAGCCAGCGCGGGCTCTCCGGCAAACGCAGGCGGATCCACCACACCACGATCGCGCCGACCACGCCGGTCAGCACGACCAGACGCCAGCCATCCAGGCCGAAGTAGCGATGCGGCGCCAGCAGATACGAGAGAAACGCGACGATCGGCACCGCGCAAAATCCCACCGCCTGTGAACACGCCGACGCGCGTCCGCGCACATGCTTCGGCACGAGTTCGGAAATGTACGTGCCGATCGTGACGATCTCCACGCCAATGCCGATCCCCGCAATGAAGCGCCACAGGTTGAGCCCGAGCGCCGTGTCCTGGAACGCCATGATGATATTGGCCGCCGTGTACCAGAGCAGCGACCACGTGAAGATCGCGCGCCGGCCAAAACGGTCGGCGAGAAAGCCGCACGCCGCCGTGCCGATGAACAGACCCGCGAACAACGCCGCGATGAAACTCGCGACGCCGCTGGTGCCGAACAGACCGTGCGTGGTCGCGGTGAGAATGCCGCTGCGCACGAGTCCCGGCGCGATGTAGCCGGAGAACATCAGGTCGTACAGTTCGAAGAAGAGCCCGAGGCTCAGCAGCATCACCAGCTTCCAGATCGAACGCGTGGCCGGCAAGCGGTCGAGCCGTGCGGAGATACGCGCGCCATCGAGCGCGATTTCGTCCGCGCGGCCGTCCGCCGACGCACCCGCGCCAGAGGGCAAACCGCCGAGCGCGCCGGCATCGCCGACCGCTGTTGCATACACCGCATGATTCGACGACTTCATCGTCTGTCTCCTTTGTCCGGTCTTGCGCCGGATGAGATTGATTTGATTGCGTTCCATGCATCGAACGCCGCACTCATGCAACGGCCTCACGCGGCTTCCTGCGGCGCCTGCTTCGACCCGCCGCCCAGCGCCACGATCTGCGCCTCGTCATAGCCGAGATCGCGCAGCACTTGCGCCGTGTGCTCGCCGATCTTCGCGATCGGTTGACGTGGCTGCAGACGCGCGCCATCGAGTGAAATCGGCAGCAAAGGCATGCTGGTTTCGCTGCCGTCATCGAGCGTGAGGCGAGCAAGACCACCGCTCTGGTTCAGATGCGGATCGTCGAACAGCTCTTCGGGTTTCGTGATCGACGCGAACGGAATGTGGTCGCGCTCGAACTGGGGCGCGAGCGCCGCGCCTTCGAACTGGCTCAGCGTTTCGCCGAGTGTCTTCAACAGCCATTCGCGCGCCAGCACGCGGTCGTTGTTGCTGGTGAGGCGCGGGTCGGCCAGCAGATCCGCGCGGCCGAGAATCGCACACAGCGCGCGCCACTGTCCGTCGCCGGTCGCGGCGATGAACATCTGCTCGTTGTTGGCGAGCGTGAACACGTCGTACACGGCCCACGCGCTGATGCGCTCGGGCATCGGCGCGGCTGGCACGCCGGTCGCGGCGAACTGCTGCATGTGCTGCGCGGACAGCAGCACGCAGTTCTCGAACAGCGCGCTCTGCACTTCCTTGCCGCGTCCGCTCGCATGCCGTTCGTGCAAGGCGGCGAGCACGCCGATCGCGCCGAACATGCCGCCCATGATGTCGTTGACCGAACTGCCCGCGCGCAGCGGACGGCCCACCGGCCCGGTCATGTAGGCGAGGCCGGCCATCATCTGCACGACTTCGTCGAGCGCGAGACGGTGTTCATACGGACCGTTCAGGAAGCCCTTGTGCGAGACGTAGATGAGCTTCGGATTGCGCTCGCGCAACGTCGCGTAGTCGAGACCGAGGCTCGCCATGCGGCCCGGTTTGAAGTTCTCGACGAACACGTCCGTGGTATCGACCAGCTTGTGCAACGCGGCCAATCCCGCTTCGCTATCGAGGTCGAGCGCCACGCTCTTCTTGTTGCGATTGAAGGTGCGGAAAAAGCCCGCGCCGGTGCCGAGCAAACGGCGCGTACCGTCGCCGCGCGGCGGTTCGACCTTGATGACTTCAGCGCCGAGATCGCCGAGAATCATCCCGCAGGTCGGGCCCATCACCATATGCGACAACTCGATCACACGAATGCCCGCGAGCGGCAGCGCGCCTGGCTGCGGCAAAGAGGTGGAAGTAGAGGAAAGCGGATTCATTGCAGTACCTGCGAGTCGGAGGATTCGAAACGTTGACGGGCGGCGCTGAACTGCTTCGGCAAGCCGGCGCGCGCCAGATAGCCGTACAGCGGTTCGCCGGGCAAAGCGTCGGCGAGCACGGCGCGCGACGCGAGCAGAAGGTCGAGGTCGATGCCGGTCGTGTAGCCCATGCTGTCGAGCATGAAGACGAGGTCTTCGGTGTTGACGTTGCCGGTCGCG
The DNA here is from genome assembly GCF_046030175.1 of Paraburkholderia sp. RL17-373-BIF-A. Classification (NCBI taxonomy): domain Bacteria; kingdom Pseudomonadati; phylum Pseudomonadota; class Betaproteobacteria; order Burkholderiales; family Burkholderiaceae; genus Paraburkholderia; species Paraburkholderia sp. RL17-373-BIF-A. The sequence continues at coordinate 215,650 of NZ_JARESO010000006.1, forward strand.
CCCGGCGCATGCGGACAGCCGCCGAGGCCGGCCAGCGACGCGTCGAATTCGCGGATGCCGTGTTGCAGCGCGACCAGTGTGTTGGCGAGACCGAGGCCACGCGTGTCGTGGAAATGCAGCGAGCGCAGCTTGCCGCCCGCGACATCGCGCACCAGTTCGATGATCTCGCCGACCTGGCGCGGCGTCGCTTCGCCGGTGGTGTCGCCGAGCGCGATCACATCGGCGCCTGCTTGCACCGCGGCGTCGGCGATCGCGGCGATATCCGCGTACGGCACCGCGCCTTGCAGCGTGCAGCCGAACACCGTGGACAAGCCGGCGATCAGTTCGACGCGTCGCGCGTCCGCGTGTGCCGCGCCGTCGATCAACTCGCGCATCGCCGCGAACGCCTCGATCATTTCCGCCGGCGTCTTGCGCACGTTCGCAAGGCTATGCGCGGCGCTCACCGAAATCGGCGCGACGATCCGATGCACGCCGCATTCGAGCGCTCGTTGCGCGCCCTTCAGATTCGGCACCAGCGCCGTGACGATCAGATCGTCGTAGGTGAGCGCGTGGGCGATAACTTCGTCGGCGTCGGCCATCTGCGGCAGCAGCTTCGCCGGCACGAAGGAGGCGACTTCCATATGGCGCACGCCGGCAGCATAGGCGGCGTCGATCCAGCGCCGTTTGAACGCGGTGGGCATCGTGCGGGCCATGCTTTGCAGACCGTCTCGCATACCGACTTCGGTCACGACGACGCGCTCCTGGGTGTCACTCATGGTCTTGAATCCCGGTCTTGACTGCGGCGGAGAATGAGGGGAATGAAGCAACTGAGTGACAGCGTGCCCGCGCATCGACGCGCGGCAAAGTCTGCGTTGGCGACGTACTCCATCGCCGCTCGCGATGGCGGCTCAGGCAGGCCGGACGGGCGTGAGCCGCCGCAAAGGGGAAACCCTTAAGGGCTTTTCAGAGGGAGGAGAGCAGGCAGATCGCGGCCGGGTTTCAGCTCAGACACTCAGCCCGCCTTCAGCAGATGATCGAGCAGATGTGACGCCGCGAGCGTGAGCGCCTGACGGTCGCGCATGCAAATCACGAAGCGCCGTTCGGCCCAAGCTTCGCTCAAGGGCACGGCCATGATGCCGTATTCGTCGGCGGCGTGACGCGGCAGCGCTTCGCGCGGCAGGATCGCGACGGCGAGGCCGGCCTGAATGAAACGATAGGCGGCGTCGAACGTCGATACGTAGGTGCGATAGTTGAGTTCGCGGCCCTTCTCCACCGCGATGCGCTGCATCAGTGCATTCACCGAGGCGTTCGACGAGAGTCCGAGGTGGTCGAACGCCAGCGTCTGCTCGAAGCTGACCGCGCCCTCGCCCGCGAGCGGATGGTCGCGCGGCACGATCAGCGCGAGATGATCGGCGCGATAGGGCAACGCGTCGAGACTGCCCATCGGCACGACATCGCGGCAAATGCCGAGATCGGCGACGCCTTCTTCCAGCCCTCGAACGATCTCCGCGCTCACGCGCTCTTCGACGTCCACGCGAATTCGCGGGTTCGCCTTTAGAAACGCCGAGAGCGCCTCAGGCAGAAACTCCACCATCGACGACACGTTCGCCAGCACCCGCACATGGCCGCGCGCGCCGGCCGCGTATTCACTGAGTTCGGCTTGCAGGCGTTCGTGGCCGCGCATGATGAGCCGCGCATGCCGCAGCAGCGCCTCGCCGGCAGCGGTCGCGCGCACGCCGCGCTGGCTGCGCGAGAGCAACGCGACATCGACCAACGCCTCGAGATCCGCGAGCCGTTTGCTGACCGCCGACGGCGCGATGAACTCGCGTTCGGCCGCGCGCGCAATCGTGCCTTCCTCGCAGACGGCAATGAACAAGCGCAAGGTCACCTGATCGATCTGCCACATGAGCGGGCGTGCTCCCAAGGTCTGAAGTGGGAAAATTATGCCCGACGATGACGGCGGCCGAGGCCCTCTCAGGGTATCCACCGCGGAGGTTGCTGGGGTTGCTGGGGTTGCTGGGGTTGCTGGGGTTGCTTGGGCTGTTTGAGCCGCTTTAACCCGCGATCATTCCCGCACTTGCCCGGCTTTTCCGGTCTGGCTATGCTGAGGGCCTTGCCGGCCGCGAGCCTCTGCGCAGCACGCGAATCGCGGCACGAACCAGAACAATCGACCAGAACCAGAGAGAGCCATGTCCACCACCAGTCTCTTCCTCACCGCCGCAGGCGTCGGCCTCGCGATTGCCGCGCCGGTCGGCCCGATGGGCATGCTGTGCATCCGCCGCACGTTGACCGGCGGTCCGCGTGCCGGGCTAGCCATCGGTTTCGGCATTGCAACCGGCGACGCCGCTTACGGTCTGATTGCGGCACTCGGCCTCGTCAGCATCTCGCAGTTCATGCTCGCGTACGACCGGCCCTTGCATCTGCTCGCCGGATTGTTCCTGTTGTATCTGGGCGTGCGCACGCTACTGCAGAAAGCACCTGCCGACGCGTCGAACGGCGACGGCAACGGCAACGGCAACGGCAAGCTCGCGCAAGTGGGCCGCGCCGGTGCGCTGCGCGCCTATGCAAGTTCATTGCTGCTCACGCTGACCAATCCGCAAACGGTCATCATGTTCGCCGCGCTGTTCACGACGCTCGCCCCGCGCGGCGCGTTTTCATCGAGCATCGCGCTGACCACGGTAGGCGGCGTGTTTTGCGGCTCGATCGCTTGGTGGTGTTTCCTCGTGACGGTGGTGTCGCTCGCGCGCCATGCGATCGGCAGCAAGCTGCGCGTTGCCATCGACCGGATCGTCGGGTTCACGCTGGCGGCGTTCGGCGTCGTGGAAATTCGCCGGGCGCTTTGAGCAAGCATCCGCGCACAGCACCACGTGTTAGCGCTGCGGCTGGGTCGGCCGCTACGCTCCCAGCCGCAGCCTCACGAGCGCCCGCGCAACGCCACGAGCACCACACCGCAGATCGCCAGCAAACCACCGCATAGCGTCGCGAGCCCCGGGCGTTCTCCGGTCAGCAGCGCGGACAAGACTGTCGCCACGGCCGGCGTCAGATAGAGAAAATTGGCCGCGCGCGCCGCGCCGAAATGACCGAGCGCGAAGGTCCACGTCGCATAACCGAGCGTCGCGGGAAACACGCCGAGCACCAGCACCGCCTGCAGCGTCCCGCGCGGCGCACCGTCGAGCGAATGCACCGCGCCCGGCAACCAGGGCGTCAGCAGCAGCGCGCCGGCCAGCAATGTGTAGGCGGTGCAGGTCAGCGCGCCGTAGACCGGAATCAGACGCCGCTGCAGCACGAAGTAACTCGCGGAACACAGCGCGGCGCCGAGAATCAGAGTGCTGCCCGCGCCGAGCGTCAGCCCGCCCGGCTGGCCGCGCGCAATCACGGCGATACCCGCCAGGCTTATCAGCGACCCGAGCCATCCCCAGCGGTTGAAACGCTCGCCGAGTACGACGGCCGCCAGCAACGCCGTAAAAATCGGCAGCGTATTGACGATGAAACTCGCCGCGCCCGCAGCCACGGTCTTTTCACCGGTATTGAGCAGCGCGTTGTAGAGCGCGATGCCGAGAAAACCGCACAACGCGAAGCGCAGGCCATCGGGCCATGTCGGCAGACGCGGGCGCCGGTAGGCGAGCCACGCGAGCACCAGCAGCGCCGCAGTAGCGAATCGCGCGGACGCCAGTTGCAAAGGCGGCAAGCCCTGCAATCCGATCCGAATGAATGGAAAAGCGGATGCCCACGACACAATCGTGAAAGCGACCGCACCTGCCGCCAACAGCGGCTGACGCGCAAAGCGCGAGGGACGAGGCGAAGTGAGTGTGTTCATGCCGCGATCGTGCCTCGCCATGAGCTGCTAAGCTAGAACACAAATGAACACCGTGATGTGAATATGGCTCACACCTCGCCACACGCCGCGTCCGCGCGGCCGCCGCTCGCCAGCCTCGAAACCGTCTGTCACGTGGCCCGTGAAGGCTCGTTCCTCGCCGCCGCGGAAGGCGCCGGACTCACGCACGGCGCGATCAGCCGGCGCGTCGCGGCGGTAGAGAACTGGCTCGGCATGACATTGTTCGAACGCCATGCCCGCGGCGTGCGGCTGACACCGGACGGGCAGCGTTTTGTTGGGCGGATCGAGCAGGCTTTCGGCATTATCGACAGCGCTGCGGACCAGTGGCGTTCGCCGCGCAGCCCGCAACTGGTCAAGCTGAGCGTGGTGCCCGCGTTCGCCAAGCTGTGGTTCTTCGAGCGCCAGGCGGCGTTCGAAAGCGAGGCGCCGGCGCTGCGCATTCAACTCGACATCGACCATCGCAACGCGGACATCGTCAGCGGCGACGCGGATCTGGCCATTCGCTACGGGCGCGGCAACTGGCGTCATGTGGAGGTCAAGCCGTTCCTGCCGGAGAAGCTCTATCCGTTGGCGCATCCCGCACTGGCCGCGCAACTGGCGAAGCAGCGGCATAAGCGCGGCGACGCGGCGCTGCTCGACGTGCCGCTGCTGCACGACTCGGACGTGACAGGCTGGCGCGCATGGTTCGATGCGCTGGACATGCCGTTGAAACCTCGCCCGCAGGACCGGCGCTTCGAAGACTACACGCTGGTGCTGGCCGCCGCGGAAGCGGGACTCGGCGTGGCGCTGGCACGCGTGCCGCTCGCCGACGCCTATCTGCAGCGCAGCGGCCTCGTACGCGTGAGCCGCCATGAAGTCGCCTCGCCGCTGACCTACTACTTCGTGCATGCGAAAGGCGAAAACCGGCCCGAAGTCCTCGCGCTGATCGATCGTATGCAGGCCGCGCAGCGCACCGCTTCATACGCAAACGCGGCAGTTTTGCGACAATAGCGGCTTTCGCCGCGCCGCGGCGGCCTTTGCGCCGCCCTCCATCGACTGTCGAAGGCCGGCGCGCCGGCCTTGCCTCCTATAACCCGTCCCACCCGACCGCCAGCGGTCCGCTCAATGGCACTTCCCCACATCGATCTGCTGTACTCCGTCTCCGGCCTGTTCGTCGGCTTTCTGGTCGGACTGACGGGCGTCGGCGGCGGCTCGCTGATGACGCCGATCCTGGTCCTGCTGTTCAATGTGCATCCGGCCACCGCGGTCGGCACCGACCTGCTGTACGCGGCGGCCACCAAGGCCACCGGCACGCTCGTGCACGGCCTGAAGGGCTCCGTCGACTGGCAGATCACCCTGCGCCTCGCCGCCGGCAGCGTGCCGGCCGCCACGATCACGCTGATCCTGCTGCATCGTTATGGCATGGACACGCCGGGCGCGAGCCGGCTGATCCAGGTCGTGCTCGGCGCGGCGTTGCTGGTGACGGCGGTGGCGCTGGTGTTTCGTCCGCAACTCGCGGCGCTCGGCGCGCGCAAACAGCGCACGCCGCGTCAGGGACGCACGCTCGCGCTGACCATACTGACCGGCGCGGTGCTCGGCGTGCTGGTGTCGCTGACTTCGGTCGGGGCGGGCGCGATCGGCGTGACGGTGCTGTTGCTGCTGTATCCGCTTTTACCGACCACGCGCATTGTCGGATCGGACATCGCGCACGCGGTGCCGCTCACCCTGCTGGCGGGCGCCGGCCATTGGCTGCTGGGCTCGATCGACTGGTCGATGCTGCTGTCGTTGCTGGTGGGATCGCTGCCGGGCATCGCGATCGGCAGCTATCTGTCCTCGCGCGCGCCGGACGCGCTGCTGCGCAACCTGCTCGCCGCCACGCTCACACTGGTCGGCGTACGCCTCGTGCTGGCCTGAAACCGCCCTAAGGATATCGACGCACCGCGGCGCGAAGTCCAGCGGCTACTTGAAGAACCGGCAGGTCAGATCGGCCTCGAACTGCCGGATCCATTGACCGTGACGATCGTGATAGGACTGCGCCCAGCCGCCGCGCCGCACGGTGACGAGGCGCTCGTGCGCTTCATCGCTCGGATCCGCGCAGGCACTGATGTCGAAATGGACCGGTGCAAAACCGTGCCGCGCGCACACCAGTTCGAAAGCCGCCCGATCGCCGATGGGCAGATCGGTATAGCGCAAAAGCGAGGTGTCCATGACTTTGACTCCGGTTCCTTACGCATCACAGTACGCTTTGCAACGCGTCAGCAGTGTGTCACAGCGCACAGACGGACCGTGGCCGCGCCGCCGTCCCATTCGAAACGGCTGAGCCCCATCATCGCCGCTTCAATAATCGCCAAATAAATAAAAAAAGGCCCCGGTTTTTTGCCGGAACCTTGGTGCACGCCTGCATCACGATGGCGCATGACGGCGTGAGCCGTCCGCGCCAGGTGCCGCAGCCTGCTTACTGCTGCACAACGGTCAGCTTGTTCGACACCGACGTCACGCCGGCGACGCCCTTGGCCGCCTGGCCGGCAGCGTCGATCTGGCCTTCGTCAGGCACCGAACCCGTGAGGGTCACCGCGCCGCCACGAGCACGCACGGCGATGTTCGACACGTCGACGCCTTGTGTCTTGGCCAGCGCGCTACGCACCTTGCGGCCCAGCTGGCTGTTCGCCTTCTTGGTCGACTTGGCGCTGGCAGCCGGCGCGGCGGTCGTGCCGGTTGCCGTTGCGTCGCTTGCCTGAGCGTACACATTGCACGCCACCACCATTGCCACAACCGAGCCCAGCGTTTTCAGAAAACCGACCGATTTCATAGCTTTTCTTCTCCTTAGCTTCACATTGGACCGCATATACAAGCGGCTTCGTTACGACTACCGGCAGCCATGCTGGGCGCGCACGACAAGGCGCTTCCGAGCAACGGCCGACTAGGGCTGTAACACGATGTGCGAGAGGCGAGAGAGGCCGGTTGCCGTTGCCGCCTGCGATGACCGATGACCGATGACGGGCATGCAGTGCGGTACGAAACCGGCAAGCCGCGAAGTCCGCCGACGCGCCCGGTTCTTGTGTGTCGTGCCGGGTCGCGCCGCGCAAACATCTGTTCGCGGCAGCGATGCACAATTTAATCTAGCCGGGCCAGAAGCGCAAAGGGTTTAGTCGGGTTTAGTCACACTCGAGATGCGAATCGCGTCAGACGCGCGGGCTGTCACGCCACGTTCACGATTTGTTACGGGTTTGTCGGCGCTGGCAGCCGCCGCGCGTTCCGCCGTGCGGTCAATCTCAGGTACCATCGGCGCGACGCAAGCTGCCGCGCGGCTTGCGTGCCCTTCGCGGCAGCCTGGCCACAAGCCGCGCGTGCTTCGCACCGCTTGGCGCGCGGCGGAGCGCCGTTCCTGTTCACTTTCGACCGTAGCCCGTCACGTCATCTGATGAAGCCAGCCTCCGGCCGCAAAAGCCCTCCCCGTCTTGTCGCCCGTTTCGTCGCGATCTCCTGGCGCGATCTCGCGGTTTCGTTCGGGCCGATCCTGCTGATCGCCGCCGTCGCGATCTGGGTCGCCGTGCGGCTGATCCAGCCCGCGCCGCCCAGCACGCTGACCATCAGCGCCGGCCCCGAAGGCAGCACCTTCTGGACAGCGGCGCAAAAGTACAAGGCGATTCTGGCGCGCAACCGCATCACGCTGAACGTGCTGTCGTCGGAAGGCTCGCTGCAGAATCTCAAGCGGCTGTCTGATCCGAAGTCCGGCGTCGATGTCGCCTTCGTGCAGGACGGCGTCGCGCCCGGCCCGGCGGCCGACGGGCTGATGTCGCTCGGCAGCGTGGCCTATGTGCCGCTCGCGATCTTCTATCACGGGCCGACCGTCACGCGGCTCTCCGAGTTCAAGGGCCAGCGGCTCGCAGTCGGCGCCGTAGGCAGCGGCACGCGCGAACTGGCGCTCGCGCTGCTCAAGGCGAACGGCATCGTGCCGGGCGGCGCAACCAAACTCCTGCCGCTTTCGGGCGACGACGCCGCCGAAGCACTCGTCTCCGGCAAGGTCGACGCGGCGTTCCTCGCCGGCGATTCGGCGCAACCCGCAGTGATGGGCAAGCTCTACCGCACGCCGAACGTACAGTTCTACGATTTCTCGCAAGCCGACGCCTACACACGCCGCTTTCCCTACCTGACGCAACTCGAAATGCCGATGGGCGCGTTCGACCTCGGCAAGAACCTGCCGTCCGCGCCGATTCACATGGTGGCGCCGACCGCCGAGCTGGTGGCGCGCGACTCGCTGCATCCCGCGCTTTCCGACCTGTTGATCGAAGCCGCGCGCGAGGTGCACGGCAAGGCGAACATCATGCAGCGCGCCGGCGAATTCCCCGCGCCGCTCGCCCACGATTTCCCGATCAGCGACGACGCCGCGCGCTACTACAAGTCCGGCAAGAGCTTCCTCTACCGCATCCTGCCGTTCTGGCTCGCGAGTCTCGCTGACCGCCTGCTGGTGGTCGTGGTGCCGCTGATCGTGTTGCTGGTGCCGGCGTTGCGTCTGGTGCCGTCGCTGTATGCGTGGCGGGTGAAATCGCGCATTTATCGCTGGTACGGCGCGCTGATCGCGATCGAACGCAGCGCGCTCAGCGACCATTCGCCCGCCGAGCGCGCGTCGCTGATCGAGCGGCTCGACGCGATCGAGGAGTCGGTCAACGGTCTGAAGATGCCGCTCGCCTATGCGGATCAGTTCTACGTGCTGCGCGAGCATATCGGCTTCGTGCGCCAGCGGCTCATGCAGGCCCGCGACGCCCAGCGCGACGACGCCGCCAACGAAGCGGAAGGCGCGGAGAACGGATCAGACGAAGCAGGCGCCGGACCCACGCCGCCCGCCGCGAACGAAGCGGCTGAAATCGGCGAAACGCGCGACGACCGCGACGCGAAACCATATTGACGGGTGCAAGCCGCGGCTGCACCGCGTAAGATCATTACAAATCCGACGGTGCAGCAGACGCGCCGTGCGGAACCGGCAATTCGGGAGACATTTATGACCGTTGGCATCGACGCCAGGCAACCGCTGTGGTTCTACGACTTTGTCTCGCCGTTTACCTACCTGTTGCTGGAGCAACACGACAAATGGCCGGGCTTCGACTTCGTGTTCACGCCGGTCGTACTGAATGATCTGTATCGTCACTGGGGACAGCGGCCGGCTTACGGCGTGCCCTCGAAACGCACCTTCCTGTACCGGCACGCGCTGTTTCGCGCGGAGCAACTCGGCATTCCGTACAAGATGCCGCCGGCGCATCCCTTCGATTCCATGAAGCCGTTGCTGCTCGCCACCGCGGCGAATGGCGACATCAACTTCGTGCGCGAGATTTTCCGATTCATCTGGCGTGAAGGCCGCGATCCGTCCACTGATGAAGCCTTTGCCGAGTTGTGCGACCGCGTCGGTATGCCCGACGGTCCGGAGATCATCAGAAGCGCAGCCGTGCTGGCGCAATTGCAGCGCAACACGGCGGATGCGATCGGCCTCGGCGTCTACGGCGTGCCGACCTTCTTTCTGAACGATCAGTTGTTCTGGGGTGAGGACGCGTTGCCCATGGTGCTGTACTGCGCGCGCACGCCGAACTGGCTCGAATCGAGAGAAGTCAAACGGATCAGTTCGCTGCCGTCGGGGCTTGCGGACATTCAACCGTAGGCGATACGTAAGCGTAAAGCGGGCTAAACGCGCGCCGCACGGCGCTTGCGCGGGCCGATTGCAGGTCGATAGCGGCAAAACAGCCTTGCTGATGCCGGCCATACCGTGCCCGCTATGCCGCTACACCGCAAACGGGCCTAAGGTTATGACCTTCGCGCCGTGCGCGTTGGCGCTGCGCTCTCGCGAGACTCTCGCGGGCGGCTCCGTGCGACGCCTTATCGAATGATCCGTTTGCCCCGCCTCGCTTAAACCATGGACGACACCGCCGCCTCCCTCGATATCTGGCTCGTGCGCGTGCTGCGCACGCTGCTGGTCGAGCGCAGCGTCACGCAGACCGCGTTGCGTCTGAATCAGACCCAGCCTGCCATCAGCACCGCGCTGCGCAAACTGCGCGAGACGCTGAACGACCCGATCCTCGTGCGCGGCAAGTCGGGCATGGTGCCGACCGAATACGGCGAATCGCTGCTGGCTTCCGCGCAGCGCGTGCTGCGCGAAGTCGATTTCGTCGCGACACCGCATGGAGACTTCGATCCCGGCCGCTCGCGCCGTACGTTTCGCGTGGCCGCGCCGGATTATCTGAACGACTTCTTCATGCCGACGGTGATCGCGCAGTTTCGCGAGGCGGCGCCGCACGCGCGGCTCGAAATCGATTCGCTGAGCCCGATGCTCGATCATTCGGCCGCGCTCGATGCCGGCGAACTCGATCTGGTGATCGGCAACTGGCCGAAGCCCGAGCCGCGCTTCGAGCGCAGCGATCTGTTCTCCGACACGGTCGTGTGCATGATGCGCGCCGATCATCCGCTGACGCGCATGCCGTTGACGCGCGAGGCGTATCTCGCCGCGCCGCATCTGGCGCCGACGGCGTATAGCGGCGCGAGCAGCGGCGCCATCGACATCGGTTTCGCGCGGGCGCGCGCCGAGCGGCGTATCGTCGCCACGCTGCCCTACTTCGGATTGGTGCCGCAAACGCTGCTGCAATCCGATCTGATCTTCACGACCACGCGCCGCTTTGCGATGCACTATGCGGACATGCTGCCGCTCGCGGTCGTCGATGTGCCGATTCCGTTTCCGCGCATCAAGTGCTATCAGTTGTGGCATCCGCAGCCGGACCGGCCGAGCGATGTCGGCTGGCTGCGTACGCTGATGTCCGAGGTGTCGGATACGCTGGTCGCGCAGAAGGTGCGGCGCGCGAAACGGGCGCCCAAAAAGGAAACGTCAGCCGCGATGGGCTGACGTTTGGGTTTGCAGTGCGATCGGCGGCGGTTGAACGCCTTCGTCTTGATCGACTTCTAGCTATCGGACACTCGCGCAGAGCTGCTGCGTTGCGAGCTGCGCCACGACCTGCCGCGTACGAATCTGCAGCAACTCCGCGCACACCGCCACGGCGATCGCCGAAGGCGCCTTATCGACGATACCGGCCACGCCGATCGGACACGTCATCTCCACCAGCCGGTCCAGCTCCACGCCACGATCGAGCAAACGACGCTCGAATTTCACTCGCTTCGTCTTTGAACCGATCATGCCGAAGTAGGTGAAATCGCGCCGCCGCATGATGCGTGCGGCGAGCGAGAAATCGAGCGCGTGATTGTGCGTCATCACGAGAAAGTACGCGCCGGGCGGCGCCGTATCGACGATCGCGTCCGGCGTGTCGGTCGCTTCGATTTGCACGTTGGCGGGCGTTTCGTCGGGGAACAGTTCGTCGCGCTCGTCGACCCACTGGACGACGCACGGCAAGCTGCCGAGCAGCTTGATGAGCGCGTGCCCGACGTGCCCCGCGCCGAACAGCACGATATGCATCGGCGCCGGACGCGGCGTCTGCACGGCGCTGGGTCGGCCGATCTGAACGGATGAAAAATCGTTCATGGCGATCATTCCAGTGAGTGTGTTGTTCACGCGCTTCTTTCCCGGCTCATTGTTACGCTGATTGCCGCAGTGTTGCGGTTGCGGCCCGCACCGCGCCGACCGCCTTGAGGATTTCCTCGCTGGTCGCCGGCGCATTCAGCGGCGGATTGACCTTATGGTCGCCCACGGCCGACACTGCATCGCGCACGGCGAAGAACACCGAGAACGGCAGCAGCAGCGGCGGCTCGCCGGTCGCCTTCGAGCGATGGATGCTGTCCTCCGCGTTGCGGTTCTTGAAGAGACGCACGCGGAAGTCGGGCGGCGTATCGTTGACGGTCGGAATCTTGTAGGTGGACGGCGCATGCGTCATCAACTTGCCGCCGGCGTTCCACCACAGTTCTTCGGTCGTGAGCCAACCCATGCCCTGAATGAACGCGCCTTCCACCTGGCCGACGTCGAGCGCCGGATTCAACGAGGCGCCCACGTCGTGCAACGCGTCCGCGCGCAGCACGCGCATTTCGCCGGTCAGCGTGTCGATCACCACTTCCGACACGGCCGCGCCGTACGAGTAGTAGTAGAACGGCCGGCCTTGCAGCTTCGATTGATCCCAGTAGAGCTTCGGCGTCGCGTAGAAACCGTCCGACCAGAGCTGAATACGCGCGACGTAAGCCTTCGCGATCACTTCTTCGAACGGCACGATCGCGTCGCCCACCACCACGCGGTCATGCACGAAGCGCACTTCCGACGCGCTCACCTGGCCTGCGCCGAAACGTTCAGCGGCAAACGCCGACAGACGTTCGCGCAACTGACGCGCGGCGTCCTGCGCAGCCTTGCCGTTCAGATCGGAACCCGTCGAGGCCGCCGTCGCCGACGTATTGGCGATCTTGCTGGTGTCGGTGGCCGTGACGCGAATGCGGTTGAAGCCAATGCCCAGTTCATGCGCGACGACCTGCGCGACCTTCGTATTCAAGCCCTGGCCCATTTCGGTGCCGCCGTGGTTCACCAGCACCGAACCGTCGGTGTAGATGTGAACCAGCGCGCCGGCCTGGTTGAAGTGAGTCACGTTGAACGCGATGCCGAACTTGACCGGCGTGAGCGCCATGCCCTTCTTCAGTATTTCGTTATTCGCGTTGAACTCGTTGATCGCCGCGCGACGCGCGCGGTATTCGCTGGTCGCTTCGAGTTCGTCGATCAACTCGTGAATCACGTTGTCTTCGACGATCTGACCGTACGGCGTCTGGTTACGCTCCGTCTTGCCATACAGATTGCGGCGGCGCACGTCGAGCGAATCTTCACCGACCGAGCGCGCGACGTTGTCCATGATGTATTCGATCGCGAACGCGCCTTGCGGACCGCCGAAACCGCGGAACGCCGTATTCGACTGCGTGTTGGTCTTGCCGCAGAAGCCGTCGATCGTGACGTCCGAGAGCCAGTACGCGTTGTCGAAGTGGCACAGCGCGCGCGTCATCACCGGACCGGACAGGTCGGCGGAGAAGCCGCAGCGCGAGGTCATGTCGACCGTCACGCCGTCGATCACGCCCTTGTCGTCGTAGCCGACTTCATACGTGTAGTGGAAGTCGTGGCGCTTGCCCGTGACCATCATGTCGTCATCGCGGTCCGGACGCAGTTTCACCGGGCACAGCAGCTTCCATGCGGCGAGCGCCGCGCAACACGCGAACAGACCCGATTGCGATTCCTTGCCGCCGAAACCGCCGCCCATGCGGCGGCATTCGATCAACACGTTGTGCGACGCCACGCCCAACGCATGCGCGACCATGTGCTGCATTTCGGTCGGGTGTTGCGTCGAACAGTAGACGTGCATGCCGTCATCGTCCTTTGGCACCGCGTACGAAATCTGGCCTTCCAGATAGAACTGTTCCTGACCGCCGAGCAGCATTTCGCCGGCTTCGCGACGCGCGGCGCGGGCGATCTTGGTGTCCGCCTCGCCGCGCGCGAGTTTCATCGGCGGCAGCACGTGCTGGTTCGCGGCGCGCGCCTGCTGCGCGGTCAGAATCGCCGGCAGTTCCTCGTAGACGACTTCGGCGCGGCGCGCCGCGAGACGCGCGGTTTCATGCGACGTCGCGACCACGATGAAGATCGGCTGGCCGATGTATTGCACGAGACCGTCGGCGAGAATCGGATCGTCGCCGTGGATGATCGGACCAACGTCGTTGACGCCCGGAATGTCGTCGGCGGTGAAGATCGCGACCACGCCCGGCGTGGCGCGCACCTTGTCGAGCGACATCGAGACGATCTTCGCATGCGCTTTCGAGGACAGGCCGAGCGCGGCGTGCAGCGTGCCGGCGAGCGTCGGAATGTCGTCGGTGTACGTGGCGCGGCCGCTCACGTGCAGATGCGCGGACTCGTGCGGGCGCGAGATGTGCACCTGGGTGAAGTCGTCGAGATCCTGAAGGTCTTTCAGGAATGGTTCGGCTTGCTGATTCATTGTTGTGTTCTCCGTATCCTTTGGGCTTCTGCTTAGACGGCGGCCGGCGCACAGGCCGCGGCGACCGCGCGCACATCCAGCGCGCTCTTGGGCAGCGGATTGTTCGGACGCGTTTCGAGCCAGAAGCGGTACAGCGTGTTCTTCGCCGATTCGAGGCGGTAGTTGCTGGTCGCGCGCATGTCCGAGAGCGGCGCGTAGTCGTTGCCGAGCGCGAGCATCGCGGCCTGCGCGGTGGCTTCGTGCCATTCGGCGTCGCGCAACACGGCTTCCGCATGCGTCGCGCGCTTGGACGTGGCAGCCATGCCGCCGAACGCAATGCGCGGCTCGCGGATCAGATTACCGTCGGCGATGAACGCGAACGCGGCGCACACCGCCGAGATGTCCGAATCGAAGCGCTTCGAGAGTTTGTAAGTGCGGAACTGCAGGTTCTGACGCACGCCGGTGCGCGTCGGCACTTTCAGTCCGACGACGAACTCGTGCTCCGCCATGTCCTTCTTCTGATACGCGAGGTACAAGTCTTCGAGCGGCATTTCGCGCTCGATCTCGCCGCCGCGCACGATCACGCGCGCGCCGAGGGCGATCAGGCCCGGCATCGAATCGCCGATCGGCGAACCGTTGGCGATATTGCCGCCGAGCGTGCCGGCGTTACGAATGGGCAGCGACGCGAAACGCTGCCACATCTCGTTCAGTTCGGGGTATTGCTTCGCGATTTCCGCGTAAGCCTTTTCGACGCTCACGCCCGCGCCGATCTCGATCCATTCGTCGTTGGTCCCGATCTTCTGCAGTTCGGCGATCTGCCCGACATACACGATGTTGCCGAGGTCGCGCATCATCTTGGTGACCCACAGGCCGATGTCCGTGCTGCCGGCGAGAATACGCGCGGCCGGTTCGGCTTCCTTGATCTTCGCGAGCGCTTCGACCGTACGCGGCGCAGCGAACTGCTGGCCGGCGTGCTGGTAGTGGAAAGTGTCCTTACGTTCGAGCGTGGCGAGCGTTTTCGACAATGCTTCGATGTTGACCGGCGCTTTCGGCGCGGGCGCTTCGAACATGCGCACTGCCGCGTCGACAATCGGACGATAGCCCGTGCAGCGGCACAGATTGCCGGTCAGCGCGTTGCTGATCGCGTCACGCGACGGCACGCTCTTGTTCGCGCAGCTATGTTCGTGGCCGTGCTTTTCGTACAGCGACCACATCGACATGACGAAGCCCGGCGTGCAGAAACCGCACTGCGAGCCGTGGCACTCCACCATCGCTTCCTGCACGGGATGCAGCGAGCCGTCCGGTTGGCGCAGGTCTTCGACGGTGTAAAGCGCTTTGCCGTCAAGCGTCGGCACGAACTGGATGCAGGCGTTGACCGCTTTGAAGTCGACGCCGCCCGCCTCGTTGCGCTCGCCGATCACGACCGTGCACGCGCCGCAATCGCCTTCGGCGCAGCCTTCCTTGGTGCCCGTGCAATGCGCGTCTTCGCGCAGATATTGCAGGACGGTGCGGGTGACGGGCGCGTCCTTGATCTCGCGGATCGCGTTGCGGTGGTAGAAGCGAATCGGCTCAGTCATGTCTCGTTACTCTCGAATGTTCTGTGTCCGTGGGGACGTGCAGCAGTGATGGTTCGAAAACTATCACCGTCAATAAATACAACCCATAGCTCGGGTCGCATGCGGGACATATCCGCGAAAAGATATCGAGATGGGTTTGGGGAAGGGTTGGCTTATGGTGGTTGGGGTATTTGACCGTATTTTTGTCTTTTTTGTTGATTATTTGCCAGTTTGGGGAGAACAGTTTTGACGCACCCACCCGAAAAAGTGACCTCTGACGAGGCTAAAACGGACCACTATATGGTTCCGGCACCGGGTTTTTGTTAGACGAATTATTAAGCAAGTCCTGCAAGAGAATCGGTTCCATGGGAAAATCACGCCTTCCCGCCGATTTCAAGTCTCGTTTTCCCCATGTCCACCGACTCAGCGACACCTCGCAGCGAATTTGCGACGACCATGCAGATCATTCCGGTCGTCTTTTTCACGTTTCTTTGCTATCTGACGATCGGAATTCCGCTGGCGGTACTGCCGGGCTACGTCCACGACGACCTGGGTTACAGCGCCGTGCTGGCGGGTGCGGCGATCAGCGTGCAATACCTGGCGACGTTGGCGTCGCGGCCGCTGGCCGGCCGTTCTGCGGATACGTTGGGGCCGAAGCGGACCGTGTCGATCGGTTTGCTGGGTTGTGGCGCAAGCGGGGTTCTGTTGTTGCTGGCTGTGCTGTGCGGACGCTGGCCGGTGCTGAGCCTCGGCCTCCTGGTATGCAGCCGTCTCGTGCTGGGGTTCGGTGAGAGCCTGTGCGGCACGGGGGCGATTCTGTGGGGTATCGGCCGGGTGGGCACGAGCAACAATGCGCGAGTGATTTCTTGGAATGGCATCGCCACTTACGGCGCGCTGGCAGTCGGCGCGCCGCTGGGCGTGGCGATCGAGCATACGGTCGGGTTTGCCGCGTTGGGAATTCTGGTCATTCTGCTGGCGGCGCTTGGTTTTTATCTGGCTCGTCCGATGGCGCCGGTGCCGATCGTGCATGGCGAGCGCATGTCGTATCGCAGCGTGTTCACGCGGGTGCTGCCGCATGGGATCGGGTTGGCGCTTGGCTCGGCCGGGTTTGGGTCGATTGCTACTTTCATCACGCTGTTTTATGCGGCTAAGCATTGGCCCAATGCGGCGTTGTCGTTGACGGTGTTCGGGACGCTGTTCATCGGGGCCCGGTTGTTGTTTGCCAATACGATCAAGACCTACGGTGGATTTCGCGTCGCGATTGCCTCGTTTTCGTTTGAATGCGCCGGGTTGTTGATGTTGTGGTTGGCGCCTGAACCGCACATTGCGCTGGCTGGGGCAGCGCTAACCGGGTTTGGGTTTGCTTTGGTGTTTCCGGCTCTTGGGGTCGAGGCTGTTGGGCTCGTGCCGCCGGCCAGTCGGGGGGCGGCTTTGTCGGCTTATTCCGTGTTTCTGGATCTTTCTCTCGGGATTACCGGGCCGTTGGCTGGGTATATTGCCGGCGAGTTTGGGTATGGGTCGGTGTTTCTTTTTGCGGCTGTTGCCGCTGCCGCAGGTGTGGGGCTTTCTACTTTGCTTTATTTGCGCAATGCCAAGGTGAATAATTTGCCTGCGGCGCTTTGAGTCTGGATGCGTTGTGGTACTGGAGTTTTGGCCTTTCCTTGAGTTCACGGTGGTCTATTAGCATTGCCCCTGTGCCGGGCAATGCTCTCAACTTAAGCCCCATCCCATCAAGCGAGTTTGTGCGCAAGATGGAAATGGGGCTTCGCTTTTTTCTGGGTGGCGGATCACTGCAAGCACCCGATTGAGGTTGTCCAGATAGCGCCGGATACGCAGAAGGCACGCGCCGAGGATGGGCTTGAGCGCGCCGAGCAGGCAAAGAAGAACCTACCTCCCCCCCGACAACCCCCTCTCCAAAGCCGCGACCCCCGCCGGCAAATCAACCTTAACCCCCAGATCCACCATAGTCCTCCCAAGCGCATGCACAGTGCGAAAGAGGTTATGTTCCCGACACTGCTCTCCCATCTGCCCCACGCGAACGATAGGCAATCCAAAAGACCCCGAAATCTCCACCTGATGCATCCGCGAAATATGCGAGCACACATCTGCCGGACTGAACCCTTCGGGCACCTCGATGCCAACAACAGAATTCAACCGGCACGCGTCAGGCGTATACAACCGCAGCCCCATCGCCGCGACCCCATCCTGCAGCGCCAGCGAACACTTCAAATGCCGCGCAAACCGTTTCTCCAGCGTCTCGGCACAAACAAGCCGCAAAGCTTCGTGTAACGCCAAAACACCAGAAACAGGCGCCGTATAGTGATACCCCGCGTTGTGCCAAAAATTCTCCGCAAGCGTCGCATCCAGGCACCAATGCGCATTCGGCGCCGTGCGCCCTTTCACGCGCTCCCACGCCGCATCCGAAAACGCGATCAACGACACACCGGGAATCGACGACAACCCTTTCTGCCCACCCGTAATAACGGCATCGATCCCCCAGGCATCCATCTCCAAAGGCATCGTACTCAAGGTGCAAACCGCATCGACGATCACCAACGCGCCCGCGGCTTTCGCCAACGCGGCAATCTCCTTCAGGTGATAATTCCACACCGTATTCGACGTCTCGCCCTGCACCACCGTCACGATCTCGGGACGCTCGCGTCGAATTGCCTCGGCAATCTCTTCGAGACTCGCCACCGAGCGGTCGGCAACATCGAGCGTGCTCACCCGCGCGCCGACGCGCCGGCCCATCTCCGCCATCCGTTCGCTGAAGAAACCGTTCCTGATGGACAGCACACGCGTGCCTTCCCACGCGAGGTTCGAGATCGCCATCTCCATCGCGGCCGATCCAGGCCCGGCCACGCCCAGCACCCATTTCGAATTCGTCTGGAACACATAGCGCGCCATCGACTTCACCTGCCCAATCACCTTCACCATCGTGCCACCCAGATGATTGATCACGATCGCGTTGGCCTTGGCCACCGCCGCGGGAATCGGCACGGGGCCGGCGCCCATCATCAGGAGCGGCTCTTCGGGAAGAATGGCGTCGAGCGACTCGACAACCGGACAGGGCACTGCGGAAGATGCGGATGTGAATGATGAAGTCGGCATGATGATCGGTACGTGAATGTCAGGACGCAAAGGAGCAAACGGCCCCGCCAGCATTGACGCTGGCGAGGCCGCCTGTTCGATCATTCACCGATCCGCGCGATTGCGCAAGTTTTTTGACTATGCTTGACCGCACAACACGGCGGACAATCCCGTCACTTCACCTTGGTCTTATCGAGCTTCTTGCCCGTGGACGCATTGAAACGCTCGACATAATCTTCGATCAGCTTGCGCAGGGCGCGGCCGATCTGCCGGTAGTCGGACTCGTTCAGATTGGCCAGCGAGACGCGCCCCGACGGATGCTGAGTGCCGAAGCCGCGGCCCGGCAGCAGCACCACCCGCGCTTCGCGCGCGAGACGGAACAACAACTCGGAAGGCTGCGTGTTCTTCAGTAGCCACTCGACGAACTCGCGCCCGAACATCCGCTCGCCGAGGAATTCGATGTCGAGAATGGTGTAGTAGTCGACCTGATTCGGATCGTCGTCCTCGAACGAAATGCCGACCTCTTCATAGAGCGCCTGCTTGCGCTTGCGGATCAACCGCTTCAACGCGTTCTTGTACGCGTCCGGCGTGTCCATCAGCGAGAACAGCGAAAACAGCACCATCTGCACCTGCTGCGGCGTCGACAGGCCCGCCGTGTGATTCAGCGCGACGGTGCGGCTGTCGGCCACCAGGCGGTCGATGAACTTGAGCTTGTCCGGCTCCGTCGTGATCGACTCGTAACGCTCGTGCAACTGCTTCTTCGCGTCCTTCGGCAGTTCGGCGATCAACCTGTCGAGCACGTTGTCGCGATGCGTCGCGATCGTGCCGAGACGCCAGCCGGTCGCGCCGAAGTACTTCGAGTACGAGTACACGAGAATGGTGTTCTTGGGCGCGAGCGCGAACAGCGACACAAAGTTATCGGCAAAGGTGCCGTACACGTCATCGGTCAGCAGGATCAGATCGGGCCGTTCCTTGACGATGTCGGCAATGTACTGAAGACTCTCGTCGTCGATCTTCACCGAAGGCGGATTGCTAGGGTTCACCAGGAAGAACGCCTTCACCTTCGGATCGCGTAGCTTGTCCAGTTCCTTCTTCGAATACTGCCAGCCGTTGGCCACGTCGGCTTCGAGATTCACGACGTTCAACTGGTAGTCGTTCAGGCGCGGAATCTCGATGTACGGCGTGAAGATTGGCATGCCGAGCGCGATCGTGTCGCCGGCCTTGATCAGGTGGTTCTCGCGCATCGTGTTGAAGATGTACGTCATTGCCGCCGTGCCGCCTTCCACCGCGAACACGTCGAATTCGCCGACGAACGGATGGTCGCCGATCATCTCGCGCCGCAGATACTGGCCGACGATCAGCTCGGACAGTTTGAGCATGCGGTCGGGCACCGGGTAGTTCGAAGCGAGAATGCCCTCGCACATTTCATACAGGAAGTCGCCGGCCGAATATCCCAACTGGTCGCGCACGTAAGACACCGCGCCGCGCAGGAAGTCGATGCCCGCCACGCCCTTGTTTTCGCGCAGGAACAGATCGAAGCGTTCTTCGAGGCCGTCGCGTCGCGGAAAGCCGCCCACGCCTTCCGGCATGTAGGCGAACGAGCGCTCCGATTCGCGCATCGCAAAGAGGCCGAGTTGCCAGAAGCCGTGGCGCGGAATCGTCGCGAGAAAATTCGGATTGCCGCGGCCGGCGTTGAGCATCGATGCGTTGGCGGGCCGCTCCACGGCGCCGCCGCCGGCGGCCTTGATCAATTCGTCCTTCAGCTCGAACGGGCTGAGCGCGGCCATACCTGCTTGTGCCATATCCGAGTGTTTCTTGTCGCCCTTCTCTTTTGCCATGATGCGTTCTCCTGAGCCAAGTGAAAGACGCCGGCGTGGCGGATGATCGCCCGATAAGCGCCGGCGTGAGAGATCGATAGACGCCCGCGCTAGACGAGCCCGACCACGAGCGGGCCGAGCAGCGTCAACGCGACGTTCGCGATGGCATACGTGATCGCGAACGGCACGGTCGGCACTGCACTTTCCGCCTTGTCGAGCACGCCGCCGAATGCCGGATTCGCGCTGCGTGAGCCGGTCAGCGCGCCGGCCAGGATGGCCGCGTTGTTGTACTTCAGCACGTAGCGGCCGAACAGCATGGTGAGCAGGAGCGGAAACAACGTGACGAACACGCCGAGCAGGAAGATCGTCATGCCGCTTTGCTTGACGGTGACCACGGCCTGCAAGCCGGAGTTCAGCCCGACCACCGCGACGAAAGCCGCGAGGCCGAAGTCCTTCAGCAACTGCGAGGCCGCCGTCGGCATCACGCCGTACATCGGGTGCTTGCCGCGCATCCAGCCGAACAGCAGCCCAGCCAGCAGACAGCCGCCGCCCGAACCGAGCGTGAGCGGAATGCCGCCCACGTCGATGACGATCAGTCCGATCAGCAAGCCCAGCACGATGCCGACGCCCATATAGATGAAGTCGGTCTTGATGCTGTACGGCAGCTCGTAGCCGGCTGCGTCGACGGCGCGCTTGGTGTCTTTCGGCGAACCGTAGAAGGTGATCACGTCGCCGTGTTCCAGCTTGGTCTCCGGCAAGATCGGCAGCGGCTGGCCGGCGCGCGATATGCCCTGGATGTAAACGCCGTGGCGCATATCACGATCCAGCACTTCCCGCGCGGCGGCGATCGTTGTGTGGTTCATGCCTTTGCGTGTGAACACGGCTTCACGCGTTTGCATAACCACGCCGATGTCTTCGACTGCGGCAACTTCGCCGCCGCTCGCACCGAATGCGACCACAGCCTCGCGGCGGCCAACAACCAGCACCACGTCATCGGGCTTCAACACCAGATCGGGCGTTGGGTCGAGTTGCTGCCCGTCACGCTTGATCCGCTCGATCGTCAGCATGTCCTGATGTTGCGTCTCGACGGCCTTCACCGTTTTCCCGGCGCTGACATCGATCTTGTATGCTCGGCCGACCATCTCGGGCAACGCGGAAAGCTGTCCCGGCGCGATGGACGGCGCACCGGAGGACAGCTCGCGTTCCGCCTGGATTGAGGCGTCGCGCAAACTCTGCCCCATGAACTTGGGCAGAATGTTCACGCACACGATGATCGCGCCCAGCGAGCCGAACACGTAGGTCACCGCGTAGGCAATCGCCACGTCTGATTGCAGCGACTTGACCTGATCGGCAGGCAGGCCGAGACGCGCGATCGCGTCGCCCGCCGTGCCGATAATCGCGGACTGCGTCAGCGCGCCGCCCGCGAGCCCGGCGGCGAGGCCCTTGTTCAGGTGGAACAGCTTCGCGCACACCACCACGGTAATCAGTGCGGTGACCGCCAGGAAGACGGCCATCGCGATCTCACGCAGCGTCTTGCGGTTCAGCGAATTGAAGAAGCCCGGACCGGAGTCGTAGCCGACGGCGTAGATGAAGACGGCGAACATCACCGACTTCACACCGTTGTCGATGGTCACGCCCGCCTGACTGATGACGACCGCGGCCAGCAGCGACCCGCCCACGCCGCCCAACTGAAACTTGCCGAAGTTGATCTGCCCGATGAAGTAGCCGGCTGCGAGCGATAGAAACAGCGCGATCTCGGGTGATTTCTGAAAGATGTGATGTAGCCAGTCCATCGTGCCCTCGCTGGATAGTTTGCGATACTGAGTACTGGGTGCGGCTCGCGCATGCGAGGCGCAATCGTGTCGCGCGCCACATGCCGCCTGCCGCCTGCCGCATCGACCGAACGTGGCATGGCGTGCCACGTCCGGCACATCTGCCGCCTAATGGAATTTCCCGGCGAGGCCGACAACCACCGGCCCCATCAGCGGCAACAGAATGTTCGAGAGTGCATAAGTGATCGTGTAGCCGATCACGGGAGTGGAGTTGCCGGTGACGCCCACCAGTGCGCTGATCGCGGGCGTGCTGCATTGCTGGCCGGCAATCGCGCCGAGCAGCATGGGCGCCTCGAGCTTGAGGAACATGCGGCCGATCCATAGCGACAGCAGACCCGGCACGAGCACCATCAGAATCCCGGCCACCGGCAACGCGAGACCGTATTCACGCACCAGCTTGATGGCGTCCGGTCCCGCCGACAAACCCACTGCCGCGATGAAAGTGGCAAGACCAAAGTCCTTGAGGATCTGCGCGGCCGCCGAAGGCAGCGAACCGACCAGCGGATAACGCGAACGGATCCAGCCGAATAGCAGCCCCGACAGCAAACAACCGCCGCCCGTACCGAGCGCAACCGACACGCCGCCCACCCGTCCGCCGAGATGGCCGATCGCCATGCCGACCAGCACGCCCAGACCCAGATAGACGAAGTCGGTCTTCTGCGTCGCGACGAGCGCGTAGCCCAGCCGCTTCGCGCCGCGCTCCACATCGGTTTTCGTGCCCACCAGCGTCAGCACGTCGCCGCGATTCAGTTCGGTGCTTGGCAGCGCCGGCACCGTGCTCTCGAGCCGCGTGACCGCCGCGATGTAGACGCCGCGTCCGTTTTCCGGCGTCGCCTGTTCGCGCACCTGCGCGATGGTCCGGCCGTGCAGGTCGCGGCGCGTCAGCACCACGTCGAGCTTCTCGGCGATCACGAGGCCGAAGTCGGTGCCACTCACTTCGTCACCAAGCGCGGCAGCGGCCGCCACTATGGCTTCACGTCGCCCCGCCACGAGAATGACGTCACCAGGTGCGAGCGTCAGTTGCGGTTCGGCCGGTACGTCCAGGCCGTTGCGCCGCACGCGCTCGACCGTCAAATTGAAGCTGTACTGCTGTTCGAACGCCCGAATCGTCGCGCCAGCCGCCGTACCGGCGAGAAACGCGCGGCCCACCAGCGCCGGCGCGGCCGCGTGCTGTCCCTCGCCGAATGCGCCGTCGCCGCCGAGCTTGCGCCACACGCGCTCGGCTTCGTCGCGCAGATTGACGCGCAATAGCAGCGGTGCGAACTGGCTCGTAAAGAGCACGATGGTGATCAGGCCGAACAGGTAGCTCACGCTGTACGCGGTCACGATATTGGCCTGCAGGCGGACCGTTTCCGCGTCGCCGAAGCCGAGCTTGGCAATCGCCTCGGACGCCGTGCCGATCACGGCCGACTCCGTCGCCGCGCCGGCCAGCAGACCGGCCGCGGTACCGGCATCGAGCCGCATGACGGCCACCGCGATCATGATCAGCACCAGCACCGACACGATCTCGACCACTGACAGCAACCCGTAGCGCCAGCCGCGGCCGATGTTGGCGAAGAACTGCGGCCCGCCGGTAAAGCCCAGCGCGAAGATGAACAGCGCGAACGCGATGTTCTTCAGATCGGGGGCGATGCGCGCGCCCGTCTGGCCCAACAACAACGCAGCGATCAACGTGCCGCACACGCCGCCGAGCTGAATGGGCCCGACGCGGAACGAACCAATGAAATATCCGATTGCAAGGCTTGCGAACAGCGCGATCTCCGGTTGAGACCTCAGCAATTCACCGATCATGTTGGCTCGCCGATTAACGGGTTTATTGGCAGGAAACCGAAAAATCGTTCGAGAAACTCGAATAAATTTATTCGGTCCCCAGTATTACGCACGCATTACTCAATCGGCATAGCGAATGAGTGAAAACTTAATTTATGGCAAGGGGATGACGCGAGTTGCGCCCGGGATGATTTGCCGCACTGCAGCGGCGGGTATTGAAATAGTCATTCGATAGCTCGACTGTCACTCTTTCCTCGCGAAGTTGCCTAATGCCTTGAAAAGATATCGTCTGCTGATGGCCAATTATTACAGCATGAGTGAACACGCCTTTTCGAACTGCCTTTTTTAATTGATATTGTAATTCCGCAGGGCTGTCAATATTATTTTTAACTCGCGTCCGCCTATCTTCGCAAAAAATGATCTTTAGCAAAGGCGAATGGATTGCAAGCACCTGGTCCGTGAGGCTTACCCTATACTGGACCGTTCGCCTGCCGCGCCATCAGGTCGCTTCGTTAGCGCCGGCACGTATTCTTCGGAGCCCGACATGCGCATGATCCTGTTCAGCAGCCGCCAATACGACAGCGACACGTTCACCGAAGCCAATGCCACGCATCGCTATGAACTGCACTTCCAGGAGTCGCACCTCGACAGCGAGACGGCCATTCTCGCTCAGGGCTACGAAGTGGTATGCCCGTTCGTCAACGACAACGTTCACGCAGCGGTATTGGAGCGGCTTCATGCCGGCGGCACGCGCATGATCGCGTTGCGCTCGGCGGGCTTCAATCATGTCGATCTGGCCACGGCCGAGCGTCTCGGCATCACGGTCGCGCGGGTGCCGGCTTACTCGCCGCACGCGGTCGCCGAACATGCAGTCGGCTTGATTCTGGCGCTGAACCGGCGCCTGCCGCGCGCCGCCGCACGTACTCGTGAAGGCGACTTTTCGCTGCACGGACTGCTCGGCTTCGATCTGCATGGCAAGACCGTGGGTGTGGTCGGCACGGGCATGATCGGCCGCGTATTCGGCCGCATCATGGCGGGCTTCGGCATGCAGGTGCTCGCGTACGATCCCGGCAAGCCCGCCGACGATCTGCTCGCGCTCGGCGCCCGCTACGTACCGCTCGACACTTTGCTCGCCGAATCCGACGTGGTCAGCCTGCATTGTCCGCTGGTGCCGGACACGTACCATTTGATCGACGGCCCCGCGCTCGCCAAGATGAAGCACGGCGCGATGCTGATCAACACGGGCCGTGGCGGCCTCGTCGAAAGCAATGCGCTGATCGGCGCCCTGAAAGATGGCCAGCTCGGCCACCTCGGGCTCGACGTTTACGAGGAAGAAGGCGGCCTGTTCTTCGAGGATCACTCGAACCTGCCCTTGCAGGACGATGTGCTCGCGCGTCTGTTGATGTTTCCGAACGTGATCGTCACCGCGCATCAGGCGTTCTTCACGCGCGAGGCGATGAACGAGATCGCCCAGACCACGCTCGATAACGTCGTGGCGTGGCAGGCCGGCACGCCGCGCAACGTGGTGCGCGCGCCCGCTTAGGTGCCGCCGCCGGTGTTCAGCGGCGTCGCGCGGACCACGGTGCGCGCGTCGTCCGCGGCGCCGCAGAGTTCGCGCAGCAACGTCGCCTCACGCTCGTGCACTTCCACCGGAAACCAGCGCGCGCCCGCATCGGCCAGATAGCGCGCGCGATGCTGGCCGTTGCGAAACGCCACCACGCCTTCGCGCTCCAATCCGAACCAGCCCAGCAGACCCGGCGCGCGACGCGTCGAAATGGTCACGTACGGCATCTGCGGAACCCGCGGGTTCTCTGGATCGAGAAACTCGCGAATGCCGCGCACCTTGCCCGAGTGCCATTCGGCGACCGGCTTCAGCACGTAATCGGTATTGTCGCGATCGGCGCAAGCGAGCAGCTTGCGCACGTCGACGAGGACGACCTGATGCCGCGTGCCGTCCGTGACGAAGACGCGTTTCAGGCGCACGTGGTCGTACCATGGATGCTCTTGCAGAGGCACGGTCCAGACCGTCTCGGCACAAGCCGGCGCGGCGGCTGACGATGAATTGGACAAGGGCAAAGGCAGGCTCGTTAAGCCGGCGAAAAGACGCCAGCGCATTAAAAGAGCGCTTACGCTACGAGCCGATTGTGTAAGAAGCATGACAGACCACGGTATTAATTACTCTGCATGAGCACACTGCTCACAACCCCGCACCCAGCGGGCAGACGCTGATGACTTCTACGGTGACAACGATGATAACCACGCAAAATTTCAATGACCACGTGCGCATCGAAGCTAATCAGGATATCGGCGTGGCGACGATCATCCTTGAGCGCCCTGCGCGTCGAAATGCCGTCGACCGTCCTGTGGCTGACGCGCTCAGCGCCGCGTTCGCCCGCTTCGAAGCGGAGCCGGCCTGGCGCGCGGCGGTGCTGTTCGGCGCGGGCGGCACTTTCTGCGCCGGCGCGGACCTGACCGCCCTCGCCGACGACACCCGTCGCAACGAATTGCATGCCGACGGCAGCGGTCCCGGCCCGATGGGACCGACGCGCATGAGCTTCAGCAAGCCCGTGGTCGCCGCGATTGCCGGTTATGCGGTAGCGGGTGGCCTGGAACTGGCGGCCCTGTGCGATCTGCGAGTCGTCGAAGACGACGCGGTGCTTGGCGTGTTCTGCCGGCGCGTCGGGATTCCGCTGATCGACGGCGGCACGATCCGCTTGCCGCGCTTGATCGGCCTGTCACGTGCGCTCGACCTGATTCTGACCGGCCGCGCGGTGAGCGCGCAGGAAGCGCTCGGCTTCGGTCTCGCCAATCGCGTCGTCCCAAAAGGCACGGTACGCGCCGCGGCGGAACAACTGGCCGCCGAACTGGCCGCCTTTCCACAGGCGGCGCTACTCGCCGACCGCCGTTCGGTGTTGGAAAACAGCATGCTCGACGATGTCGCAGAAGCATTGCGCCGTGAAGGTGCCGGCGGTTATCAAGCGGTTTTCGACGAAGGTGTGGCCGGCGCGGCGCATTTCGCCAGTGGTGCCGGCCGCCACGGCAAAACGCTCGGCCCCGACGGTGGCAGCCGCTAGAAACGCAGCGAGGCTCGCGTTTGACAGCGACTTTCAGCAAAAAACAACATCCGTGTCGACGATCAGCAAGCCCGTTTTGACTTAGGTAGAATCCCCTACTGTTTTACCCCTGTACGGCGCACGCGTTTTCGCCCCGAAAACGCGCGCCGGCCGCGCGACGCTTCCCGTCGCGCCGATTCACGCTCCTTCACCATGCCTTTGCCCCTGCTTGCCCTTGCCGTTGCCGCGTTTGGAATCGGTACCACCGAATTCGTGATCATGGGGCTGCTACCCGATGTCGCGCGCGATCTGTCCGTGTCGATTCCGGCGGCCGGCATGCTGGTCTCGGCGTACGCGCTCGGCGTCACAATCGGCGCGCCGATCGTCGCAATCGCGGTCGCCAACATGCCGCGCAAGAAGGCGCTGATGAGCCTGATCGGCGTGTTCATCGTCGGCAATCTGCTGTGCGCGGTGGCGCCGGGCTACGCGGTGCTGATGGCCGCGCGCATCGTGACCGCGTTCTGCCATGGCGCGTTTTTCGGCATCGGCTCGGTGGTCGCCGCAGGCCTTGTTGCACCGAACCGCCGCGCGCAAGCCATCGCGTTGATGTTCACGGGCCTCACGCTCGCCAACGTGCTGGGTGTGCCGCTCGGCACCGCGCTTGGCCAGGCGGTGGGCTGGCGCGCCACGTTCTGGGCGGTGACGGGCATCGGCGTCGTCGCGGCGGCCGCGCTCGCCGTGTGCCTGCCCGCGAAGATCGAAATGCAGAAGGCCAGCCTCGTCCACGAATTCAGCGTGCTGAAGAACCCGCAAGTGCTGATGGTGCTCGGCATCAGCGTGCTCGCGTCGGCGAGCCTCTTTTCCACCTTCACGTACATCACGCCGATTCTCGAAGACGTGACCGGCTTCACGCCGCACGCGGTCACGCTCGTCTTGCTGCTGTTCGGCCTCGGGCTGACGGTGGGCAGCACGCTCGGCGGCAAGCTCGCCGATTGGCGGCTGATGCCGTCGCTGGTGGCGTTTCTGCTGGCCATCGTCGTGATTCTGACCATCTTCGCCGGCACGATGCATTCGGAGATCCCGGCGATGATCACGATCTTCGTGTGGGGCATTCTGGCCTTCGCGATCGTGCCGCCGCTGCAAATGCTGATCGTCGACCGCGCGAGTCATGCGCCGAATCTGGCTTCGACCTTGAACCAGGGCGCCTTCAACCTCGGCAATGCGACCGGCGCCTGGCTCGGCGGCATGGCGATCGGCGCGGGCGCACCGCTCACGACGCTGCCCTGGGTCGGCGTGGCGACCTCGATCGGCGCGCTGGTGCTGACACTGTGGTCGGTGTCGATCGACCGGCGCGCGCAACGCATGGCGATGGCGGGCTAACCGCCCTTCTGCTCGCTCGCGTCAAACCCCGCACAGGTGCGGATGACTCGCGGCCGTAGTAGCATCTCGGCCGATGAAAGTCATCTTCACTCGCGATTTCCTCGCTTTGATCCTTAGCGTCGCCGTCGTCGGACTCGGCAGCGGCGCAACGCTTCCCCTCACTGCCCTCGCACTCACGCAAGCCGGTTACGGCACCGACGTGGTCGGCCTGCTGACTGCCGCGCAAGCGGGCGGCGGGCTCGTCATCGTGCCGCTCGCGGGATGGATCGCGGCGCGTTTCGGTGGCCGCCAGGTGATCGTGAGCGCCGTGCTGGTAGTGGCGTTCGCCACGGCGCTGATGCAACTCACCTCGAACCTGTGGCTGTGGGCCGTGTTGCGCGTGCTATGCGGCGCGGCGCTGATGCTCCTCTTCACGATCGGCGAAGCGTGGGTCAACCAATTGGCCGACGACGCCACGCGCGGCCGCGTGATCGCGATTTACGCGACCAACTTCACGCTGTTCCAGATGGCCGGTCCTGTGCTGGTGAGTCAAATCGCCGGCTTCACGCAGTGGCGCTTCCTGATTTGCGGGGCGATCTTTCTGCTGGCGCTGCCGATGCTCGCCACGATCCGCAAGACGCCGCAAGCGTCCGAGGAGGAGCACGCGGCGCACGGCAGTTGGCGCCATGTTTTGCCGCAGATGCCAGCGCTCGTGATCGGCACCGGTTTCTTCGCGTTGTTCGACACGATCGCGCTCTCGCTGCTGCCGCTCTTCGCCATGTCGCATGGCATTACGAGCGAGGTGGCCGTGCTGTTCGCGTCGGCGCTGCTGCTCGGCGATACGACGATGCAATTCCCGATCGGCTGGCTGGCTGACCGGCTTGGACGCGAACGCGTACATATCGGTTGCGGTGTGATCGTCGTGGCGCTGCTGCCGTTGCTGCCGTGGGCGATGACTTCGCCGTGGCTCTGTTGGCCGCTGCTGTATGTGCTCGGCGCGGCGGCAGGCGCGATTTACACGCTGTCGCTGGTTGCCTGCGGCGAGCGCTTTCGCGGTGTCGCGCTGGTGTCGGCGAGTTCGCTGGTGGGCGCGTCGTGGAGCGCGGCGAGTTTCGGCGGCCCGCTGGTGGCTGGCGCGCTGATGAAGGGCGTCGGGAATGACGCGATGGTCGGGGTACTGCTTGTTGCGGCGTTGGCGTTTCTGGTGGCGGTCTGGTGGGAGAGACGGCGTGCGCCGGTACGAGTCGTTGGTTGATCGCCGGACATTGGTTTAAGCGTTTCGGCGTTTCGGCGTTTCGGCGTTTCGGCGTTTCGGCGTTTCGGCGCTTCGGCGTTTCGGCGCTTCGGCGCTTGGGCGCGGCGCCACTGCATGATGATGACCCATGAATAGCAAAACGGGGAAGCCACGATAAATGGCGTCCCCGTTTCTCGTCGTGCACGTTGCGTGCGGCTCGTCCGCTATTACAGCGTTACTTCAACGCCGGCAAAATCTGCCCGACGCATGCGCCGAAACCCACACGATAACCCTCACCCTGACACCAGCCGGCCAGCGTCAATTCGTCGCCGTCTTCGATGAAACTGCGTGTGCCGCCTTCCTGCAACTCCAGCGGCTTCTTGCCGTTCCACGTCAACTCCAGCAGGCTGCCGAACGAATCTTCGGTCGGCCCGCTGATCGTGCCCGAGCCCATCAGGTCGCCCACGCGCGTATTGCAGCCCGATACCGTGTGATGCGCGAGCTGCTGCGCCATCGTCCAGTACATATGCCTGAAGTTGGTTCGCGCAATCGTGCTCGCCTGCTTCGCCTGCTGCGGACGCAGCTTCACTTCCAGCGTGATATCGAACGCATGCTCGCCGTCGTGCCGCAGGTATGCGAGCGGTTGGGGCTCCTGCGCCGGCTGCGCGACGCGGAACGGTTCAAGCGCGTCGAGCGTCACGATCCACGGCGAGATCGTCGTCGCGAAGGTCTTCGCGTTGAACGGTCCGAGCGGCACGTATTCCCATTGCTGAATATCGCGTGCGCTCCAGTCGTTCAGCAGCACCATACCGAAGATATGCGCTTCGGCATCCGCGCACGCAACCGGCTTACCCAAGGCATTGCCCGCGCCGATCACGAAGCCCGTTTCCAGTTCGATATCCAGCTTGCGGCACGCGCCGAACACCGGACGCTCCTGATCCGGCAGCTTCAACTGCCCGTTAGGACGACGCACGGGCGTGCCGCTCACCACCACCGACGACGCGCGTCCGTTATAGCCGATCGGCATCTCCGACCAGTTCGGCAGCAGCGCATTCTTCGGATCGCGGAACATGGAGCCGACATTCGTCGCATGCTCCTTCGACGAATAGAAATCGGTGTAGCCGGGAATCTGCACCGGCAGATGCAATTGCGCGTCGGCCTGACGGATCAGCGCGCGGCTGCGCAGTTCGGCGTCCTCACGCAGCGTCGCGTTATCACGCGAGAGCAGCTTGCTTAACTGAATACGCACGCCGCGCCACGCGTCACGGCCGAGCGCGATGAAATCGTTCAACGCGTCGCGCACGAATACACTGTCGCCCGCACCCGACGTGGGCAGCGTCAGCAGACCCGCGCTTTCGAGCGCGGCCAGGTCGACGATGCTGTCGCCGATCGCGACGCCCACACGGCGCGTCGCATTCAGAGCGTCGCTAAAGACGCCGAACGGCAGATTCTGAATCGAAAAATCGTTGCTCGAATCGTTGGCCGACTCGACCCAGCTTTTGCGCGACGGATCGAGCGTCGCCTGAAGATCGCTCGGTGCGTTCATCGTTGCTCCGGATTGAAGTGTTTCTTGAGACCTTGCCAGCACTCGTAGTAATGCGCCTGCAATTGCGCGGTTTCGAGCGCGAAGCGCGTGGGCTTGATCAGCGTGCGCGTTTCGAACATGAAGGCCATCGTGTCGGCGACTTTCTTCGGCGTCGACGTATCGCCGTGCGAGGCTTTCTCAAACGTTTCCGCGTCCGGGCCATGCCCCGACATGCAGTTATGCAGACTCGCGCCGCCCGGCACGAAACCCTCGGCCTTGGCGTCATACACGCCGTGCACGAGGCCCATGAACTCGCTCGCCACGTTGCGATGGAACCAGGGCGGGCGGAACGTATCTTCGGCGGCCAGCCAGCGCGGCGGGAAGATCACGAAGTCGATCGAATCGACGCCCGGCGTGTCGCTTTGCGATTGCAGCACCAGGAAGATCGACGGGTCCGGATGATCGAAGCTGATCGAGCCGATGGTGTTGAAGCGGCGCAGATCGTACTTGTACGGCGCATAGTTGCCGTGCCACGCCACCACGTCGAGCGGCGAATGGCCGATATCCGCGCGCCACAGATTGCCGTTCATCTTGGCGACGAGTTCGAAGTCGCCTTCACGGTCTTCATAGGCCGCGTGCGGCGTGAGGAAGTCGCGCGGATTGGCGAGGCCGTTCGAGCCGATCGGACCGAGGTCCGGCAGACGCAGCAACGCCCCGAAGTTCTCGCAGATGTAGCCGCGCGCCGTGCCGTCCGGCAGGCTCACCGCGAAGCGCACGCCGCGCGGAATCACCGCGATCTCGAACGGCTCGACGTCGAGCTTGCCGAGCTCGGTTGCAATGTGCAGGCGCCCTTCCTGCGGCACGATCAGCAGTTCGCCGTCGGCGGTATAGAAGAAGCGGTCCTGCATCGAGCGGTTCGCCGCGTACAGGTGAATCGCACAGCCGCTCATCGATTCGGCCGCGCCGTTGCCCGCCATCGTCACCCAGCCGTCGATGAAATCGGTCGGCTCGGCCGGCATCGGCAACGCGTCCCAGCGCAACTGGTTGGGCGGCGTCGGCGGCACCTCCGCGAAGTTGGCGACGAGCCGCTCCGAAGGCAGCGGCGTGAACGGCTTGTGCACCGCCGCCGGATGAATCCGGTACAGCCACGAGCGGCGATTGTGGCCGCGTGGCGCGGTGAACGCCGTGCCCGACAGTTGTTCGGCATACAGACCATAAGCCGCGCGCTGCGGCGAATTGCGGCCTTCCGGCAATGCGCCCGGCAAGGCCTCCGTCGCGAATTCGTTCGCGAAGCCCGACTGATAGCCCGGCTCGATTTCGAGCCGCGAACTGGCAGTGTTCGGCGTGCGTGTTTGGGTGTCCATGCAAGGTTCTCCGTTGATACTCGATCTCGTCATCTCATGCGGTCCGCGGCTCGGACGGCTGGCCGCGTTGGCGCGTCGCGGCGGCCAGCGCGATTACCAGCAGCGCGGAGCACAGCACCGGCAGGGCCGCCGCATGAAACAGCGCGGCGTTCGACCAGTTCAGCGCGATCAGTTGACCGCCGATCAGCGGTCCGATCACCGAACCGATCCGGCCAATGCCGAGGCTCCAGCCGATCCCGGTCGAACGCAGCGTGGTCGGATAGAAATGACCGGCCAGTGCGTTGACCGCCGGTTGTCCGCCGACCACGCAGAAGCCGCCCGCGAACACCACGAGCAACAGCCAGGGCAATGCATGCGCCACCGTGCCGATCGTGCCGACCGCCAGCGCCGCGCCCGCGAAACACACGAACTGCACGCGCACAAAACCAAACCGTTCAATGAACCAGCCTAGCAGCAAGGTGCCGACCACGCCGCCTGTTTGCAGCACCGTGCCGACGATCACTGCCGTGCCCGGCGAATAGCCGGCGTCGCGCATCACGGTAGGCAGCCAGTTCGACAGAAAGTAAAGATCGATCAGGTTCATGAAGCTGATCGCCCACAGAATCAAGGTTACCGGGCCGCGGCCGGCCCGGAACAATTCAGCGACCGGCGCGCCGCCGTTGCCCTTCTCACGCACGACGAGCCGCGTGTTCGCGTCGATCGGCAGCGCCGGGTTGAATTTCGCGAGCCAGCGCAACGCGCGCTCGCTGCGGCCCTTGAGAACCAGAAATTGCAGCGATTCCGGCAACGCTGCAAGCATCGCCAGCGCGAGCAGCAGCGGCACCGCGCCGCCCACCCAGAATACCGCGCGCCAGCCATAAGCCGGAATCAGCGCGGCGCTGATGAAGCCGCCGAGCGCCGCCCCCAGCGTGAAGCCGCACGACACCAGCATCATGCGCTTGACGCGATGCGCGGGGGTCGAGAATTCGCCGACCAGCGCCATCGCGTTCGGCATGATGCAGCCGAGGCCGAGACCGGTGATGAAGCGCAGTGCGATCAACGCGGGGATCGTGGTGACGAAGGGCGTGGCCAGCATCGACAGCGCGAAGAAGAAGGTCGAACCGATCAGCACCGGACGGCGGCCGATGCGGTCAGCCAGCACCGACAGCCCGAGCGCGCCGAGCAGCATGCCGAACAGGCTGGCGCTGAACACCGGACCGAGCGCCGCCTTCGAGACATGCCATTCGCCGATCACGCTCGGCGCGACGTAGCCCATCGCCTGCGCGTCGAACCCGTCGATCACGAGGCACAGCCCGCATAGCGCGAGCAGCAGCAACTGGAATGCCGGGTGATGCGTTTCGCCGAGCACGCGCTCGACTTCGATCACATTGGCGGCGGCCGCGGCCGGTTTTGCGCTCATTGGGTCGTCTCCTGATGCTGACTGGATTAATTCGATGGTGGCGGCGCGGCTGAAACGGCCGGACAGCGCCAGTGGGCGGCGCATGCGCCGCGCGCACGGCACAAGTCATCTCGCCATCGCAGTCGCACCGCAATTTACGTATAGTAAAATGAATTATGATTAGTGAAATTAACGTAAACCCTGAAAAACCATCCAAGAATCCCGGACAGCCAGTCGGCACAAGCGTTCGACGGATAACGTTATGAGCAATTTGTTCATGTGACGGCGGTGCAGACTGCTACCATCAGTGGATGCGGCAATCGAGTCGCGTTGCCGCGCGCCGAGCGCCTCACTATCGCCATCCATACGTCTACATGATTCCGCCGACCATCCCCAACCTCATTGCCCGCGCCGCCGATCATCCGTTTCTCGGCGAGCATCTGGTAATGGGTCAAGGCCTGCATCACGACGTCGCGCTGGCGCAATTCGACGGGGTCGAACTCGCCAGCGCCTATGAACCGATCTTCGATATCAGCGTGCATGCGTTGGCGCAGTCACTGTCGTCGGGGGTCGAGGGGGTGGACCGTTTCGGCGATGAACTCGGCTTTCAGGCCGTCACGCACCGGGTCGAGGCGGCGCCATTCGACGTGTTCGATCCGTTCGACCGTATCGCCGACGATCAGGAACTGGTCGCGCTCGACCGCATGTCACGCGCGCTGCACGCCATCAATTTCTTCGGCGCGCAGCGGCATGGGTTGCTCTTTTTGCGCGTGCACGAGCGGCTGCTCAAGAGTGTGAAGTACGACCACGGGCGTCATTTTTCGAGCGTGCTGTTGTCGTTCGGATTGAACCCGTCGCGGGTGGTGATCGAGTTGCCGGCTGCGGCGGTCGCGCACAAGACCTTTCTCGGCTATCTGACCAAGAGCTACCAGCACTATGGATTCAAGGTGGCGGGGAATCTGTCCAACGCCGGGCAGATTCTCTCCGTGTCGGAAACTGCGCGCCTCGACTTCATCAAGATGGATGCGGGGACCGCTTTGCGCGATGCCACGGTTAAACCGCTAGTGGGTTATGCGGGCCGCTTGCGGATTCCGCTGATCTTCAACCGCGTGATGGATGAAACGCAGTTCGAGGCTTTGCAGCAGTACGACGTGCGCTTCGTGCAAGGCCCGTTGTTCAATGCGCATTATCACGATCGGGCGGTTTGAGTAGTTGGATTGACGCGTTGGCACACGCGCCGCCCACTTCAAACCGTATCGCCCAAACGCCGCGCAAGCGCTTTCAGCCGCGGCGCGACGTTGTCACGAAACACATCCTCTCCCATCGACGACGCCGGCCCGCTGCAACTCAGCACCAGCCAGCGCCCTTCGCGCGGCTCGCGAAACGGCACCGCGACCGCATTGACATCGTCATGCCAGGCACGGAACGAATAGCAGCAGCGCTGCGCGGCAAAGGCGGCGATTTCCTGCTCGGCGTCGGCGACCAGTTCGGCGCCGTCCTTCCCCGCCGCCTTCCTCAATTCCGCCAGTAACGCGGCGCGCACGTCGAGTGACTGCACGGCGAGATAGGCGCGGCCCATCGAACTCGTCAGCATCGACAGTTTCGAACCGGACGCCAACCCAAGCGTCAACGCCGTTTCGCTGCGGATCGTCTCCAGATAAATCATGTCGAGCCCATCCCGGCAACCGAGCGAGACCGCCGCCCCCACCTCGCGCGCGAAGGTGCGCATGTGCGGGCGCGCGAGTTCGAGCGTGTCCGTGCCCGAGAGCAGCGCGAAACCGAGCGACAGCACACCGGCGTCGAGTGCGTATTTACCCAGGGTTTCGTCGAGCCGCAGATAGCCGAGCACGGTCAGCGTGTAGGCGAGACGGTTGACGGTCGCCTTCGGCAAACCCGTGCGTTCGACGAAATCGCGGTTGCCGAGCATCGTTTCGCCCGGCTTGAACGCGCGCAGCAAATCCAGCCCGCGTGCAAGAGCGACCACAAATTTGCGCTCGTCGAGCGGTTCGGAGGGAGTAGATGTCGGCGTCATGGGGTGATACACTCGGACGTGGTTTGCAAAACATTGTTTCGCATAGCGGAACTTAAGTCAAGCGCAAACACGTTTCCGTCAAGCAAGGAATCAGGAGATAAGCCATGGCCGAGGCCGCGCAGTTTCACTGGGAAGACCCGTTGCTGCTGGATCAGCAGCTCACCGAAGACGAACGCATGGTACGCGACGCCGCCGCGGCCTACGCGCAGGACAAGCTGCAGCCGCGCGTGCTCGAAGCGTTCCGTCACGAGAAGACGGACATCGAGATCTTTCGCGAGATGGGCGAACTCGGCCTGCTCGGCCCGACGATTCCTGAGCAATACGGCGGCCCCGGTCTGAACTACGTGGCGTACGGTTTGATCGCGCGTGAAGTGGAGCGCGTGGATTCCGGCTACCGGTCGATGATGTCGGTTCAGTCGTCGCTGGTCATGGTGCCGATCTACGAATTCGGCTCGGAAGCGCAGAAGCAGAAATACCTGCCGAAGCTCGTCACCGGCGAATGGATCGGCTGCTTCGGCCTGACCGAACCGAATCACGGCTCCGATCCGGGCAGCATGGTCACGCGGGCCAAGAAGGTCGAGGGCGGCTATTCGCTGTCGGGCTCGAAAATGTGGATCACCAATTCGCCGATCGCCGACGTGTTCGTCGTGTGGGCGAAGCTCGAAGAAGACGGCAAGGACGCGATCCGCGGCTTCATTCTCGAGAAGGGCTGGAAAGGACTGTCGGCGCCGACCATCCATAGCAAAGTGGGCCTGCGCGCGTCGATTACCGGCGAGATCGTGCTCGACGAAGTCTTCGTGCCGGAAGAGAACCGCTTCCCGGAAGTCAGCGGCTTGCGCGGTCCGTTCACGTGCCTGAACTCGGCGCGCTACGGCATCGCCTGGGGCGCGCTCGGCGCGGCCGAAGCATGCTGGCACACGGCGCGTCAGTACGTGCTGGACCGCAAGCAGTTCGGCCGGCCGCTCGCCGCGAACCAGTTGATCCAGAAGAAGCTCGCCGACATGCAAACCGAGATCACGCTCGGCCTGCAAGGCGTGCTGCGCCTCGGCCGCATGAAGGACGAAGGCACCGCGGCCGTCGAAATCACCTCGATCATGAAGCGCAACTCATGCGGCAAGGCGCTGGACATCGCGCGGCTCGCACGCGACATGCTCGGCGGCAATGGCATCTCGGACGAGTTCGGCATCGCGCGGCATCTGGTGAATCTGGAAGTGGTGAACACTTACGAAGGCACGCATGACATTCACGCGCTGATTCTCGGGCGCGCGCAAACGGGCATTCAGGCTTTTTTCTGAAGGTTTTCTGAAGCGCGGATTACAACCATTTGCGATATAGCGATTGCCTCGGAGCCCGCGCGGCTCGATAAAAAAGCCGGTTCAATGTGAACCGGCTTTTTTCGTTCGACGCAGCGCGCCGTGGCTAACGGCCCGCTTCGTGGCGCATCAGCCGCTTACTTGTTCGGCTGCGGCGTCATGCGCAGATACGGACGCAGCGCCTTGTAGCCCTTCGGGAATTTCTGCTTGATGACTTCCTCGTCCTTCAGCGACGGGACGATCACCACATCATCGCCCTGCTTCCAGTTGCCGGGCGTAGCAACCGAGTGGCTGTCGGTGAGTTGCAGCGAATCGATCACGCGCAGCACTTCGTCGAAGTTGCGGCCGGTGCTGGCCGGATAGGTGATGATCAGGCGCACCTTCTTCTTCGGGTCGATCACGAACAGCGAGCGCACCGTGAGCGTCTCGTTCGCGTTCGGGTGGATCATGTCGTACAACTCGGCGACCTTGCGATCGCCGTCCGCGAGAATCGGGAAGCCGACATTGGCGGCTTGAGTCTCGTTAATGTCTTTGATCCACTCTTTGTGCGACTCGGCGCTGTCGACCGACAACGCGATGGTCTTCACGTTGCGCTTGTCGAATTCGTCGGCCAGCTTGGCGGTCAAGCCGAGTTCGGTCGTGCAGACCGGCGTGAAGTCGGCGGGATGCGAAAACAGCACGCCCCAACTATCGCCCAGCCATTCATGGAATTTGATCGGGCCGACACTCGACTGCTGTTCGAAATCCGGCGCGATATCGCCAAGACGTAGACTCATTGTGCAACTCCTATAGGGGTTTGGACATTGCCGCGCGACCATTTACCCGCGGCGCTCCGCAACGATAAAGCATACGGGAGGGACGGTGTATGACGAACGAACATCGCTTCACTACTTTATGCGTTTTTGTAATTTTCACCGATTTAGTGGAAACTTTGCGGGACAGATCAACTCCATCTTAGGCAAACTTGTCTGCACGTCGTGCAGGCGGTGGCGTTGTTTGTGGCTATGCTTCAACCGGGAACGGTTCGTGCGAAGTTGGAACCAACCGAGCCCTGCGCTCGCCAGCGGCCGTTTCTTTGGTTACGATTCACGCGTGGCGTGAGACGAAGGGGAGCTGTCAATGTCGGAAATCAACAAGGAGAGATTGATGTCGGATATCAAAACCGTCCTCGCGGACGCTGAAGATCTGCTGAAACAGGCCGCGAGCGCCACCGGCGAGCGTGCTTCAGAACTTCGTGAAACGGCGCTCACGCGCCTGAAGCAAGCCAAGGAAAAGGCGGCCGACGTTCAGGTCGTGGTGGTCGAAAAAGGCAAGAAGGCAGCCCGCGCCACCGACGACTACGTGCACGAGCATCCGTGGGCATCCATCGGCATCGCCGCAGGCGCCGGTGTGCTGCTTGGGCTGTTGATCAACCGCAAGTAACACTGCCGATGCCGCCGGGGCGTGTCTCGTCCGGCGCACCAGTAAATCGAGTTGACCGGCGCACGCCTGGCCGGTCCGCTTCTTCTGGCGCGCGCGCGCGCCGGTTAGGCCTTCACGCGCAACGCCCACAGCCATGACGATCGAAACACAATCGCAGCGCGGAGAACATAGTCCGTTACGCCGCATAATCGGTTCCGTGTTTGCCATTCTGCAAACGCGGCTGGAACTGGTCGGCATCGAACTCGCCGAGGAAAAGGACCGTTTGCTCGGCGTGCTGTTCCTCGGCCTTGCCGCCATGATGCTCGCCACCATGGCCCTGATCGCGCTGACCGCGCTGATCGCTATCGCCTTCTGGGACACTTACCGCTGGCAGGCGCTCGCCAGCATCACCGCGGTCTATGCGATTGCGGGATTAGCTTGTGCGCTAAAAGCGCGCAGCGGTTTGCGCAATGCTCCAATGGTGTTCGAAGCGACCCTCGCCGAGTTTGAAAAAGACCGCGACGTGTTCCGCAAACCGTGACCTTGAAGGCGCAACGGCGTGCCCTTCGCGCCTTGCGTCTTGCTTGAGAAGCTCGCGCGAAATGCAGCGCCGTTCCACCGCCCCACCATTCACTGCCGCCGACACGCCATGAGCCAGATCCATCCCGACACCGCATTCCGTAACAAGCGCCACCAGGCCAAAGATCTGAGCGCACCGCATTTGCGAGCACTGCGCAAGGAGCTGCTGCTGGTGCGTGCGGATGTCGAGCGTATGGAACTCGCTCAAGCGACCATCGAGTTGCGACAGGCGGTCACGCACTTCAGCTGGCTCAAATTTATCCTGCCGGGCTTCGGTGGCATGCGTGTCGGCAAGGGCTCGAAGGCGAGCTTTATCAACGCGGGGAGCATCGGCGCCCTTCTCAAACAGTATCCGCTCATCAGCTCGATCGTCTCGATCCTCCTCGCCAAGCCATTGCGTACGACAGTCGTAGCCGGCGCCAAACCCGTTTTGAAGTGGGGCAGTCTTGCGCTTGCCGGGTGGGAAGGCTATCGGATCTGGCAGCAGATAAAGCGAGATTCGGCGGCCTCGTCTGGCAACAAGGCTGAATCCACGGACAGCGGTTACTGAGGGCAGACGCTGCGGGCCGTGTCGCCTCGGCTCGACTCGCTAGCTTGTATTCCAGCAGTCGCCGATAAGGGACGTCGAACCGCTTGCCCCGTTTTTGTTGCCGCGTAATCCTGTCGCATCGAGCGTGAAAATGCCGCATGTGTCGTCGCGCATCGGGCCGGATTCGTTCGGCGTTGCCTCG
Source organism: Paraburkholderia sp. RL17-373-BIF-A (assembly GCF_046030175.1). Lineage (NCBI taxonomy): Bacteria > Pseudomonadati > Pseudomonadota > Betaproteobacteria > Burkholderiales > Burkholderiaceae > Paraburkholderia > Paraburkholderia sp. RL17-373-BIF-A. Next base: position 255,394 of record NZ_JARESO010000006.1, read on the forward strand.
ATCGCATAGCCACCGTTTGCATCGTCCGCGGGCAGCACATGCAGGCGATAGACAGGCGTGCCGAATTGCGGCGCCTGATCGAGGCCGGGGGGCAATGTCGGCGCGCTGTCGCTTGCCGCTCCTTCGACGAATTGGGCCGCGCGATAGAGCGCGGACGCCGCGTCGATTCGATGAGTTCGCGCAATATGGCTGCGATACGAAGGCACGGCAAAGACGGCCAGCGTAGCGGCGATCGCTAGCGTAATCATCAACTCGAGCAGCGTGAACGCGGATGCATGCGGCTTCATGTCGCCTCCGTCAAAAAGGTCTGGCGGCAACGCGTCGCCAATGACGTTCGATTTTCTGTCCGTCGATCACCAGTTCCATTTGCAGCCATACCTGCGACTCGCTGACGCGGCCGAAGCCGCGCGAAGTCAATAAATACGCCCGAGCATCGGCACGAGTGGCTAGACGCCAGGCCTCGATCAGACATTGCGGCGCGCGCAGCGAGCCGGGCCATTGCGCCACCGGCGTAACGGCGCCTGCTTCGAATGCGGCTGCGAGTTTCCAATGTGTCGGCTCACCGGCTGCGACCGGCGTCGGCGCTCCGGACTGCGCGCTTGCAGCCGCGATGACACTGCGTGCGCATAAGTTCAGCGCCGAATCCGCGGCGTGAAAGGCCTGCAAATAGTCGCGGACGTTGGTCGTGCCGCGCGCTGCTGCGAGCGAGGTTTCGAACCATGCTGCGGAAGTGACCAACATCATTGTTGAAATCAGCAGGACGATCGGCAGGACCAAGCCGCGTTGGCGAGCGCGTGACACATTGCGACCCGTTCGGCTTGGGCCTGACAAGATTGCCGGGTCATCGTGGCATCTAACGCACTTCCCGTCCGCGCAGCTCGGCTGCATTTCCCTTCGTCGTTTTGTCACAGCGAATCCTCCACGTGGTTGCGTATCGCCACACGCCGCGAGAACGCCTGACGCGGCCGCGAGTCGGCGGCGAGAGCGCTCACGCCGTCGCAATCGACATAGCGCGCACGCTGTTGTCCCTGTGGCGCGCCGCGCACGAGAACACAGAGATCGACGGCGACGATCTTCGCCCATTGATCAGCCATCACGGCCGACGCGTCGATTGCGGCCAACCCGCCGGCCAACCAGTACTTGATCCGCAAGCGTTCGACGCCTTCGACCAGCGGTTGAGCGGACCCCGTCTTGCCGTTGCCCTCGCAGTAAAGCTCCGGCTCGCCGGTCGAACCGCTTGCTCTCGCGAAGTACCGGTTGACGACCAGCACGCCCTGGTCGCCGAGTGCCGCGTTGCTGCCAGTCACGGCCTGGCCGAGGCAGTCGGTCGTTTGTCCGCTGGTCGATGGCCATGTGGAGATGTTGTCGCCCACGTAGCGGACCGCGACACCGTCCGAGTGGCTGGGCAAAGTCTCGCAAGCGAGGCTATCGTCCGCGCCGGTCGGGCGGCCGCCCGAGCATCCGAACATCGGCGCGGGACTGTTGTATCGTGCGACGTCCGCGGGCACGAAGCCTGCCATTTGCAGTTGCTGGCCAATCAGCGTCAGCGCTGTCAGACCGGCCTCGCGAATCCGCATCGCATCGCTCGCGTGCTCGAACGCGCTCCGCTGCGTCGTATAGAGCGAGACTGCACCCGCAGTCACCAGTAGCCCCAGCGCCATAGCGATTACGAATTCGATCAGGGTGTGGCCGTAAGCAGGATTCGAACGCCGCATCATTTTGCAAACGCCAGCGCCACGCATGAAGAGCCAACCGGAAGATCCGCTCCGCCGCAGGACGCGGGCTTGTCGATGACATCGTCGGAATGCGGCATGTCGCGTAGTGATGTCCATGTCACGCGAGCAGCCGACACACCACCGTTGTCTCCCACCGAGGCTTCGCCATGCGGCAAGAGTACCGTGGCCCGTGCGCCCCATTGCCTGATTGCGGAGTCGCCAGCGGAGGGTGCGCTCATCGCTTCCGCGACGGAATCCGCGATCCAGGCAGCATGTTCGCGCATGGACATCGCGCGGGCTTCGCGTGCGGTCCACAACTGACCGGCGATCAAACCTAGTGCGGTGACCGCCATCAACGCGACCGCCAGCATGACCTCGATCAATGAACTGCCGCGACACTTCGACTCGCTGCGGCGCGAGTGCCGGCTCTGCGAATATCGGCTCATGACGCCGCTCCGCATGCACCCTCGACAATGCGCGCGCGGCCGCCCGCCGCGATACGAATGCAACGTCGCCACTTGTCCCCTTGCGTCGCCCTGGACGGCGCACGCGGCGCGATATCAAAACTGCGAAAGGTGCCGATCAATTGCCCCGCCGGCGGCGTAAACGTGAGATTCGTCTGCGTGCCGACGATGCTCACGGCCGCAAGCAGCGGTTGCGCACGCAATAGCGATAGCGTGCCGCCTCGTTCGGCCAGGACGGCCCAGCCGCACGACCAGTCAGCGACGCCATTGCCGCACGGCTGACCCGCGGCAAGACAATGCCGCGCGGCGTCGATCCGGCACACGGTGACGCGTGCGCCTCGGCGTAACGCCTCACTGCGCGCATAAGCGAGCGTCGACGCAAGCGCCTTTGCGCGGGCGTCGACCTGGTCGCGTACGTACCACGCTACGAACGACGGCGTGGCCATCACAGCGATGACAGCCAGCAGCGCGACCACGGCCAGCGTTTCGACAAGCGTAAAGCCGCGGCATCGCGGCGGACGGACTGCATTTCGATTCATCTGCATCCCTGATCGATTCGAAGAATGCAGTCAATCTAGCGATTTGCAAATCGCCCAACAATCGGCCGAATGGCCAGGTAGCACTCAGACGCTATCCCGCGCAAGAATGCACGCGACGAACCATAACGGCAGCGGGGGATACAGATGCGCGAAACAACGCGGGAGAAAACGGCGACTCAAACGCGACGCGAGATGCGACTACGTTCAGCGTTTGCGGGGGGGCTTGGGAGGAGAAGAGGCGCGGCGAAATTCTTCGATCACGTCTTCGAATTCGGAGACGTCTTCGAAACGCCGGTAGACGGAAGCGAAACGAACGTAGGCAATGGTATCGAGCGCACGCAACTCGTTCATCACGAGTTCGCCGAGGCGCTCGCTGCGCACTTCGCGCTCGCCGCTGCCGAGCAACAGATACTCGATGCGGGCGACCGCCGCGTCGATCGCGTCCGCTGCCACCGGGCGCTTGCGCAGCGCCAGTTGCATGCTCGCGACGATCTTGCGACGGTCGAATTCGGTGCGGCTGCCATCCTTCTTGACGACCGACGGCAACGCCAGCTCGACCCGCTCATATGTCGTAAAACGTTTGTCGCAGGCCGGGCAGCGGCGGCGCCGGCGAATCGTCGCGCCGTCTTCGGATACGCGCGAGTCGACCACTTGCGTATCGGCGTGACGGCAGAAGGGGCAATGCATGGCGGCTTAGCGGTAAACCGGGAAGCGCTGGGTCAGCTCAGCGACTTGCCCGCGCACACGTTCGATCGTGGCCGCGTCTTCCGGGTTGTCCAGCACATCGGCGATCAGGTTACCCACCTGCTCCGCTTCCTTCACGCCAAAGCCGCGCGTGGTCATGGCCGGCGAGCCGAGACGCACGCCACTCGTCACAAACGGCTTTTCCGGATCATTCGGGATCGCGTTCTTGTTGACGGTGATGTAAGCGGCGCCCAGCGCGGCTTCAGCAACCTTGCCGGTGATCTTCTTCGCACGCAGGTCAACGAGCATCACGTGGCTTTCGGTGCGGCCCGACACGATGCGCAAACCACGCTTGACCAGCGTCTCAGCCAGCACGCGCGCGTTTTCGACGACTTGCTGCTGATAGGCCTTGAACTCCGGCGACAGCGCTTCCTTGAACGCGACAGCCTTGCCGGCGATCACGTGCATCAACGGACCGCCTTGAATGCCCGGAAAGATTGCCGAATTGATCTGCTTTTCGAACTCGGCCTTCATCAGGATCACGCCGCCGCGCGGGCCGCGCAGGCTCTTGTGCGTGGTGGTGGTAACGAAATCGGCGTGCGGCACTGGATTCGGATAGACACCCGCGGCGATCAGGCCGGCGTAATGCGCCATGTCGACCATGAAGTACGCGCCGACCGACTTGGCGATCTTCGACAGGCGTTCGAAATCGATACGCAGCGCGAACGCGGAGGCGCCCGCCACGATCAGCTTCGGCTTGTGTTCCTGAGCGAGCTTCTCCGCGGCGTCGTAGTCGATGTCTTCGGCTTCGTTCAGGCCGTAGCTGACCACGTTGAACCACTTGCCCGACATGTTGACCGGCGAACCGTGCGTGAGGTGGCCACCATGCGCGAGGCTCATGCCCATGATCGTGTCGCCCGGCTTGAGCATGGCGAAGAACACGCCCTGGTTGGCTTGCGAGCCGGAGTTCGGCTGCACGTTGGCGGCTTCGGCGCCGAACAGTTGCTTCACACGGTCGATCGCCAGCTGCTCGGCGACGTCGACGTACTCGCAGCCGCCGTAGTAGCGCTTGCCCGGATACCCTTCAGCGTACTTGTTCGTGAGTTGCGAGCCTTGTGCAGCCATGACAGCCGGGCTCGTGTAGTTTTCCGACGCGATCAGCTCGATATGCTCTTCCTGACGGCGGTTTTCCTGCTCGATGACCTTCCAGAGTTCAGGATCGACGTTGGCGATGGTGCTTTGGGCTCTGTCAAACATACGGATTCCGTTGAATGTGTTCAGGTTAACCGGATCGTGCGCCGAATCTTGCGTAGAGGGTACGCAGCGCTGCTGGCGGCTGGGCCAGCCCTGACGTGGCGGATGGAGAGTCGCCGCACACGCGAGGCAGGACAGCCACCGTCAGCGCAGATCAATGCGCGCGGATCACGGCTGCCCAGGCGAACGGCAAAACGGCACCCTGCGCTTCACGGTGGGTTGTTCCACCTTGAACCCGGTTGCTTGAACCGGTTCTATCGCCAGTCACGCAGGGATGAGCGCGTTAGTTTATTGGAAGAGGATCGAATAGGCAACCAGCTTCCGGCCGCTGCCGCAGGCGCTCGCCGGGCGGCCCGCAGCGCCCTCTTGCGCGGCGCGCAAACATCTGAGGAAAGTCTTGCAAAAACCCGCGGCGCGTCCCTGCCACGGCCACTCGTACGGCTGGTTCATCCTTGCCGCAGCGCCGCAATGGAAGTAGGCTTGGGGCCTTTCTCTCTTATCAGCCTGGGAACCACTGCAATGATCGTGTTCGTCACCGGAGCGTCCGCGGGATTCGGCGCCGCCATCGCTCGCGCCTTCGTCAAAGGCGGCCATCGCGTCGTCGCCACCGCACGCCGCAAGGACCGCCTGCAAGAACTCGCCGACGAACTCGGCGACGCACTTCTGCCGTACGAACTCGACGTCCGCGACCGCGCCGCCGTCGAAGCCGTACCGGCCTCGCTGCCGGCCGATTTCGCCGCAGTCGACGTGCTGGTCAACAATGCCGGCCTCGCACTCGGCATCGAACCGGCGCAAAAAGCGAGTCTCGACGAATGGAACACCATGATCGAGACCAACTGCACCGGACTCGTTCAAGTCACCCACGCGCTCCTGCCCGGCATGGTGGAGCGCAATCGCGGCCACATTTTCAATCTCGGCTCGGCGGCCGGCAGCTGGCCCTACGCGGGCGGCAACGTGTACGGCGCCACCAAAGCGTTCGTGCATCAGTTCAGCCTGAATCTGCGCGCCGATGTCGCCGGCACCGCGCTGCGGGTGACGAACGTCGAACCGGGCCTGTGCGGTGGTACCGAGTTCTCGAACGTGCGCTTTCGCGGCGACGATGAAAAGGCCGGCAAAATGTACGAAAACGTGCAGCCGCTGACGCCCGAAGACATCGCCGGCTCGATCTACTGGATCGCCACGCGCCCGGCGCACGTCAACATCAATACGATCGAACTGATGCCGGTGGCTCAATCGTTCTCCGCTTTGTCCGTTCATCGCGGCTGAAAAACGCGGCTGAGGGCCGCCGGACGGGGCACACATCTTGAAACAGACCTAGGGGTGTGCGTTCCGGTAAAATGCGCCGCATGAATATGTCGACCAGCCAGCCCGGCGCGGAAATCGGCTACACGTGGCCGATTCGCGTGTACTACGAAGATACCGACGCCGGCGGCATCGTGTTTTACGCGAACTACCTGAAGTTTTTCGAACGGGCGCGCACCGAATGGCTGCGCGCGTGCGGCGTCGACCAGAATCGGCTCGCGGACGAAACGGGCGCGATTTTCATCGTCCGCAGCACCGCGGTCGATTATCGGGCGCCGGCCCGGCTCGACGACGTGGTCAACGTGGTCAGCCGGATCGAGCGGCTCGGCAGAGCGTCGGTCGATTTCGCGCAGGAAGCGTGGCGGGACGGCACGCTGCTTGCTACCGGGTCCATCCGGGTCGGCTGCGTGGACCGGATTACGCTGCGGCCGGCCGCGATTCCTCCGCCGGTTCTCGCCGCCTTGCGGCGCGGGCCGGGCGTGAGCGAGCCCGGCGTGTCAACGGACAATGACTGAACCCCGTTGTTACGGGGCCAGTGAACTCGTAACGATCAAGCAACACAAAGCATGGTTCGGCTTGCAATATCGCCGATGCTTCCGTTTTGCTCACGGCAAGCTTCGAGCGGCCTTGCAGCCGGACGCCCCCTTCCGGGACGTTAAAACGAACCTTTATGAACACTACACAAGATCTGTCGATCGTTTCACTCGTACTCAACGCGAGCCTGCTGGCGCAGGCTGTCATGGCTCTGCTGCTGTTGCTGTCGCTGCTGTCTTGGACTTTCATCTTCCGCAAGTGGTTTGCGATCCGCCGGGCGCGCGCGCAAACTGAGCGTTTCGAACGCGATTTCTGGTCGGGCGGCGACCTGCAGGCGCTTTATCAAAGTGCGGCGAACAACCGTCACACCATCGGCGCGCTGGAACGGATTTTCGAGTCCGGCATGCGCGAATTCCTGAAAGGCAAGGAAAAGCGCCTGAACGATTCGGGCGCGATTCTCGACGGCGCACGGCGGGCCATGCGTGCCGCGTTCCAGCGTGAAATGGACGTGCTGGAAGCCAACCTCGCGTTTCTCGCGTCGGTCGGCTCGGTCAGCCCGTATATCGGTCTGTTCGGCACGGTGTGGGGGATCATGAATGCGTTCCGCGGCCTCGCCAATGTGCAGCAGGCCACGCTGGCCAACGTCGCGCCGGGCATCGCCGAAGCGCTGACCGCCACCGCGATCGGCCTGTTCGCCGCGATTCCGGCCGTGGTTGCCTACAACCGCTACGCGCACGATATCGACCGTCTGGCAATCCGCTTCGAGACTTTCATCGAAGAGTTCTCGAATATCCTGCAGCGTCAGGCACAGTAAGGAGTCCACGATGGCAGGCTCTCGCTCCTCCAGCATGCGCGGCAGCCGCTCGCGCCGCGCGATGGCCGACATCAACGTCGTGCCGTATATCGACGTGATGCTCGTGCTGCTCGTGATCTTCATGGTGACCGCGCCGCTCGTGGCCCCGTCGATCGTCAATCTGCCGACCGTCGGCGGCGCGGCGCCGCAGCAGCAAACGCCGCCCGTGATCGTGAACATTCGCGCGGACGGCAACATGAGCGTCAAGTACAAGGACGATTCGGGTGCGCAGCAGCAGGAGAACATGACGAAAGCCGATCTGAACGGCTTTATCGCCGACCGTGCACAGTCGCATCCTGACCAACCCGTCGTGATCGCCGCCGACAAGACCGTCAAGTACGAAGTCGTGATGAACGTGATGTCCGAACTGAAAGCTCGCGGCGTCAAGCGCGTTGGATTGCTCGTCAAATCGCAATGATCCGCAAGAATTCCGAATACCCGCTCCAGCCACCGCGTGAACGCGGCACCGGGCGAGCCTTTGTGTTTGCGCTGGTGATGCACGCGCTGCTCGGGTTCTTCCTGTATCACGGCATTCAGTGGCAAAACAGTACGCCCGAAGGCGCGGAAGCGGAACTGTGGACCGAAGTGCCGGATACGGCGATCCCGCGTCCCGTTCCGCCGCCGCCCGTGCCGGTGGCCCCTCCTCCGCCGGTGCGAGACGAACAGGCCGACATCGCGCTGCAGGAAAAGAAGCGCCAGCAACAGGAGGCGGCTCGCCAGGCCCAGTTGGCTGAACAGCAGCGTCAGCAGAAGCTGCAGGCGCAACAGGAAGCCGAAGCGAAGCGTCAGCAGCAACTGGCGGCCGACCAGGCAGCGCAGCTCGCCGCGCAGAAGGCTGCGGCAGCCAAGCAGAAGCAGCAGCAACAGCAGCAGGCCGACAAGCTGAAGCAGCAGCAATTGGCCGACCAGCAAAAGCAGCAGCAGTTGAAGGAACAGCAGCAGGAACAGCAGAAGCAAGCCGAGGCTGAAGCGCAGAAGAAGGCCGATGCGCAGAAAGCGGCGAAGGCCAAGGCGCAAGCCGACGCCGCGGCGCAGGCGAAGAAAGTGGATGCGGAACGTCGCGCACGTCTTGCGCAGATGCAGGGCCTCGCGACCGGCGGCACCGGCTCGACGACCAGCGATGGTCTCGGCAAGAGCGGCACGGGCAGCGGCTCGGGTGGCACGGCGACATCGCCGGGGTACTCGGACAAGGTGCGTCGTGCGGTACGCCCGAATATCTCGTGGGGCGGCGAAACGAGCGGTCTGGAGACGGTGGTCTCCGTGCGCTGTTCACCAACGGGCACCTTGCTGGGCGCAACGATTTCGCGCAGCAGCGGCAACGCTGCGTGGGACGACGCCGCACTGCGGGCCGTCCAACGTACCGATCCGATGCCACAGGACATCAATGGCAAGACACCGACCAACTTCCTGATTACGTTGCGCCCGGCCGGTTGAGTCCAGTAGTTTGACAGTCAGTTGACAGCAGACGCCGCGCCCCGCCCACCGGGGCGTGCTCGGGAACGAATCAGTTCTTTTCGGGTCTGTCTGCTGTCTTGAAGCGTTAGTAAAACCGTTTTTGGGGAATCCATACAGCATGAGTTTGATGACCAAGCTAGGCCTGCGGACACTTGTAGCGTCGTGCCTGATCGCCGTCGGCGGCGCCGCCCACGCACAACTCAACGTCCTCGTGACAGGCGTCGGGTCCACCCAGTTTCCGATCGCAACGGCGAATTTCGCCAATGAAGCGAACTCGCCGCAACAGGTCAGCACGATCGTGCGCCAGGACCTGCAACGCAGCGGCAAATTCACGAACATCGACGCGGGCTCCACGCCGATTTCCGAAACCGATTCCGTCGACCTCGGCAGCTGGAAGGCCAAGGGGGCCAACGCATTCGTGTCGGGCAGCGTGAACCGCCTGCCGAACGGCCAGTACGAAGTGCGCTTCAAGCTGTACGACACCGTCAAGGGCGAAAGCCTCGGCGGCCTCGTGCTGGTGAGCCCGGAAAGCGGCTTGCGCATGAGCGCGCACAAGGTCGCGGACTACATCTACGCGAAGCTGGTGGGCGGCCGCGGCGTGTTCGCCACGCGCCTGTCGTACGTCATCAAGACGGGCGGCCGTTATCAATTGCAGATCTCCGATTCGGACGGCCAGGACGCGCACATCGCGCTGTCGAGCCCCGAGCCGATCATCTCGCCGGCATGGTCGCCTGACGGCACCAAGGTCGCTTACGTTTCGTTCGAAAAGAAGAAGCCGATCGTCTACATCCACGATCTGCCTACGGGCCGTCGCGTGGTCGTTTCGGACCAGAAGGGCAATAACAGTGCGCCGGCGTGGTCGCCGGATGGACGCACGCTGGCCGTCGCGCTTTCGCGCACCGGCAACACGCAGATTTTCGCCGTCAATGCGGACGGCAGCGGCCTGCGCCGTCTCACGCAAGGTAGCTCGATCGACACCGAACCGTGCTTCTCGCCTGACGGCCAGTCGATCTATTTCACCAGCGACCGTGGCGGCCAGCCGCAGATTTACAAGATGTCAGCGCAGGGCGAAAGCGCCGGCGCCGCTCAGCGCGTCACGTTCACGGGCAGCTACAACACCAGTCCGCGCGTGAGCCCGGACGGCAAACAGCTCGCTTACATCTCGCGCGTCGGCGGCGGGTTCAAGCTTTATATTCAGGACCTGCAGGGCAACACCGCCACAGGCCTGACGGACACGACACATGACGAATCGCCGAGCTTCGCGGCGAACGGTCAGTACATTCTTTACGCCACACAGGTGAACGGCCGTGGCGTGTTGGCCGCAGTATCGACCGACGGTCGCACTCGGCAGGTCCTGTCCGTTCAGGGTGGCAGCGTACGCGAGCCGTCCTGGGGCCCGTTTATGCAATAACGTTGATGCAATAACACAAGGAGAGTACTCAAATGATGTCAAAACTTCGCTTCGCTTTCGCCGTATTGATGCTTGGTGCGCTGGCCGCATGTCACTCGGGCGTCAAGCTCGACGAAAACGCAAACAAGGGTGGCGCAGTCTCGACGCAGCCGAACCCGACCGATGTCGCACAGGTCAACGTCGACCCGCTGAACGATCCGAACAGCCCGCTCGCCAAGCGCAGCATTTACTTCGACTTCGACAGCTACTCGGTCAAGGACGACTATCAGTCGCTGCTGCAGCAACACGCGCAGTACCTGAAGAGCCATCCGCAACGCCACGTCCTGATCCAGGGCAACACCGACGAACGCGGCACCAGCGAGTACAACCTGGCACTCGGCCAGAAGCGTGCTGAAGCTGTGCGCCGTTCGCTGTCGCTGATGGGCGTGACGGACTCGCAAATGGAAGCCGTGAGCCTCGGCAAGGAAAAGCCGCAAGCTACCGGTCATGACGAATCGTCGTGGGCACAGAACCGCCGCGCCGACCTCGTGTACCAACAGTAAGTAACGGGTGATGAGCCGAATGACGCATCGTTTCTCCTGGCTGCGGTTTGCCGCAGCGGCCTGCGTCGCAGGCACAGCCTTCGCGGCTGTGCCCGCGCATGCGGGCATCTTCGACGACGATCAGGCCCGTCAGGCCATTCTCGATCTGCGTTCGAAGACCGATAGCCTGTCGAGTCAGTTGTCGGCCGCGCAGCGCACGATCCTCGATCAGTCCAACCGTCTCGACCAGCTGAACCAGCAGGTCGCTACGCTGCGTGGGCAGAACGAGGACATGGCCAACCAGCTCGCCACGGTGCAAAAGCAGCAAAAGGACTACTACACCGATCTGGACACGCGTCTGAAGAAATTCGAGCCGCAGCAGCAGACGGTGGACGGCGTCCAGGGCGAGGTGCAGCCGGGTGAGACCGATTCGTTCAACGCGGCTTCGCAGCAGTTCCGCAACGGCGACTTCAAGAATGCGGCGGCGTCGTTCCGCACCTTCATCTCCAAGTTCCCGAACAGCCCTTACCAGCCGACCGCGCAGTACTGGCTCGGCAACGCGCTGTATGCACTGCGCGACTACAAGGGTTCGACGGCGACCTGGCAGGGTGTGGTGCAGAAATATCCGCAGCATCCGCGGGCGCCGGAAGCGCTGCTGGCAATTGCGAACAATCAGCTCGAGCAAGGTCAGAAGGCTGCGGCCAAGAAGACGCTGGAGCAGATCGTCGCGCAATACGGTGGCTCGGACGTCGCGCAGTCGGCCCAGAGCAAGCTGTCGCAGATCAAGTAGTTCATACTGGTTGAGTAGCTGGCAGTAACGCGCAGTGTCCGACGTCATAGCCACGCGCGCCTCTCGCTGGAAAGCCCGGGTAGTGATGCCCGGGCTTTTCACTATCTGAAGTGCTGATAGCTCGGATGGCCGCGATGGGTTGACAGCGCGCCGCGGCTATCGCTATAATTTCGCTTCTCTTTTGGGTCGTTAGCTCAGCTGGTAGAGCAGCGGACTTTTAATCCGTTGGTCACAGGTTCGAATCCCGTACGGCCTACCAAAAGATTCAAGGGCTTGCACGCGTTTGCGTGCGAGCCCTTTTCTTTTTTGCGGTTCGGCTTACGTGATGCGTCCGCGCGTGACGCCGCTGCCGTCACCGGCAAATGTGGTGGCTTTTCACGCCGGCTCCTTCTGCACTTCCCCTTCTCGCGCGCATCAACACTCAAACTCGCGCAAGAACGCCCGCGAAATTTATATCACAGCCGCATATAATTGCCGATCAGCGGCTACTCGCTTGCCTGCGGAAATCTTCGCGTACGCCGACATCTTTTTTGATGACCGCAGACTTTTCCCACAACACTCGCCACCATTTCACACAACGCGATCAGCATTTTCCAGCGTCCAATCTGACCGGCACAAACAGGAAACAACGGACACCGAACAGAACATTTATTGAGACATAAAGACGTGCAATGATCGCCGCCGATTCAGCGAAACCCGCTGCGACTCTGCGTGAGCAGACGCTTTGGCAACGCCGCAGCCCCCTGCGCTTTCATTCCACCGATATGACCAATTTTCTGTTCGACCTGTTCTCGAACCTGGCTTTGCTTGCCTTGGTGCTGGCCGCATCTCATCTGTGCAACCGCCTCATCCCCGGCGCTTCGCTCAACGGTTCGCACATATTCGCCGCATTGGCATCGGTTGCACTCCTGCTCGATGCCGCGCTGACCTTTCTGGTGTTCGCCGACTCGCAGAACCGCTACGGCCAGTTCAGCACATCAACTGCGTTCTTCGAGCGCGGCTGCGCGTACCTGCTTGCGATCATCGCCGCTTTCACGTGGCGTCGTGTCGCGCGGGGCGCGAAAGTCGGGGCCGGCAAAGCGCTCGTCGTCCACACGTCTCCGTATTCGAAATCGAACCTGCCGATGTAAGGCACGGCAAGCGCCATCGCGTCGAACGCGTCCGCCGAATCGCCTGCTTTTCCCGCCAGACAAGCCATATGAGCAACGGGAACGCTCCTTGCGAATGCCCGCGCCGTCGCCTATAACTTCCGAAGACCGAGTGTTACCCCGAGTTACCGCTTGCGCCCGTCGCCGGGCATTTGCCGCTGTATTGCACCACCGCTGTTCAATCAGTCGAAGGCAACTCACCCAACGAGGAACATCTTGGATCTCGAAACCGTACGCGTCTTCATCATGACCCGAGGCATCGACCTCGGCACCAAGGTCGTCGGGGCGATCGTTCTGTGGATCGTCGGCCGTTGGCTCATCGGCCTGATCACCGGCTTACTGCGCAAGGTGCTGGCGCGTAACGGCCGGGTCGATCCCACGCTAGCGCATTATCTCGGCTCGATTCTCGGCGCGCTGCTGAACCTGCTGCTGATACTCGCGATCCTGCAGGTGTTCGGTGTGCAGACGACGTCGTTCGCCGCACTGCTCGCCGGCTTCGGCCTCGCCATCGGCACCGCTTGGGGCGGCCTGCTTGGCCACTTCGCGGCGGGTGTATTCATGCAAGTGCTGCGACCGTTCAAGGTCGGCGATTTCGTCACCGCGGGCGGTGTCACCGGCACGGTTTCGGAGTTGGGGCTGTTCGGCACGACCATCGTGACGCCGGACAACGTAACGACCATCGTCGGCAACAACAAGATCTTTTCCGACACGATCTCGAACTACAGCATCCTGCCGGTGCGGCGTGTCGAGCTGACGGCGAAAATCGCCAACGGCGTCGATCCAACGGATGCGATGAACCGGTTGAAGGCCGCCGTCATGCAGATTCCGAATGTGGTCGAGAGTCCCGCGCCGGACATCGAAGTGCTGAGCTTCACGCCGGAAGGCCCCCTGCTTTGCGTGCGGCCTTACGCGCACAATGAGCACTACTGGCAGGTCTACTTCGACACCAATCGCGCCATCATCCAGACGTTCAAGGAAGCCGGCTACCCGACGCCGGAAACGCCGCTGGCGCCGCGTGCGGTGACCTGAGCATCGTCGTGCGACGCGGATTGCTCGCGTCGTCGATTGTTAAATCCACGAGATTCAGAAGTACCAAACGAAAACGGCGTCGCGAGATTCGCGACGCCGTTTTTTCATCTGGCTAGCTGTGCGATAAAAACGTCAGTGGCTACCCGGATTTGACGCGTTCTTACGCATCATCTTCCATACCGCGCCAAGCACGACGGGCACGATGGCCGCGCCGATACCCACCAGCACGATCACATTCAGATACTGACGGATAAACGGAATGTTGCCGAAGAAGTAGCCGAGCAGCGTCAGCAGCAACACCCAGAAAAACGCGCCGGCAAAGTTGAACAACTGAAACCGGCTCACCGTCATTTCCGATGCACCCGCAACGAACGGGGCGAAGGTCCGCACCACCGGAATAAAACGCGCGAGCACAATGGTTTTGCCGCCATGCTTCTCATAGAAGTTGTGCGTCTTCTGCAGCGCGCTGCGATCGAGAAAGCGTTCGAGAAAAGGAATGTGCGAATTGAACACCCGCGGCCCGATGGCTCGCCCGATCATATAGTTCACGGTATTGCCGCCGATGGCGGCCACGAGCAGCAACACGATCAGCAAACCAATATTCATCTCGCCGGTCGCGCAAAAAGCACCGCCGATGAACAGCAGCGAATCGCCTGGCAAAAACGGCAGAATGACGAGCCCGGTTTCGCAGAACACGATCAGAAACAGCACCGCGTAGACCCAGGCGCCGTACACGTGAATAAAGTCTCCGAGGAACTTGTCGATGTGCAAGACAAGGTTGACGAAATGTAGCAACGTGTCCAAAGAGAATCCTTTATTAAGCGAATGTGACGGTGGCGGAAACGGCCGTGTCAACAGGCCTGTTAGCGATGGCGGCAAGCGCTCACTCGCCGCCGGAAATTGACCGCGTCATGATACAGAAAGTGCCCCGCTACAATTAAAAAACTCCCGCGTTGGGGTGCGCTTGCCCGCGCTACAGGCTTGTCGCGCCGAATCGCTATAATTTCGCCATGTCCGAATTCTCCGAAACGCCTGCCGGCCTCGACGCCGCGGCCGCGATTTCCGCCGCCGCGCCCGCCCCACGCCCGTTACGCGCGATCCAGCCCCTTCCCGATCAGTTGATCAGCCAGATCGCCGCCGGCGAAGTGGTCGAGCGGCCTGCCTCGGTCGTCAAGGAACTGCTGGAAAATGCACTCGATGCGGGCGCGCAGTCGCTGCGCATCCTGCTCGACGAAGGCGGCGTCAAGCGCATCTCGATCACCGACGACGGCTGCGGCATCCCCGAGAACGAACTCGTGCTGGCGCTGATGCGCCACGCCACCAGCAAAATCCGCTCGCTTGCCGAACTGGAAGCGGTTGCTACGCTGGGTTTCCGCGGCGAGGCGCTGGCCTCGATCGCCTCGGTCGCGCAGATGACCATCACGAGCCGCACGGCCGACGCGGCGCACGCGGTGCGCGTCGACGCGGAAACCGGCGTGCTGAGCCCCGCAGCCGGCACTCAGGGCACCACGATCGAAGTCCGCGAGTTGTACTTCAATACGCCGGCGCGCCGCAAGTTTCTGAAGAGCGAGCAGACCGAACTCGGCCATTGTCTCGAACAGATTCGCCGCGCGGCGCTGGCGCGGCCGGATGTCGCGATTTCGGTGCTGCATAACGGCAAGGCGGTCGAGCACTGGAACGCCAGCGAGCCGCCGGTGCGGGTTGCGAAGATTCTCGGCGAGACGTTCGCGACGGCCCACCTGCCGCTCGACGAATCCGCCGGACCGCTTGCCGTCTACGGTTGCGCGGGCCTGCCGACCGCGAGCCGCGGACGTGCCGATCAGCAGTATTTTTTCGTCAACGGCCGCTTTGTGCGCGACAAGCTGCTCACGCACGCCGTGCGCGCCGCTTATGAAGATGTCTTGCATGGCGAGCGCTATCCGTCCTACGTGCTGTTCCTCGATCTGCCGCCTGAAGCGGTCGATGTGAACGTGCATCCATCGAAGATCGAAGTGCGGTTCCGCGATTCGCGCTCGATCCACCAGTTCGTCTTTCACGCCGTGCAGCGCGCCCTGGCGCGGCATGCGGGCGCATCGCCGGAAACGACGGCGGGCGGGCATGCGGCGCATCTGGAGCCGTCCGTCGGTGGACCGGCTTCGTTTGGCGCAACGCCGCTGGGTGGCGCGGGCGTCGGCGGTGCCAGCTTTGGTGCGGGCAGCGGTGCAAGCGGCACCGGCGGCGGCTTTGGTGGTGCATCAGGCGGCAGCTTCGGAGCGTCGTCGCAGCCCGGCAATACCTGGATGCGCCAGGCGCGCATGACGCAAGGTACGCTGCCGGTCGCGCAACCGCTCGCGTTTTACGACGCGCTCTTCGGCCGCAAAGACACCAACGCCGGCACAGCGGAAGGCGCCACGCTCTTCGAGGCGCGCGATTCGGCCGCCGAATCGCCATCGCCGTACAACACGTCCACGCCCTACCCGGCTCCCGCTTTTCATGCCGTCGACGAACAGCCGCTCGGCTTCGCACTCGGCCAGATCCACGGCATCTATGTGCTGGCGCAGAACGCGCACGGTCTGGTGATCGTCGACATGCACGCGGCACACGAGCGCATTCTGTACGAGCAGTTCAAAAACGCGTTGGCCGATCGCACGATTGCCGTGCAACCGCTGCTGATCCCGCAATCGATGCAGGCCGACCCGGTCGAAATCGGCACGGTGGAAGAAGAGCGCGACACGCTCGACGCGCTCGGCTTCGACCTCGCCGTACTGTCGCCGACTACGCTCGCGATCCGTGCCGTCCCGGCGCTGCTGAAAGACGCCGATCTGCAGGTGCTGGCGCGCGCGGTCCTCTCCGACCTGCACGCGTTCGGCGGCTCGCGCGTGTTGACCGAACGTCAACACGAGTTGCTCGGCACGCTCGCCTGCCATCACGCGGTGCGCGCGAACCGGCGTCTGACGCTCGATGAAATGAACGCGCTGCTGCGTCAGATGGAAGCCACCGAGCGCGCCGATCAATGCAATCACGGGCGTCCCACGTGGTATCAGTTGACGCTGTCCGATCTCGATCGGTTGTTCATGCGTGGTCAGTGACGTGACGCTGTTTCACCGGGCGCCCGCTTGCCCATGACTTCACGCCTAGCCACGGTTGTTCCGTGCCTGCTCGGCCCGACCGCATCCGGCAAAACCGCTGCCGCGCTGGCGCTCGCCGCGCGGCGCCCGGTGGAAATCATCAGTGTCGATTCGGCGCTGGTCTATCGCGAGATGGATATCGGCACGGCCAAACCGACCGCTGAAGAACGCGCGGTGGCGCCGCATCATCTGATCGATATCGTCGATCCGACCGACGCCTATTCCGCCGCGCAATTTCGCGCCGACACCTTGCGGCTGACCGGCGAGATCCATGCGCGCGGGCGTCTGCCGCTGCTGGTCGGCGGCACCATGCTGTACTACAAGGCGCTCACGCAAGGGCTCAACGATTTGCCCGCCGCCGACGCAGACGTGCGCGCCACGCTAGATGCCGACGCCGCACGCGAAGGCTGGCCTGCCCTGCACGCGCGGCTTGCCTCGGTCGATCCCGTGACGGCCGCGCGCCTCGCGCCGAACGATTCGCAACGGATTCAGCGGGCGCTCGAGGTTTTCATGCTGACCGGACAGACCATGTCCGCTTTGCTGGCCGAGCCCGCTCGACAGGACGACGCTGCGGCCGCGTGGCGCTTCGTGCCGATTGCGCTGGAGCCGTCCGAGCGCAGCGTGCTCCATGCGCGCATCGAGAAGCGCTTCGATGCGATGCTGGCCGGCGGTTTCGTCGATGAAGTGGTGAAGTTGCGCGAACGCGGCGATTTATCGCCCGAGATGCCGTCCATGCGCTGCGTGGGCTACCGGCAGGTCTGGGAGTATCTGGATGGCGCCGTCGATTATTCGACCATGCGCGACAAGGGCGTCTTCGCGACGCGGCAGTTATGCAAGCGGCAGCTCACATGGCTGCGCAGCATGACAGAGCGCTTAGTGGTGGATTGCTGCGATCCGCACGCGACGGCGCGGGTGCTTGAAGCGATTGAAGCGTTGCTTTGAAATTGTGAAGCTTTGAACTCGCGCGGCGCCAACTATCGCACACCGCGCGGGTCCCAACAGCCTTTAGACCACGACAGTCTGAGCTTCACCGGCCGCGCTTTCGCGAATCACGCCGATCTTCCAGACTTGCTCACCGGCAGCCGACAGCAGACCGATCGCCGCATCAGCATCCGCAGCGGACACGATCACAGCCATGCCGATACCGCAGTTGAACACGCGGTGCATTTCCGCATCCGCCACACCGCCGTGCTTTTGCAGCCACGAGAACAGCGGCGGCAACGGCCAGCCGCGATGATCCAACTCAGCCGTCAGGCCTTCACGCAGCACGCGCGGAATATTCTCGACGAGGCCACCACCGGTGATGTGCGCCATGCCCTTGACAGCGATCTGCTGCATCAGCGCCAGCAGCGGCTTCACGTAAATGTGCGTGGGCGCCATCAGCGCGTCGGCGAGCGACCGGCCGTCGAAATCCGCGTTCAGATCAGGCTGCGCGCGCTCGATGATTTTGCGCACCAGCGAAAACCCGTTCGAATGGATGCCGCTCGAAGCCAGACCCAGCACGATGTCGCCTGGGGCGATGGTGCTGCCGTCGATAATCTTGCTCTTTTCCACCGCACCGACCGCGAAACCGGCCAGATCGTACTCGCCGTCCGGGTACATGCCCGGCATTTCCGCCGTCTCGCCGCCGATCAGCGCGCAGCCCGACAGTTCGCAGCCATGCGCGATGCCCTTGACAACCGTTGCCGCCGTGCCCACATCCAGCTTGCCGCAGGCGAAATAGTCGAGGAAGAACAGCGGCTCGGCGCCTTGCACGAGAATGTCGTTCACGCTCATCGCGACCAGATCCTGGCCGACGGTGTCGTGTTTGTTCAGCTGAAAAGCGAGACGCAGCTTGGTGCCGACGCCGTCCGTGCCGGACACCAGCACCGGCTCCTTGTACTTCTTCGGCACTTCGAACAGCGCGCCGAACCCGCCGATGCCACCCAGCACGCCGTCGCGCATCGTCTTTTTGGCAAAGGGCTTGATCGCGTCGACAAGGGCGTCGCCCGCGTCGATGTCCACGCCGGCGTCGCGATACGACAGACCTTGGGCCGAATCAGTTGAATTCGGGGCGGATTTCGGTTGATTCATGGGGAAGAGCTCGAAGGTCGGTAAAATGCGATTTTACCCGATGCCGGCCGACTGGCTGGAATTTGCATCATCCTTAATGATCCGGTCGCGACGACACCTGGGAAACAACCTTGCAAGAGAACTCCTCGATTCTGACGCCGGTTCAGCGGCGCGCCTTCATCTGGCTGGCTATCGCGCTGGGCGTCGGCATTCTGCTGTGGCTGCTGAGTCCGGTCCTCACG
The DNA here is from genome assembly GCF_046030175.1 of Paraburkholderia sp. RL17-373-BIF-A. NCBI lineage: Bacteria > Pseudomonadati > Pseudomonadota > Betaproteobacteria > Burkholderiales > Burkholderiaceae > Paraburkholderia > Paraburkholderia sp. RL17-373-BIF-A. Next base: position 274,494 of record NZ_JARESO010000006.1, read on the forward strand.
CCGTTTCTGCTCGGCGCGATTCTCGCGTACATTCTGCAACCGGGCGTCACGTGGATGGTGCGCCGGCGCGTGCCGCGCGGTCTCGCCGCCTTGCTGATGATGCTGCTCTTCACGCTGCTGATGACGCTGCTGGTGCTGCTGGTGCTCGCCGTCATCCAGAAAGAAGGGCCGCAGTTGCGGCAGCAGGTCCCCGTGCTATTCACGCACGTGAACGCCTGGCTGCAACCCAAGCTCGCCATGCTGGGACTCGCCGATTCACTCGATTTCGCCAGCATCCGCGATCTCGTGATGGGGCAACTGGAAGGCAGCGCGCAGACCGTGGCGCTGTATGCGTGGACCTCCATCCGCACGAGCGGCAATGTGATGATGACGCTGGTCGGCAACGTGGTGATGGTGCCGCTCGTGCTGTTCTACCTGCTGTACGACTGGAACCGCATGCTCGCCCGCGTGCAGATCGTGGTGCCGCGCCGCTGGCTCGACAAGACGCTGCAACTCGCGCACGACATGGACCAGATGCTGTCGCAATACCTGCGCGGCCAGTTGCTCGTGATGGGAGTGCTCGCCGCGTACTATGCGATTGCGCTGAGCCTCGCGCGCTTCGAGATCGCGTTGCCGGTCGGTATTTTCACGGGGCTCGCGGTGTTCATCCCGTACATTGGTTTTGCCACCGGCCTCGCGCTGGCGCTGCTCGCGGCGCTGCTGCAATTCGGCGACTGGTACGGCTTCGGCGCGGTGGCGGTGATTTACGGTGTCGGCCAGATCCTCGAAAGCTTTTTTCTCACGCCGCGCCTTGTCGGTGAACGGATCGGCCTGCACCCGCTCGCGGTGATTTTCGCGTTGCTCGCGTTCGGGCAGTTGTTCGGCTTTTTCGGCGTATTGCTGGCGTTGCCGGTCAGCGCGATTCTGTCGGTCGCCATGCGCGAGTTGCGGCAAAGCTATCTGACGAGCACGCTTTATAACAACTGATTGCTCTTTGACTATTTCGGCCCGTTCTGCGGGCCATTTGCGGCCCAAGCCTCATTTTCGGCATTCACCTACTGTGCTTCGTCAACTGACGCTCGATCTCGGCACCCCGCCGCCATCGACATTCGACAATTTCTTCGCCGGTGCCAACGCGGAGCTGGTCACGCGCTTGCGCGAGCTCGAGAACGCGCTCGCCGCCGGGCCGGTCGCCGATCGCACGTTCTACATCTGGGGTGAGTCCGGCAGCGGCCGCACGCACCTGTTGCAGGCGCTCGTGCACGAAGCGTCGCCGGGGCACGCGCGTTTCGCCGGCCCGCAGAGCAGTCTCGCCGCCTTCAGCTTCGACCCGCGCGTCGCGCTCTATGCAATCGACGATTGCGACGGCCTGTCGGCCGCGCAGCAGATCGCCGTCTTCAACCTGTTCAACGAAGTGCGCGCGCATCCCACCAGCGCGCTGGTCGCCGCGGGCAACGCGCCGCCCATCGGCATGACGGTGCGCGAGGATCTGCGCACGCGCCTCGGCTGGGGACTCGTGTTCCATCTTGCGCCGCTGCCGGACGAAGGCAAGGCCGCAGTGCTGAAACACGCGGCGCGCGAGCGCGGCATCATGCTCGCCGACGACGTGCCGGCCTACCTGCTCACGCATTTTCGCCGCGACATGCCGAGTCTGATGGCGCTGCTCGACGCGCTCGACCGCTTCTCGCTCGAACAGAAACGCGCGGTCACGCTGCCGCTGTTGCGTACCATGCTGGCTTCGCCGGACGCCGAAGAACGGCGCGCTGTGCCGACCTCAGCGGCCTCATCCGCGTCATCCGCCGCTTCAAGTAAAATAGGCCCCCATGGCTAACCTCGCACTCTTCGACCTCGACCACACGCTCATCCCCACCGACAGCGACCACGAATGGGGCCGCTTCATGGTGAAACACGGCATGGTCGACGCCGAAAATTTCGCCCGTGAAAACGACCGCTTTTTCGCCGACTACAAAGCCGGCAGGCTCGACATTCACGCCTATCTGATCGCCATGCTCACGCCGCTGTCGAAGTACACGCGCGCGCAGCTGGCCGACTTCCACGCGCAGTACATGCACGAAGTCATCAAGCCGGCGATTTTCCCCGTCGCGCTGGAGCTGGTGAAGCAGCACCGCGAAGCGGGCGACCTGTGTTGCGTGGTCACCGCCACCAACGAATTCATCACCCGCCCGATCGCTCAGGCATTCGGCGTCGACACGCTGATCGCCTGCGAAGCGGAAACCGTCGACGGCGAGCCGCATTCGCCGTACACCGGCCGCCCCACCGGCACGCCGAGCTATAAGGAAGGCAAGATCGTGCGCACCGAAGCATGGCTCGCCTCGCTCGGCAAGACGTGGAGCGACTTCGAGCGCAGCTATTTCTATAGCGATTCGCACAACGACATTCCGCTGCTCGAAAAAGTCACGGACCCGATCGCGACCAATCCGGACGACACATTGCGCGCCCATGCGCAGGCCAAAGGCTGGCGCATCCTCGAACTCTTTCAACCCTCGTGATCAAAAAACTTATCCGCAAGCTATTCGGCCAGGACTCGGCGCCCGCTGACGACAGCCTGCCCGCCGAAGCCGAAGCAGACGAAACCGGCAACGCACCGGCGCGCGCATCGTCAAGTGCCAGCAAGGCGCGCCGCAAACCCGCCCGCGCACCCGTCAAGACCGTGCGTGACCCAGACGTGCCGGTCATCATTCCGCACGACGTGCACGGCATCGACCAGGCGCTGATCTCGAGGAACGCGATTCGCGTCACCGAAGGTCTGCAACAGGCGGGGCACCGCGCGTTCATCGTTGGCGGCGCGGTGCGCGATCTGCTGCTCGGCATCAAGCCGAAAGACTTCGACGTCGCCACCGACGCCACGCCCGAGCAGGTGCAGAAGCTGTTCCGCCGCGCGCGCATCATCGGCCGCCGGTTTCAGATCGTGCATGTGCAGTTCGGCCAGGAAATCATCGAGACCTCGACGTTTCGCGCACTGGTCGATCCGCCCGCGGCAGACGCGCCTCCGGCCCGTCGCCTGAAACGCGACGAGCTCGACCGCCGCACGCACGCGGTGGACGCAAGCGGCCGCGTGTTGCGCGACAACGTATGGGGCGAGCAGCACGAAGACGCCACGCGCCGCGACTTCACGATCAACGCGATGTACTACGATCCGGCCACGCAAACCGTGCTGGACTATCACAACGGCATGGCCGACATGCGCGCGCGTCTGTTGCGCATGATCGGCGACCCGGCCACGCGTTATCGCGAAGATCCGGTGCGCATGCTGCGCGTGGTGCGTTTCGCGGCGAAGCTCGACTTCGAGATCGAGGACAGCACGCGTGAGCCGATCGCCAACATGGCCGATCTGATCAACAACGTGCCCGCCGCGCGTCTCTTCGACGAGATGCTCAAGCTGATGCTGTCGGGGCATGCGCTCGCGTGTTTGAAACGGCTGCGCCAGGAAGGCCTGCATCATGGCCTGCTGCCCTTGCTCGACGTGGTGCTCGAGCAACCTATCGGCGAGAAGTTCATCACGTTGGCCCTGAACAACACGGATGCCCGCGTGCGCGCCGGCAAGCCGGTGTCGCCGGGCTTCCTGTTCGCCACTTTGTTGTGGCACGACGTGCAGCAGCGCTGGCAAAAATTTGAAGCGAACGGCGAATATCCGGTACCCGCACTGCATCGCGCGATGGACGACGTCCTCGACATGCAAACGGAGAAACTCGCGATCCACAAGCGCTTCTCGTCGGATATGCGCGAGATCTGGGGCCTGCAGTTGCGCCTCGAAAAACGCTCCGGAAGAAGTGCGCTGAAGCTGCTGGAACACCAAAGATTTAGAGCGGGGTATGATTTCCTCCTGTTGCGCTGCGAATCGGGCGAACTCGATGAGTCGGTCGGTGCGTGGTGGACGGAGTTCATTGAAGGAGACATCGCCGCACGTGAGGCATTGCTCACGCAAGGCGGGAAGGACCGCAGCCCCAGAAAACGACGGCGGCGCAGCAGTGGCGCCAGAAACCGCAAGCCGGGGGACGGATTGGAGGGCGGTACGCCAGCCGAACGCACAGCCGACGACGCGAGCCATGACGGCCCGCACGAAGACTGACCTAGCGTTCGCGGTTGCCGTCGAACGAAAGTTGCAGGAAGTTATGCCATGACGGTTGCTTATCTCGGCCTCGGCGCGAATCTCGGGGACGCGCGCCAGACCCTGAAAGACGCGGTGGTGTGCCTCGCACAACAGCACACCATCACCGTGCTCGCCAAGTCGAGCCTGTATCGCACTGCCCCGATCGACGCGGGCGGTGACGATTATTTCAACTGCGTCGTGAAGATCGATACGACGCTCCCCGTGCGGCATCTGCTTGCGCTGTGCCACAAGATCGAGCATCAGTTCGGCCGCGAGCGGCCGTTTCGCAATGCCCCGCGCACGCTCGATCTGGACATTCTGCTGTTCGGCGATCAATCGATCGACGAAGCCGATCTGATCGTGCCGCATCCACGTTTGATCGAACGCGCTTTCGCGCTGGTGCCGCTCATCGAGATCGACCCCACGCTGGTCATCCCGCAACATGGCCGCGCCGAAGCGCTGCTCAGCGGCGTGAGCGATCAGCGCATCGAGAAGGTGAAGGGGCCTTGCCAGTGTCCTATGCTCAATGCATTGGCCGCCGAGAGCACGCCACCCAAAGGCCGCTGCGAATGAATTCAACGCCGCTCACCGTCACGGCGCCGCAACTGCGGCCTCCGTTCGGCTATCTCGCGATCGAAGGGCCGATCGGCGTCGGCAAGACGTCGCTCGCACGCCGCCTCGCGCAGCGCTGGTCGATGCACGAACTGTTCGAACGGCCGCAGGACAATCCTTTCCTCGAACGCTTTTATCGCGACACCGCGCGTTACGCGTTGCCCACGCAACTGCACTTTGCCTTGCAGCGCGCGCAGCAGGCGCAGGACGTGAGCGCGGCGCACCTGTCGGGCACGCCGCTGATCGCCGATTTCATGACGCAGAAGAACGACATCTTCGCGCGTCTGACGCTACAGGAAGACGAGTGGCAGTTGTATCGCGCGCTTGCCGCGCGGATCGACGTCAACGCGCCGGCGCCCGACTTCGTGGTCTATCTGCAGGCGAGTCCCGAGGTGCTGTTCGCGCGCATCCAGAAACGCGCGGTGCCAATGGAGCTACAGATTTCCGACGCGTATCTGCACGCGCTGTGCGACGCGTACAACGAGTTTTTCTATCACTACGACCGCACGCCCGTGCTGACGGTCAACGCCGAACACCTCAATCCGCTCGACTCAGACGCGGACCTTGCGCTGCTCGCCGAACGCATCGAAACCATGCGCGGCCGCAAGGAGTTCTTTGTCAAAGGCACGTCGCTGTAAGCGGCGCCGCCACCTCTCTTTTCTCAACGGATTGACCCATGACCTATTTGCAGGAAGCGAGCCGGAACGCCATCACCGTGCCTAAACTGCAGGCAATGCGCGATGCCGGCGAAAAAATCGCCATGCTCACCTGCTACGACGCGAGCTTTGCCGCGCTGCTGGATCGCGCGGGCGTCGACGTGCTGTTGATCGGCGACTCGCTCGGCAACGTGCTGCAAGGCCAGACGACCACCCTGCCCGTGGCGCTCGCCGACATCGCGTATCACACGGCTAGCGTGGCGCGTGCGCGGCCCGCGGCGCTAATCGTGGCCGACTTGCCGTTCGGCACCTACGGCACGCCGGAAGACGCCTTCAGAAGCTCGGTGGAGTTGATGCGCGCCGGCGCGCAGATGGTGAAGCTCGAAGGCGGCGAATGGCTCGCGGACACGGTGCGCTTCCTGGTGGAACGTTCGATTCCCGTATGCGCGCACGTCGGTCTGACGCCGCAATCCGTGCATGCGTTCGGCGGCTTCAAGGTACAAGGCAAAACCGAGGCGGGCGCGACGCAGTTGATGCGCGACTCGCTCGCCGTGCAGCAGGCCGGCGCGCAGTTGATCGTGATGGAAGCGATTCCGACGCTGCTCGCAAGCGACGTGACGAAACAGTTGCGCATTCCGACGATCGGCATCGGCGCGGGCGTGGATTGTTCGGGTCAGGTGCTGGTGCTGCACGACATGCTGGGCATTTTCCCCGGCAAACGGCCGCGCTTCGTGAAGGATTTCATGCAAGGGCAGCCGAGTATTCTGGCGGCCGTGGAAGCGTACGTGTCTGCGGTGAAGGACGGTTCGTTTCCTGGGCCGGAGCACACGTTCTGAGTTTCAAGCGATAGAGAATGCGGCGGAACGGGCGTCTTCGCGCCCGTTTTGAGACCGATCCGATATCGTATGCAAAGCTGGTTGTCTGTCTTCGTCTTCCTGTTAATGCGGCTTGGCCGCGAGCCGGGGAGAGACCACCTTGAGCCCATTTTGCCTGATCGATGTAGCGGGAATCCGCGACCACGCCACCGTACCTCATGACGTGCGGGAATCCGCCTGGCATGCGCGCCTGACCGGCTGGATGGCTCGGCTACGGCATATTCTTCACGGCTGAAGCGCGCAGACAGGCGAGCCGGCGCCGCGTTTCCTGCTGCTGCCGTTAGCGGCTTACTCTCTCGCCTCTCTCAGGCCACAATCCGCGCCGGTACTGCACCTCGCAGCGCATTGCACACCATTAGCGCTTCGGCGTTTTGCAAATCCGTCCGGGTCAGCACACGTTCGGTCACCTGCAAATCCGACACGTCCTCGAGTAGAACGCCACGCATCACGCCGGGTAGCAGGCCCGACACAAGCGGCGGTGTCCACCAGCGCCCACCCAACTTCACCAACACATTCGAACGGCCGCCTTCGGTCAACTCGCCTTGCGCGTTGAAGAACAACGTATCGAATGCGCCCTTCGCTTCGGCTTCGCGCCAGCCGCGATCGTATTCGGCGCGGCGCGTCGTTTTGTGGCGTAGCAGCGTGTCGGCGGCGTCGGTTGCCGGGAAAGCGTGATCGGGTCCAAGCAGCACGCCGACTGTCGATTCGGCTAGCGGCGTCAATACCGCGGCAGTGATCTGTATCGTGCCGTTTTTGCTCAACGCAAGCCGCATGCGATGCGGCGTGTGCGCAGGCAGCGACGCACACTTCGCCGCGATCTCTGCGCTAATGGCGTTTGCGTCGTCGAGTTTGAAGCCGAGCGTCGCGGCGCTCGACGAGAGCCGTGCGAGATGGCGTGATAGATGCCGCACACCCTCTTCGCGTGTCGCATACATCGTCTCGAATAGCTCGAAACCCGGCTCGGCGCCGGTCAGAAAGCTGGCCTTCAATTGGCACTCCGCATATTCGTCGGCGGCGACGCTGTCGAGCACGATGCCCGCGCCGACGCCCATCTTGCCTTCCAGTTGGCCAGTTTGTGTCGACCGGCTCAACGTCAGCGTGCGGATCGCGACGGATAAGCAGAAGTCGCCACAGGCGGTCTGGTTTGCTTCGAGAGTGGTTGCGTCTGTAGTATCAGCAGCCGATGAAGACGCATCCAGCCAACCAATCGCGCCGGTATAGAGCCCGCGTGGCGTGCTCTCGAGTTCATCGATCAACTGCATCGTGCGATGCTTCGGCGCGCCGGTGATCGAGCCGCAAGGAAACAACGCGCGCAATATTCCGGCGAACGACGTGCCGGGTCGCAACGTCGCATGCACCGTCGAGGTCATCTGCCACACCGACGCATACGGCTCGACCGAAAACAACGCCGGCACTTTGACCGAGCCTGTTTGCGCGACCCGCGACAGATCATTGCGCAACAGGTCGACGATCATCACGTTTTCGGCGCGGTTTTTCGGATCGTTGCCGAGGAATTCGGCAGCGCGCCGGTCCGCCGCCGGGTCGTCCGAGCGCGGCGCCGTGCCTTTCATCGGCCGCGCACGCAACATCGCGCCCTGCTTCTCGATGAAGAGCTCCGGTGAGCAGGACAGCACCCACTGTCCGCCCGGCAACGCGATCAGCGCGCCATACGGCACCGGCTGACGCGCCCTCAACCGCCGATACAGCGCGGTCGGCGAGCCGAATACGTCGAAACCGAGCCGATACGTGTAGTTGACCTGATACGAATCCCCCGCGCGCAGGGCCGAGTGAATGGCATCGATCGACGCATTGAATTGCGCCGTGTCGACGCTCGCGCGCACGTTAGCCGTACCCGCCACTGATGGCTCGGCCGCGCCTTCGTCGCGCGCCATGAGCCATGTGTCGACCTCTTCGCGAGCAAGCTTCTCGCAACGTTCGAACAATAAAAAACGCAGCGTGGCATCGCCACGCTGCGTTTTCAGAGACCGGTGTACTTCTCCGTCGAGAAGATTCCGGCCGAACTCATAGTCGGCGAGCACAACAGCATGCAAGCCTCGCTGCGTCTCAGCGACCACGGTCCCGCACACGGCTTCGAGCTGCGCGGCATCCGCACACACCCGTTCATGCACAAAACCCGTGTACAGACGACTCGAACGGCGCGCCGCCGTCGCGTCGCAATCGTCGAGCAACGCGAACACCGCGTCGCGCTCATCTGCCGTCATACCTACCGCCAACTTCAAACTGCCATTAATCGAAGAAACTCTTCACCCGATCGAACCAGCTCTTGCTTTGCGGACTATGCCGCGAGCCACCCTCGACCAATGCCTTCTCGAACTGCTTGAGCAGATCGCGTTGCGGCTCGGTGAGCTTGACCGGCGTTTCGACTTGCACGTGCACGTACAGATCGCCGGCAATGCTCGAACGCAGCCCCTTGATGCCCTTGCCACGCAGACGGAACGTCTTGCCCGACTGCGTGCCTTCCGGCACGGTGAAGCTGGCGCGGCCCGCGAGGGTCGGCACTTCGATTTCGCCGCCGAGCGCCGCGGTGGTGAAGGGAATCGGCATCTGGCAATGCAGATCGTCGCCGTCGCGCTCGAACACCGAGTGCTGCTTGATGTGAATCTCGACGTACAGATCGCCCGACGGGCCGCCGTTGATACCCGGCTCGCCATTGCCGGCGGAACGGATACGCATGCCGTCGTCGATACCTGCCGGGATCTTCACTTCCAGCGTCTTGGTTTCCTTCACCTTGCCCGCGCCGTGGCAGTGGCCGCACGGTTCAGGAATGTAGGTGCCGGTGCCGTGGCACTTCGGGCAGGTTTGCTGAATGCTGAAAAAGCCTTGCGACATGCGCACCGAACCCGAACCGCTACAGGTCGGGCAGGTTTCCGGCTTGGTGCCGGGCTTGGCGCCCGAACCGTGACAGACTTCGCACGAGACCCAGCTCGGCACGCGAATCTGCGTGTCATAGCCGTGTGCGGCCTGTTCCAGCGTGATTTCCATGCTGTAGCGCAGATCGGCGCCGCGATACACCTGCGGGCCGGCGCGGCCGCCGCCGCGTGCGGCACCACCGGCCGCCTGGCCGAAGATGTCGCCGAAGATATCGCCGAATGCGTCGGCAAACCCGCCGAAGCCTTGCGCCCCGGCACCGCCCATGTTCGGATCGACGCCCGCGTGGCCGTACTGATCGTACGCGGCACGCTTTTGCGAGTCCGACAGCATTTCATAGGCTTCCTTCACCTCTTTGAAATGCTCTTCCGCATCCTTGTTGCCCGGATTGCGGTCGGGGTGGTGCTTCATCGCCAGCTTGCGATAAGCCTTCTTGATTTCGTCGTCGCTCGCGTTCTTTGCGACGCCCAGAACCTCGTAGTAATCCCGTTTCGCCATATCGGTTCAACGCCACTCGCGCAATGCGCACGGTGGCTCCTCTTGAATGCTGGAGTCTCACGACTCGTCCGGCCGTCGTTTCATGCCGCCTGAATGCGGCTCAAAACAACGCCCTCCATAAAACAAATGTGCCCGGAGAGCCTAAAAGGCTCGCCAGGCGTGATAACCGCTCTTGCACGTTTCTGCTGTCCTGCTGTTCGACAAAGCTGGCGCAGTCTCCGGTGCAGCCGGGCCGCACACAAGGCTGTGTGCGGCTTTACGGTCGAAAGGCGACCTGGCTTTAGTCTTTCTTGACTTCCTTGAACTCGGCGTCGACCACGTCGTCCTGCTGGTGGCTCGCGCCACCGGCCGTTGCACCCGGGCTTGCCGCGCCCGCTGCCGCTGCTTCGGCACCCTGCGCAGCCTGCATGTCGGCGTACATCTTCTCGCCCATCTTCTGCGAGGCGGTGGCCACCACTTCGATCTTGGCTTCGATCGCGGCCTTGTCGCTCGAACCGCTCTTCAGCGTTTCTTCGAGGTCCTTCAGCGCGGCTTCGATCTTTTCCTTCTCAGAAGCTTCCAGCTTGTCGCCGTATTCGGTGAGCGCCTTCTTCGTGCTGTGGACCAGCGCGTCGCCCTGGTTGCGCGCATCGGCCAGTTCACGCAGCTTGTGATCTTCTTCCGCGTTCGCTTCGGCGTCCTTCACCATCTTCTCGATTTCGGCTTCGGACAGACCCGAGTTTGCCTTGATCGTGATGCGGTTTTCCTTGCCGGTCGCCTTGTCTTTCGCGCCGACGTGCAGAATGCCGTTCGCGTCGATGTCGAAGCTCACCTCGATCTGCGGCGTGCCGCGCGGTGCCGGCGGAATGCCTTCCAGGTTGAACTCGCCCAGCAGCTTGTTGCCCGCTGCCATTTCGCGTTCGCCCTGGAACACCTTGATCGTCACGGCGCCCTGATTGTCGTCGGCCGTCGAATAGACCTGGGCGTGCTTGGTCGGGATCGTGGTGTTCTTGTTGATCATCTTCGTCATCACGCCGCCGAGCGTTTCGATGCCGAGCGACAGCGGGGTCACGTCGAGCAGCAGAACGTCCTTGCGGTCGCCCGACAGAACCTGGCCTTGAATCGCGGCGCCCACGGCGACGGCTTCGTCCGGGTTCACGTCACGGCGCGGATCCTTGCCGAAGAATTCCTTGACCTTTTCCTGCACCTTCGGCATGCGGGTCATACCGCCGACGAGAATCACGTCGTCGATTTCGCCGACCTTCACGCCTGCGTCCTTGATCGCCACGCGGCACGGTTCGATGGTGCGTTCGATCAGCTCTTCAACCAGCGCTTCCAGCTTCGCACGCGTAATTTTCAGGTTCAAGTGCTTCGGACCCGACGCGTCGGCCGTGATGTACGGCAGGTTGATTTCGGTTTGCTGGCTCGACGACAGTTCGATCTTCGCCTTTTCAGCCGATTCCTTCAGGCGTTGCAGCGCGAGCACATCTTTCGACAGATCCACGCCCTGTTCTTTCTTGAACTCGGCAATGATGTAATCGATGATGCGCTGGTCGAAGTCTTCACCGCCCAGGAACGTATCGCCGTTCGTGGAGAGCACTTCGAACTGCATTTCACCGTCGACGTCCGCGATTTCGATGATCGACACGTCGAACGTACCGCCGCCCAGGTCATACACCGCGATCTTGCGGTCGCCCTTTTCGGCCTTGTCCAGACCGAACGCCAGAGCGGCTGCCGTCGGCTCGTTGATGATCCGCTTCACTTCCAGACCGGCGATGCGGCCTGCATCTTTGGTTGCCTGGCGCTGGCTGTCGTTGAAGTACGCGGGAACCGTGATCACGGCTTCCGTGACCGGCTCGCCGAGATAGTCTTCAGCGGTCTTCTTCATCTTGCGCAGCACTTCCGCGGAGATTTGCGGCGGAGCGAGCTTCTGATCGCGCACTTCGACCCATGCGTCGCCGTTATCGGCTTTCATGATCTTGTACGGCATCAGGCCGATGTCTTTCTGCACTTCTTTTTCTTCGAAGCGGCGGCCGATCAGGCGCTTGACTGCGTACAGCGTGTTCTTCGGGTTGGTGACCGACTGACGCTTCGCAGGCGCGCCGACGAGGATCTCGCCGTCTTCCATGTAAGCGATGATCGACGGCGTGGTGCGCGCACCTTCCGAGTTCTCGATCACCTTGACCGAATTGCCTTCCATGATCGCCACGCACGAGTTGGTCGTGCCGAGGTCGATGCCGATGATTTTGCCCATTTTTACTAATCTCCTAACTTTGATCGCTGCGGGAAGCGCCTTGTTTGCCCAGCTGGCGGTAAGGCGATCCGCTCTCAATTCCTACCTGCACTCAACATAAGTGCGTCCGCATCGTTTTCAAGACCTCTTTTGCGATGCGGTCTTTAATTTTTTTCAATCGGGCGAACTTTTGCCCAAATTTGTTCCATTAACCGAGCCGCCTGCCTGCCGACGTGGAAGTGAAACCACGTGGCCACGCCGTGCAGCATGAAGCGCCGGCCCAGTTCGCGATGCTCGCCAACGTTGCTGTGAAACCATTCGAGACCGAGCGCGTGAATCGCGCCCGGCTCACGGGCACGGCTTTCCTGAAGATCTCACAGTTGAAGCGGTCGAGATTCTGGCAAACACCACGCCAATTCATCGTCTGCTCCGAATGACTCGGCGCCGAGCTCGCGCATCGCGAAGACGCGAAGCACCGAGGCGCCGACGAGAACACTGGCCGCGGCGCTGCCTGCCGGCCGAAACGGCTTACCGAGCCTTCCGGCGCTTACTTCGGTGCCGCGACGGTCACGAGTGCCGGCCGCAGCACGCGATCGGCGATCACGAAGCCCTTTTGCAGCACGGCCACCACGGTGTTCGGCTCCTGCTCGGCCGGCACCATGGAAATGGCCTGATGGCGGTGCGGGTCGAACTTCTCGCCAATCGGATTCAGGGCGACGACGCGGCCCTTCTCCAACGCGCCGGTGAGCTGGCGCAGCGTGAGTTCGACGCCTTCGCGCACCTTCTGCAGATCGTCGGATGAGTGGGCGACGGCTGCCTCGAGGCTGTCGATTACCGGCAGCAGATGCTCGGCGAAGCTCTCGATTGCAAACTTGTGTGCCTTGGCGACGTCTTCCTGAGCGCGGCGGCGGACGTTTTCGGTCTCAGCCTTGGCCCGCAGGAAGCTTTCCTGCAACTCGGCGATCTTCGCTTCAGCTTCGGCCAAGGCCGCTTGCTCGGCGTTGACCGGCGAGTCGGTCGCGGCGTTGGCAGCCGCTTCCTGCTGAGGTGCCGCGGCCTCGGCGGCCTGGCGCGCGGTTTCGTCGGCGGGCGTGGGATTCTGGCTCGTCGGGTTCTCTTGCGTGTTTTCCATGTCGCTGAAAGTCGTTAAATGGGTGAAAGCGAGGTAAAAGCCAACGGTGGCAGGCAGCGCATCAAACCTGGCGCGGTTTGTGCGTTGCAAAATCGCGACAGACAACTGCGCGAGTCACCGCAAATCAAAACGGCAGATGAGGCCGGGAACAACCATTTCAAGCGGTTCTCCCGGATCTTTTCGCACCACGAACGCGCGGCGGAAATGCCCGGTTACAACGATTATTGCTGCGCAATCAGATTGAGATTGAGTGCTATCGACAAGTGGCCTATGCTCCACTTAAGCATCGGAAAAGACGCGTTAACCCTAATCTGACGTCAACCTTTCCGACATATTGCAATTTCCACCCGCTTCGCCCGTCTTTATCCTGAACCTTCCCGAGGGGAGTACCGTGAAACTGACCTTTGCAATCTCGGTGGTCGCATTGGTTCTGATTGCGGGCACCACGACCATCTGCATGTCCGGGGCTGTCAACGACCACACTACCGAATACGGCGGTGTGCACGCGACCATGGAACAACTGTTCAACCCCCACCTGAAAGTTTGTCGATAGTGCGCCTGTCGCGTTTGGTCGGCCGGCCGTGCAACGCGGCCGCCGGCTCGCGATACGTCTTGCGCCGCTCCTGTTCGACCTGCCGCTTCACCTTGCTCGCTTCGGTTTCCGCATAAAGCGTTTGCGCGACGCTCGCCGGGCCGCGCACGTCGCACACGCCCAGCACTTCCACCTGCCACACAATCCGTTCGATCTCGATCTCCACCAGGTCGCCGACCCGCACGTCTTTGGCCGGCTTGACGCTGGCGCCGCCAATCCGCACGTGGCCTTTTTCGACGGCGTCGGCCGCGAGCGAACGCGTCTTGAAGAAGCGCGCCGCCCAAAGCCATTTGTCGATGCGCAGCTTCGCGCCCGCTTCAGTTGAAATCGTGTAATTCATGAGCCTGTTCAAGCTCCTGTCGTATGCGGCACCGGCAACGCCTGCACCGGCCATCCCTGGAGGTTCTGCGCGACGATCTCGCCCAGCGCGGCAATCCATGCCTGCGAGGCGTTCAAGCAGGGAATCCGATGGAAATCCTTGCCGCCCGCGTGGAGGAATTCGTCGCGCACTTCCATGCCGATTTCCTCGATGGTTTCAAGGCAATCGGCTGTAAAGCCCGGACAGAACACGTCGGCGCGACGCACACCCGCCGCACCCAGTTCTTTCAGCGTGGGCGCCGTGTACGGCTGCAGCCATTCGGCCTTGCCAAACCGCGACTGGAACGTGATGCGGCATTCCACCTGTGTCAGTTCGAGCGCCTGCATCAACAGTGCGCCGGTTTGCTGGCATTGCTCGTGGTATGGGTCGCCGAGATCCAGCGTGCGCTTGGGCACGCCGTGGAAACTCAGTACCAGCTTGTCGCCCGCGGCAAAGTCCGGCCGGCCGTGCTGATGCCAATAGTGATGCACCTGCGCGGCAAGCGCCGCAATGTAGGCCGGATGGTCGGCGTACTGCCGCACCGTGCGGACCTCCGGCTGATTGCGCATACGCTTGAGCGCCGAAAAAGCGTCGTCGAAAGCGGTGGCGGTGGTCGACGACGAATACTGCGGATACATGGGCATCAGCAGCACGCGCTCGGCGCCCGCCAGCTTGAGCTGGTTCAGCATGGCCGGAATGCCCGGCGTGCCGTAGCGCATCGCGTAATCGACCAGCACCGTGTAGTCGTTCAATTGCAACAGATGGCGCAAGCCCTCCACCTGCTTCTCTGTGTGAACGCGCAGTGGCGAGCCTTCGGGCATCCACACCGCGGCGTACTTCTTGGCGGACGCGCGGCCCCGGACCGGCAAAATCAGTAGCCGCAGAATGATCTGCCAGAGCAGCGCCGGAATTTCGACCACGCGCGGATCGGACAGAAACTGCGCGAGATAGCGGCGGACCGCACGCGGCGTCGGCGCGTCGGGCGTGCCGAGATTGATCAGCAGCACGGCGACACGGTGTGACGTGGCGTTCTGTGAGGGCCGCTCGAGGTCGAAGCGCATAGGCAGCAGAAGTAACCGGTTTTGGCGGAGAGTCGGTTCAGGTGGGATTCATTATAGCGGCGCGGTTCATGCACCGGTCCGCCGGACACCCCTGGCCATTCGGCCAATTGGCAAGCCGCGCGCGGTCACGCATTATTTGCAGCAGGTGCCGCCGCGGCCAGGAGTCGAAGCTATTTATTGCTGGCTGAGAGTCAGGGAAAGCAGGCGCGCGGTGATGTCCACAATCGGAATCACGCGGTTGTAGGCCATGCGGGTCGGCCCGATCACGCCGAGCGTGCCGACGATCTTGCCGTTCACCTCGTACGGCGCGGTGACCACGCTCATTTCCTCGATCGGCACGAGATTCGACTCGCCGCCGATGAAAATCTGCACGCCCGCCGCGTGACTCGACACGTCGAGCAATTGAAGGAGACTAGTCTTTTGGTCGAACACATCGAACAACTTGCGCAAGCGCGCCATGTCCGACGAAAGGTCGGCGACTTCGAGCAGGTTGCGCTCGCCGGAAATCAGCACGGTCTCGCCCGTGTCGGATTCGTCCGTGCTGGCGGTGACGGCGGCATGCATCAACGTAGTCATGTCGCCGCGCAACTCGTCGATTTCTTCGCGCAGGCGGCGGCGCACGTCGTCGAACGAAAGGCCCGCGAAGTGCGCGTTGATGTAGTTGGACGCCTCGACCAGTTGCGACGGCGAGAAATCGCGCTGGGTAGCCATGATGCGGTTCTGCACGTCCCCTTCCGGCGTGACGATGATCAGCAGAATGCGCTTGTCGGACAAACGCATGAACTCGATCTGCTTGAACACATGGCTGCGCCGCGGCGTGAGCACCACGCCGGCGAACTGCGACAAATTGGAGAGCACGCTGGCCGCCGCCGCAACGATTTTCTGCGGTTCGCCCGCCTGCAGCGTAGTCTTGACAGTACGCGTCACGGCCTCTTCGTCTGCGGCGGACTCCACCGTCAGCATGGTGTCCACGAACAGGCGGTAGCCGCGAGGCGTGGGAATGCGGCCCGCCGAAGTATGCGGACTGATCACGAGCCCCAGGTCCTCGAGGTCGGACATCACGTTGCGGATCGTTGCGGGACTCAGTTCGAGGCCCGAATAGCGCGACAACGTGCGCGAGCCGACCGGCTGACCTTCGGCGATGTAACGCTCGATCAGCGTTTTGAGGAGGGTTTGTGCGCGAGGATCTAGCATGACGGAAAATTTTAGCTCAATGGCACGACAACCGCGAGCGCTAGGGGCGCCCATCCCTGACGAACGCGCCGCCTGTTGCCAGCGCAGCGCATTGCCTTCGGTCCGGCCTGCTAGCCGGCGTTCCGCCCGACGCTTTGCGGACCACCTTGCGGGCCACCTTCTGGGCGGCCCCGCTGCCGGCACCCCGCCGCACTTTAACCGGCGCACATGTCATCAAGGCTTCACCATTCTAACGACAATCGCGAGATGCGCTGACGGCCCGCGCATGCCGGCCCGCTACCGGGTCTGTCTGCGGTTCTTTTCAGGCCCTACCTATGGTGTAATGCCGGCATGCAAGTGACCAGCCAGTTCAAGACCGTCGCGCTCGTCGGGCGCAACAATACGCCGGGCATCGCCGAGCCCTTGACCACGCTCGCCTCGTGCATCGCGAAGCGCGGCTTCGAGGTCGTGTTCGAAGCCGACACCGCCGCCGAGATCGGCGTCACCGACTATCCGGCGCTGCATCCCGCCGAGATCGGCGCGCGCGCCGACGTTGCGGTGGTGCTAGGCGGCGACGGCACCATGCTCGGCATCGGCCGCCAGCTTGCGCCGTACCGCACGCCGCTGATCGGCATCAACCACGGGCGGCTCGGCTTCATTACCGACATTCCGATCTCCGACATGCGCGAGATCGTGCCGCAAATGCTGTCGGGCAACTTCGAGCGCGAAGAACGTGTGCTGCTCGAAGCGCGCATCATGCGTGGCGGCAATCCGATCTATCACGCGCTGGCCTTCAACGACGTGGTGGTCAACCGCAGCGGCTTCTCGGGCATGGCGGAACTGCATGTCTCGGTGGACGGCCGCTTCATGTACAACCAGCGCTCGGACGGCCTGATCGTGGCCACGCCCACCGGCTCGACCGCTTACGCGCTGTCGTCGCAAGGGCCGATTCTGCATCCGCAATTGCAAGGCATCGTGTTGGTGCCGATCGCGCCGCACGCGCTCTCGAACCGGCCGATCGTGCTGCCGGACGACTCCAAGGTGAGCATCCAGATCGTCTCGGGGCGCGAAGTGAACGTCAATTTCGACATGCAGTCGTTCACCTCGCTCGAACTGAGCGACACGATCGAAGTGCGCCGCTCGCGTCATACGGTGCCGATGCTGCATCCCGTCGGCTACAGCTACTTCGCCACGCTGCGCAAGAAGCTGCACTGGAACGAATACCCGTCGCACGAAGAAGATCCCAAGCCCTGAGCGGCAAGGACACCGGAACGCGAACGCCGCCGCTGCCGAAACCCGACTATCACGCTCACCAGACGACCTCCATGCTTCGCCACCTCTCGATACGCGACTTCGTCATCGTCGCCGCGCTCGATCTCGAATTCGACAGCGGCTTTACTGTTTTCTCCGGCGAAACCGGCGCCGGCAAGTCGATCCTGATCGACGCGCTGGCGCTCGCGCTCGGCGCCCGCGCCGATGCGAACGTCGTGCGCGCCGGCGAAAGCCGCGCCGACATCACCGCGGAGTTCGAGACGCACGCGCAGGTCGAGCAATGGCTCGACGAGCAGGCGCTCGGCACGACCGGCGACGACGGCCATCACGACGGCACGGTGATGCTGCGGCGCGTGGTGGATGCGAACGGCCGCTCGCGGGCCTTCATCAACGGCACCGCGGCGACGCTCGCGCAGTTGCGCGAGGTCGGCGAAATGCTGGTGGATATTCATGGCCAGCATGCACACCAGTTGCTGATGCGCCCCGACGCGCAACGCGAACTGTTCGACACACACGCCGGCCTGTCCGACACTGCCGCGACCGTTACGCGAGCATGGCGCATGTGGCGCGAGAAGGTTCAGGCGGTCGAGCACGCGCAAACGCGTGACCGTGAACTGCAACTGGAACGCGAGCGCCTCGCCTGGCAGCTCACCGAACTGGACAAGCTCGCGCCGCAACCCGGTGAGTGGGAAGAAGTGAACGCCGAGCATCGGCGGCTGTCGCACTCCGCCAATCTCATCGACGGCGTGCAAGGCGCGCTCGGCGCGCTGTCCGAATCGGACGAGGCCATGATCACGCATCTTTCCTCGATCGTCTCGAAGGTGCGTGATCTGGCGGAGATCGATCCGGCCTTGAACGACGTGCTGGCCGCGCTCGAGCCGGCCGAAATCCAGCTGCAGGAAGCGGCTTATTCGCTGAGTCATTACGCGCAAAAGCTCGAACTCGATCCGGATCGGCTGGCGCAGGTCGAGAAGCGTCTCGACGCGTTGCATTCGGCCGCGCGCAAGTTCCGTCTGCAGCCGGAAACACTGCCTGAGGAACACGAGGCGCGTCGCGCGCAACTGGCCGCGCTCGACGCGGCCGCCGACCTCGACAGCCTGCACGCCGCCGAAGCCAAAGCCAGGGAAGACTTCCTGACCGAGGCGAAGAAACTCTCGAAGGCGCGCGCCAAGGCCGGCAAGGCGTTGGGCGCGGCGGTCACCACCGGCATGCAGGAACTGTCGATGAAAGGCGGCAGCTTCGAAGTCGCGCTGGTGCCGCTGCCCGAAGGCGGCGCGCACGGGCTCGAACAGGTCGAGTTCCGCGTCGCCGGTCATGCCGGCGTGCCGCTGCGGCCGCTTGCCAAGGTCGCCTCAGGCGGCGAACTGGCGCGGATCAGCCTCGCGCTCGCCGTGATCGCCAGCGCCGCCAGCCCGACACCCACGCTGATCTTCGATGAAGTGGACACGGGCATCGGCGGCGGCGTCGCCGAAGTGGTCGGGCGGCTTTTGCATCAGCTTGGCCAACAGCGCCAGGTGCTGTGCGTGACGCACTTGCCGCAAGTTGCCGCGCGCGGCGACCATCATTTCCAGGTGGCGAAAGCGGGCAACGGCAAAGGTGGCACGGTCAGCAGCGTGACCTCGCTCGACAAGGCGAGTCGCGTCGAGGAAGTCGCGCGCATGCTCGGCGGCCTGGAGATCACACCGACCACGCGCAAGCATGCGAAGGAAATGCTGGCGGCGTAGTTGTTCGTCGGCTGGGGATGCCCTCGCCATCCGCGACTCGCGATCGGAGCACTGGCGGCGACGAACGACGGCTAAGGGTGAATCGCTGGGCGCGTCGCCCGCTTGGCAAAGTGAAGGCCGCGACGTCGCTCACGCCGCCGCTCGAAGCGCCGCCAGGCAGGCCCCGCTTGAGAAACCCTCGCGCGCGTTCAACCAAACACACGCTTCCACAGCCCCAGCACCGCTTCACGCTCCCTAGCCACCAGCGCCGGCTCGACCCGCGCCTTCTCCATCCCATCCAGCCGCAACTGGTGCTGCAACTTGCGGTACGTTCGGTACGCCGCGCCGACCGTCTCCGCTTCCGCCTCGCTCATCAGGCCGAAGCGCGACACTTCCCGCAGCAACGCGATGTTGCCGGTATTGCGGATCAACTCGGGATCGCTCGCCGCGTGCAACAACACCCAGTACTGCACGGTGAACTCGATATCCACCATCCCGCCGCTATCGTGCTTCAGGTCGAACAGCGCCGTATGGTTCGGATGCCCCGCTTCGACGCGCGCACGCATCTCCACAATTTCCTTCATCAGCGGCGCCGCTTCGCGCGGCGTGGTCAGCACCTGTTCGCGGATGGCTTCGAACTTCGCGCCGATCTCAGCGTCGCCCGCGCAGTAACGCGCGCGGCTCAATGCCTGGTGCTCCCATACCCACGCCGTATTCGCTGCGTCGCCCTCGCGCAACTGGTAACGGCGGAACGCGTCCAGATCGGTGACGAGCAGGCCCGATTCGCCGTTCGGCCGCAGACGCAAGTCGACGTCGAACAGGGTGCCGGCGCCGGTTGCCGTCGTGAGCCAGGTGATCAGGCGGCGGGTGTAGGTGGAGTAGACGTCGGCTGCGGCGTCGTCGGGGTCGTCGTAGAGGAAGATCACGTCGAGATCGGACGCGTAGCCCAGTTCCTTGCCGCCTAGCTTGCCGTACGCGATCACCGCGAAACGCGGCACGTCGCGGTGGCGTTTCGGCAGCTGGTTCCAGACGGCCTCGAGCGTGACGTCGAGCACGGCATCGGCGAGTTCGGACAGCCGGTCGCTCACATGTTCGACGCTCAGCTTGCCGGCCAGATCGATTAGCAGAATGCGAAACACCTCGGCCTGGTGGGCATGGCGCAACAGATCCATCTGCTGCTCGACGCCGTCCGCCGCGGCAAGGCGCAGGCGCAGCGTGCGCTTGAACTCGGGCCAGTCGAACGGACTGTTGATCGCTTCGTCGTCCAGCAATTCGTCGAGCAATTGCGGATGGCGGATCAGGTAGCCGGCCGCCCAGCGCGACCCGCCGAGCACCGACAGCACGCGATGCAGCGCCTGCGGATATTCGGTCAGCAGCGCGAGATACGCGCCGCGCCGGCTCACCGCTTCGAGCAGGTCGAAGAACCGCGCCACCGTATCGCCGCGCCGCTCGGCGGGCTCCAGCGTGCGCGCGGCTTCGAGCGCCCGTTGCGCGACGATGTCGAAACGTTGCCGGCTGCGCTCGGCCAGCCCCGCATAACGCGACGACTGCCACACCGCGCGCAGCCGCGCGAGCAGTTCGCCCGGTTCGGCCACGCCGAGTTCGATCAGGCGCGCCTGCAGGGCTTCGTCGGCGCTGTCGTCGGCGAGCGCGCTGCTCCACACCCACACGCCGGCGCCGTCTTCGGGTGCGCCACAGCCGTCGCGGCCGCTCACCTTGTCGGCGAAAATCTGATCGAACTGCTGTTCGACGAATTCGCGATGCGCGTCGAGCTTGGCCATCAGCGCGGCGTAGTCGTCGCAACCCATCGCATGAGCGAGCGCCGCGCGTTCCTCGCGATCGACCGGCATCGCATGGGTCTGCGCATCGTTGCGGTATTGCAGCCGATGCTCGAGTTCGCGCAGGAAGCGATACGCCTGCGACAGCTTCACGCAAACCGACGTGTCGATCAGCCCATGCGTGGCCGCGTGACGCAGCACGGCAAGCGTCGGCCGCACACGGAAGCCCGCATCCTGGCCGCCACGGATCAACTGGAACACCTGCGCGCTGAATTCGATTTCGCGGATGCCGCCCCGCCCGAGCTTGATGTCGTCCGCCTTGTCGGGACGCATCGACGCACGCCGCTGCGCCTCCTGGCGAATCTGCAGATGGAGTGCGCGAATCGCGCTGATCACGCCGAAGTCGAGATAGCGGCGGTAGACGAACGGCATGACGATCGCATCGAGCTGCTTCTGCAGCCGTTGCGCGGCATCGCTCGCGGCTTCGGACACGAGACGCCCCTTAATCCACGCATAGCGCTCCCACTCGCGGCCTTGCACGTAGAAATACTCTTCGAGCATGCCGAGACTGCACACGAGCGGTCCCGAGTCGCCGTTCGGCCGCAGCCGCATATCGACACGGAACACGTAGCCGTCGCCGGTCACTTCGGCGAGGGCGCCGATCAGGCGCTTGCCGAGGCGCGTGAAAAAGTCCTGCGTGGCGATCGGCGAACGCTGGCCGCCAGCGGTCTCACCGTCCTCTTCATAAATGAAGATCAAGTCGATATCGGACGACACGTTCAGCTCGCGCCCGCCAAGCTTGCCCATCCCCACCACGCCAAGCGAGAGCCGTTCGCCTTGCGGGTTGCGCGGCTCGCCATACAGCGCTTCGAGTTCGGCGGACAGGACCGCAAGCGCGCGCTGGATCGTCGTCTCCGCCAGGTCCGTCATCGCGCCGGTGACTTCGGCAACATCCGCCTCACCCGCCAGATCACGCTCCATCACGGCGCAAAAAACCTCGGTGCGCAGTTGGCGCAAGGCCCGTTTAAGTGCATCTTCACTCAATGGCGCATCGGCCGCGCCGGCCGACTCGGCGCACAAGGCGTCGAAACGCGCGTCGATACGCTCGCGCGTGAGCGGCCCGGACGCCAGCGCCGCCACGTGCGCCACGAGTTGCGGACGGGCCGCCGCAGCGCGCGCCGCGTAGTGTGAATAGTTGGAACTCAGGAGAGTGGCGTCAGTCATCAAGGGTCTGGCTCGCTCGTTGCTTGATCAGCGTGGTTCAGTTCGCAGTAGCACAGGGGTGCGGCAGCCTCGCGCAAGTCGCGAGACGGCATGCAGACAGGGTTTGCAGGAGGTCCGCCTACGCTTTCCCGTGTGTTACATTTCGTCGTTAATTCGCAAAACTACCATACGCCCTCCCGCCGCAGCATGTCCGAGCGAAACGAATCCGCCGACCAGCACGAAACTGCGCAGGTCCGGCCTGTGAGCGGACGCGACCACATCGTGCTGCGTCGGACCTTGCACGTGGTCCTCGCGCTCGCGCTCGTCCTGTACTTCATTGCGACGGGTCTGTTTCTCGGCTTGCGCTACGTGGTCCTGCCGCGGATCGATTCGTTCCGGCCGCGCATCGAAGCCGCCATCTCCGAAAAGCTGCACACGCAGTTCACCATCGGCAAGCTCGCGCCGCATTGGAGCGGCTTCCAGCCGGGTCTCGACGTCACCGACCTCGTAATCCGCGACCACGACGGCAAAGCCGCGCTGACCATCCCGCACGCCACCGCCGCGCTCTCGTGGAAGTCGCTCTGGCAGTTTCATCCCGCGCTGTCCAGCCTGATCGTCGATCAGCCGGACGTGCTGGTGTCGCGCAGCAGCGACGGCGTGCTTTCGGTGGCGGGCGTGCCGGTGCCGACTCGCCACAGCGGCAACGACACCTTGTCCACCTGGCTACTGCGTCAGCAGGCGATCGTGGTGCGCGGCGGCGCGCTGCGCTGGCGCGATGCGCAGCATGACGCGCCGGAGTTGGCGCTGCGCGACATCCGCATCGCGATTCTGAACGACGGCTACGATCACCGCCTTGCGCTGCAGGCGCCCGCCGACGGCCAGGTCCTGCACGGCCCGATCGATTTCCGCACGCACTTCAAACACGCGCGGCTCTCCGCGATCGGCAAGCCGATCAACTGGACCGGCCAGGTGTACGTCTCGACCGGCCCGGTCGATCTGCCGACGCTCGCGCGCTACGTCAATTTCCCGATCGAGACGTTTGCCGGCCGTATCGACAACGCCATCTGGATCGACTTCGCCGACGGGCGCATGAAGTCGGCGGGCGGGCAACTTGCCGGCACCGACGTCGCCATGCGGGTGCGTCCGACCCAGCCGAAGCTGCTGGTGCCGATCGCCAATTTCTCGTGGCGCCTCGAAGCCGACCAGGGCGACTACAGACTGCAACTGACCAATCTGCACGCCGAACTCGGCCAGCCGCCGCTCGACGACGGCACGCCGCTCACCCGCACACTCGCGTTCACCACGCTCAATAGCCGCTACCGGACCGCCTCGCAGCAACACGGGCAGCTCGTCAGCGTGAGCGGCGATCGTGTCGATCTCGGCATCCTCGCCGAATTCAGCCGCGCGTTGCCGCTGCCGCTGCGCCTCCTGAACAGTCTGGTGCGCTTCAATCCGCGCGGTCTGGTCGCCAATTATGTGATCGAAGTCGAACGCGGCAAACCCGAGTCCGGCGAAGCAGGCAGCGACCGCCGCCCGAGCGGCGCCGAGCCGATCGAACGCTATCGCTTCAAGGGCGACCTGCAGGGTATCAGCATCGCCGCTCAGGAACCGCCGCCGGGGCTCACACCACTGAATCACCCGCGCGCTGGCATTCCCGGCATCGAGAATCTGTGGGGCAGCGTGGATGCCGACGAGACCCACGGCACCGCCCTGCTCAACACCTCCAACGTCGCCATTACGCTGCCGGGCGTGTTCGACGACCCGCGCCTGAAGCTCGACCATCTGCATGGCCGCGCCGATTGGACCATTGCGCCGAAAGCGCCGGGCGAGAACCGCCCGGCCTTCACCGTGAAGCTGGCCGATTTCGGCGTCTCGAACGCCGACGCCGCGGCCACCGCCTCCGCCGACTACAGCAACCCCGGCCACGGACGCGGCTCGCTCGATCTGAAAGCCGACTTCCAGCGCGCGCAGGTGTCGCGCATCGTCCGCTACTTGCCGACCAGCATCAGCGAAAAGCTGCGCATCTATCTCGGCCACGGCTTGCAGGCCGGCATGTCGCACGGCGCGACCATCGAGATTCACGGCGATCTCACCAAATTTCCCTACTCGCGCGATCCGAGCGCCGGGCAGTTCCATATCGTTGCGCCGTTCAAGGGCGGCAAGTTCGATCCGACGCCATTCCCGCCGCGCAAGATGAGGAACGGCACGCCGAACGTGTGGCCCGCGCTCGACGGCATCGACGGCGTGTTCGAGCTCAAGCAGAACGTGCTGCGCTTCGACATCGACCGGGCGCATTACAAGCAGGTCGCGCTGATCGGCGTCAACGGCAGGATCGAGGACCTCGGCACCAAGGCGTCGAGCCTCGTCATCAAGGGCGATGGCCACGGGCCGCTCGCCGACATGCTCGACTACGTGAACGCCAGCTCGCTCGGCATCATGGCGAAGCATGAAACCGAGAAAGTGCGCGCCGAAGGGCCGGCGTCGCTCGCCCTTCAGCTGACGGTGCCGCGTACGCCGAAGCCGCACATCGCCGTGGAAGGCGCGGTCGGCTTCCAGAACAATCGCCTGAGCGTCGAGAACGTGCCGCCGCTGTCGCAACTGAAGGGCAAGGTGCATTTCACCGAGCACACGGCGCAGGTCGACCGGCTCTCCGGGCAATTCCTCGGCGGCGACGTGCATGCGAACGGCGGATTGCAGAAGGACGGCACCTATGAGCTCGACCTCGGCGGCCATATCGCCGTCGACGCCGCACGCGGCCTCAACCTGCATGGCCCGGCCGCGCAGGTGCTGACGCACATGAGCGGCAGCGCGCCCTACGCGCTCAACGTGCGCGGCGCCAAAGGACAGCTGCCCGAAGTGAAGGCGCACTCCGATCTGACCGGCCTCGCGCTCGACTTCCCCGCGCCTTTCAACAAGCCGGTCGGCACGCCGATGCCGCTGCGTTTCGCCGTCAGCCCGTCCGCGGCACCGGGCGAAGCGGGAATCGAGCGCGCCGATCTCACCTTCGGCCCGGTCGCCGCCACCTATCTGCTGCGCTATCAGCCGAAAACGACGCCGACGGTCGTGCGCGGCGCAATCGGCGTAAACAAGCCCGCCGACCTGCCGTCCGAAGGGGTAATCGCCGCCGTCGACCTGGACGAATTCGACGCGGACGCGTGGCGCGCGCTGATCACGCAAATACGCAGTAAAGAAGCGGCCGCCGCCGTGACGCCGGCTGTGCAGAACCCGACCGTCGCGCAATTCCTGCCGAGCCGCTTCGCGTTGCACATCGACACGCTGACGCTGCTCAAACGGCACTGGGACAGCGTGATCGTCGGCGCATCGCATACGGACCGCACATGGCAGGCGAACATCGCCTCGAACCAGGTGTCGGGCCATGTGTCATGGCTGCCGGGCGCGACGAAAGAGTCGCCGGGCACGCTGCAGGCGCGCTTTGCCCGCGTGGTGATTCCGTCAGCGACCGACAAGGACGTGCTCGGCCAGGCAATCTCGGCGCCGGCGCAGAACATGCCGACCATCGATCTGGTGGTCAACGAGTTGATCGTGCGCGACCGCAACATTGGCCGCCTCGAAGTCGACGCGCACAACTTCGACGAAGACGGCGTGCCGGTCTGGCAACTCGACAAGCTCGACATCACCAACCCCGCGGCTACGCTGACCGCCACCGCGAACTGGCGCACCTCGACCGGCCTCGGCAACAGCGCCGACGAAGCCACGCCGCGCCGCACCGTGTTCGATTTCAAGCTCGATATCAAGGACGCCGGCGCGCTGCTGGAGCGCTTCGGCCAGCCGCGCACGCTCAAGGCGGGCAGCGGTTCGCTCTCGGGCAAGGTGGTGTGGCAAGGCGGCCCGACCAAGATCGACTATCCGACCTTTAACGGCAATCTGGCCGTCGATCTGCGTCACGGCGAGATTCTCAAGGTCGATCCGGGCGTCGCCAAGCTGCTGGGAGTGCTCAGCCTGCAAAGCCTCGCGCGCTTCGCCACCATGAATTTCCACGACGTGATCGGCGAAGGCCTGCCGTTCGATCATGTCACCGGCACCGCGCAGGTTCACAACGGCATTGGCCGCACCGAGAACTTCGAGATGGTGACCGCACCGGCGCGCGCCGAGATGAAAGGCTCGGTCGATCTCGCTCAAGAAACCCAGGACCTGCACGTGCGGATCGTGCCGACGGTCAGCGCCGGCGCCGGTGTGATTGCCGCGGCGGTCATCAATCCGCTGCTCGGGCTGGGCGCGCTGGTGGCCGATGTGGCCTTCAGCCAGACGGTCTCGCACGCGTTCGCGCGGGATTACGCGATCACCGGTTCGTGGTCGAAACCGCACGTTGAGCGGGTGAAGAGCGATCGCGGTAAGATGGAC
Source organism: Paraburkholderia sp. RL17-373-BIF-A (assembly GCF_046030175.1). Taxonomy (NCBI): domain Bacteria; kingdom Pseudomonadati; phylum Pseudomonadota; class Betaproteobacteria; order Burkholderiales; family Burkholderiaceae; genus Paraburkholderia; species Paraburkholderia sp. RL17-373-BIF-A. Next base: position 300,960 of record NZ_JARESO010000006.1, read on the forward strand.
GCTCCGGCTTCGACCGTGGACGCGCACTGAGCCTGCATCCGGCCCTTTGTTTGGTCAGACAGGCGCCGTGCCGCACCGGCGGCCCGAGCCAGCCTTGAACGACGTATGCGGCGCAAGCCATTCGCGCCGCCGCCTTGCCGGGAGTTTTTCGAAACGCTCATGAGCGAAACACACGTCTCGTCAACCGTCTCCAGCGGTTCCCTGGAAAGCGCATTCCCTGTCGCTGCGCTGCAAATGGTGAGCACACCGGATCGCGAGCGCAATCTCGCCGAAGCCGGGCGCCTGATTGCCGAAGCCGCCGCCGACGGCGCGCAACTCGTCCTGCTGCCTGAATACTTCTGCTTCATGGGCTTCAAGGATACGGACAAACTCGCCGTGCGCGAACCCTATCAGGACGGTCCGATCCAGCGCTTTCTCGCCGACGCCGCGCGCCGCCACCAGATCTGGGTGATCGGCGGCACGCTGCCGTTGATGTCGCCCGAAGCCTCGCGCGTGCTGAACACCACGCTGGTGTTCGACCCGCAAGGCAAAGAGGCCGCGCGCTACGACAAGATCCACCTGTTCAACTTCGAAAAGGGCGAGGAATCGTTCGACGAGGCACGCACTATCTGCCCCGGCGGCGAGGTCCGCACCTTCGAGGCGCCGTTCGGCCGCGTCGGCCTGTCGGTCTGCTACGATCTGCGCTTTCCGGAGCTGTACCGGCGCATGGGCGACTGCGCGCTGATCGTGGTGCCGTCGGCGTTCACTTACACGACCGGCCGCGCGCATTGGGAGATGCTGCTGCGCGCCCGGGCGGTCGAAAACCAGTGTTACGTGCTGGCCGCGGCGCAAGGCGGCAAACATGAAAACGGCCGCCGGACGTGGGGCCACAGCATGCTGATCGACCCGTGGGGCGAAATCGTCGCGGTGCGCGACGAAGGCGCAGGCGTGGTCGCCGGCAATCTCGAGCGTGCGCGCATCGACGAAGTGCGACAGAGTCTGCCCGCCTGGCGTCATCGTGTGCTCAGTTGACTCCTCTGACCCAGTTGATAAATCCATCCGCGTGACATTGAAACTGCGGCGTCTCCTACTCACATAGTGTGTGACAGAGGCGCTAACCGAATCCTTCGTATCGAGCAGAACATACTTCGCATGAACATCATCGAACCCGGTATCCGTAATCTCGCCACCGCCAAGGACATCCTCCTGACGCCCTACGGTCTCGACGAATCCCTGCTCACCCGCACGCTCGCCGAAATCTTCACGCACAAGATCGACTACGCGGACCTGTATTTCCAGTACACGCGCAGCGAAGCGTGGAGTCTCGAAGAAGGCATCGTGAAGTCCGGCAGCTTCAGCATCGACCAGGGTGTCGGCGTGCGCGCCGTGTCGGGCGACCGCACGGCTTTCGCCTATTCGGACGACCTGTCGCCCGAAGCGATCCGCCAGGCGGCGCTCGCCACCCGCTCGATCGCCAAGGCAGGCGGCGGCAAGCAGAAGATCAAGGTGGCGTCGTCGCTGACCGGCATCGCCGGGCGCGATCTGTACCTGCCGGCCGATCCGCTGCATTCGCTCGACGCGACGGCCAAGGTCAAGCTGCTCGAACGTATCGAACAGATGGCGCGCGGCCGCGATCCGCGCATCCAGCAGGTCATGGCCGGCCTCGCCGGCGAATACGACGTGGTGTTGGTCGCGCGCAGCGACGGCGGTTTCGCGGCGGATATTCGTCCGCTGGTGCGTGTCTCGGTCACGGTGATTGCCGAGCAGAACGGCCGCCGCGAAATCGGCAGCGGCGGCGGCGGTGGCCGCTTCGATTACGCCTATTTCACGGACGAAGTGCTGTCAGGCTATGTCGACGACGCCGTCCATGCGGCGCTGGTGAACCTCGACGCGCGCCCCGCTCCGGCCGGCGCGATGACCGTCGTGCTCGGACCGGGCTGGCCCGGCGTGCTGCTGCACGAAGCGATCGGCCACGGCCTGGAAGGCGACTTCAACCGCAAGGGTTCGTCGGCATTCGCCGGGCGAATCGGCGAGCAGGTCGCCGCCAAGGGCGTCACGGTGGTCGACGACGGCACGCTGCCGAACCGCCGCGGCTCGCTCAATATCGACGACGAAGGCAATCCGACCCAGTGCACCACGCTGATCGAAGACGGCATTCTGAAGGGCTACATCCAGGACACGCTGAACGCGCGTCTGATGAAGATGCCGGTCACGGGCAACGCGCGCCGTGAGTCGTATGCGGCGCTGCCCATGCCGCGCATGACCAACACATACATGCTCAACGGCGACAAGGATCCGCAGGAAATCATCGCTTCCGTGAAAAACGGGCTGTATGCGGTGAACTTCGGCGGCGGCCAGGTCGACATCACCAACGGCAAATTCGTGTTCTCCGCCTCCGAGGCGTACATGATCGAAAACGGCAAGGTCACGTACCCGGTGAAGGGCGCGACGCTGATCGGCAGCGGCCCGGAATCGCTCAAGTACGTCAGCATGATCGGCAACGACATGAAGCTCGATTCGGGCGTTGGCGTGTGCGGCAAGGAAGGCCAGAGCGTGCCGGTGGGCGTCGGCCAACCCACGCTGCGGATCGACAGAATGACGGTCGGCGGCACGGCCTGATTCGGCTGAAAATGCATACTTCGTGCACGTATTGCGCGAAGTATGCGGATTTTCCGCATTTTTGCACCCCGCGGCTTGCAAGCACCGCCTGCCCGGGTTATAAAGTCACTCACCCTTTTTGACCTGCGACCTCATTCGTCATGTCCGCCAAGTTTTATTTTTACTTTTTTTGGCATCTCAGACCGCTGGCGGATCGAGAGGGGTGTTAGTGCACGCAGGACACCGAGAATTCCCGAAAAACCGCCAGCTAGCCTGGCGGTTTTTTTTCGCCTCATGCCTTTGAAACTTTAATTTTGATGGTCGTCCGCTCTGGCATCGCTGCTTCATCGCAACCCTGATTGCCCGCGCGAACACGCTACGAACCGATTGGAGAACAACATGCCCCCGCACAACACCGACGATGTCCGCATCCGCGAATTGAAAGAACTCACACCGCCCGCTCACCTGATCCGCGAATTCGCTTGCGACGAAACGGTGTCCGACGTGATCTACAACTCGCGCACCGCGATGCATCGCATTCTGCACGGCATGGAAGACCGTTTGATCGTGATCATCGGACCGTGTTCGATTCACGATACCAAGGCAGCGATGGAATACGCGGGGCGTCTGATCGAGCAGCGCAAACGCTTCGCCGGCGAACTCGAAATCGTGATGCGCGTGTACTTCGAAAAGCCGCGCACGACGGTGGGCTGGAAGGGTCTCATCAACGACCCGCACATGGACAACAGCTTCAAGATCAACGACGGCCTGCGCACCGCGCGCGAGCTGCTGTTGCGCATCAACGAACTGGGCCTGCCGGCCGGCACCGAATACCTCGACATGATCAGCCCGCAGTACATCGCCGACCTGATCTCGTGGGGTGCGATCGGCGCGCGGACCACCGAATCCCAAGTGCACCGCGAACTGGCTTCGGGCCTGTCGTGCCCGGTCGGCTTCAAGAACGGCACGGACGGCAACGTCAAGATCGCCGTCGACGCGATCAAGGCCGCCTCGCAGCCGCATCATTTCCTGTCGGTCACCAAGGGCGGCCACTCGGCGATCGTCTCGACCGCGGGCAATGAGGACTGCCACATCATCCTGCGTGGCGGCAAGACGCCGAACTACGACGCGGACAGCGTCAACGCCGCGTGCGCGGACATCGGCAAGGCCGGTCTCGCTGCGCGTCTGATGATCGACGCGAGCCACGCGAACAGCTCGAAGAAACACGAGAACCAGATTCCGGTGTGCGCGGATATCGGCCGCCAGATTGCTTCGGGCGACGAACGGATCGTCGGCGTGATGGTGGAATCGCATCTGGTGGCGGGTCGCCAGGATCTGCAGGAAGGCTGCGCGCTGACGTACGGCCAGAGCATCACGGACGCGTGCATCGGCTGGGATGAAAGCGTCGCCGTGCTCGAAGGTCTCGCCGACGCGGTCAAGCAACGCCGTGTGGCACGCGGCAGCGGCAACTGAACCCACGCTGACTGCAGCGGTGGATGCACAGAAGAGCCCGGCTCGATGAGCCGGGCTTTTTGTTGGCCGAACGGACGAATGGTGCTTCTTTAGTCGCCTCTGTACCGTAACAACTCATGGCCGGGTCGAATGCGACTTGACCGGGATGAATGTTGCGTATAAAATTTTATACATGAAAGGCGGCTATGGAGCAGGAAAAAGAAATTCGCTGGCTAGGCTCCAGCTATCACGATTTACTCGCCTTTCCCGGGGAAATGCGTCGTCAAGCGGGGGTTCAGCTCAGCGAGATTCAGGCGGGCCTAGACCCTGACGACTGGAAACCGTTCGACTCGATCGGTCCCGGAACACGCGAGATTCGAATCAGGGAAGCAGACGGCATTTTTCGCGTCATGTACGTGACCAAGTTTGTGGAAGCGCTGTATGTGCTGCATTGCTTCCAGAAGAAAACGCAAAAGCTCGGTCCGCACGACAGGAAGATTGCCGAAACGCGGTATCGCGCCATCGTTAACAATAGGAAAACTTAACAAATGACGATCGACACCAAAATTCGTCACGTAACCAAGCCGGGCGCCAATCTGTTCCTCGAACTCGGCTTTTCCGCTGAAGAGGCGAAACGCCTGCACGCCGCATCGCAAAAACAGATCAACGACACGCGGCTGCTCAAGGAGCAGCTCATGACGGAACTGTCCACCTGGATCGAACAGCATCATTTGAAGCAGGCCGAGGCGGCCGAGATTCTGATGGTGTCTCGCCCGCGCGTGTCCGACGTGGTCAACAAGAAGACCACCAAGTTCACCATCGACACGCTGGTGGAAATGATGAGCCGGATCGGCAAGCCGGTCACGCTAGCGGTTGGCTAACGCACGGGGCTCTTCACGTGATCACACGCGTATTGCCAGGGCTGGGCTTTAGCCTGCGCTGCGTTCGTGTTGCCACAGCACATCGGTGCCGCCGTCCACGCGATTGAGCACGCGCGCGAGCACGAACAGCAGATCGGAAAGCCGGTTCACATACTGGCGCGGCGCGGCGTTGATAGTCTCGTGCTCACCCAACGCAACAATCGCCCGTTCGGCACGGCGGCACACGGTGCGGCACACATGCGCAAGCGAGGCCGCACGCGAGCCACCGGGCAGAATGAACTCCTTCAGCGGCGGCAAAGCCGCGTTGTAGTCGGCAAGCCAGTCGTCGAGTTGCGCGAGTTGCCGGTCGGTAATCATCGTGTGGCCGGGAATGCACAACTCGCCGCCGAGGTCGAACAGATCATGCTGGATCGTCACGAGCGCTGTCCGCACCTTGTCCGGCAAGGTTTCACACAGCAGCACGCCGAGGTTCGAGTTGAGTTCGTCCACGTCGCCGATCGCGGCAATGCGCGCGCTGTCTTTGCGCACACGGCTGCCGTCACCGAGACCGGTGGTGCCGTCGTCGCCCGTGCGGGTGGCGATCTTGCTCAAACGGTTGCCCATAAAGTCTCCCATGCATTCAGTGACGATGCGCCGCGCCATGGCCCGACACAGATCCGCAGCGGCACATCGGGCACCGCGTTTATCCATATTGCGCGCATCGTGAAGTCGCCGCCATTATAGAAGCGCTGGCCGGCTGCAACGCCGGCCCACGGGTGATCGGCGTAAAATGAAACACATGCTGCAAACCAGCACCGCCCCAAATACCAGGAGACATGCGTGAATCATCCCGTGCCGCCGGCCCCGCTGCGCCGGCCGTTTCCCGCCGAGTTGCTGAGCGCGCTCAAAGCCGTCTTCGCCGATCGCGTGTCCGTGTCCGAAGCCGTGCGCACCCATCATGGCCGTGACGAATCGCCGTTCGACCCGCAACTGCCCGATGCCGTCGTCTTCGCGCGCACGACTGAAGACGTGCAAACCGCTGTCAAACTGTGCGGCCAGTACAACGTACCGATCATCCCCTACGGCAACGGCTCGTCGCTCGAAGGACATCTGCTCGCCGTGCAAGGCGGCGTGTCGATCGATCTGTCGGAAATGAACCGGGTGTTGTCGATCAACGCCGAAGACCTGACGGTCACGGTCGAACCCGGCATCTCGCGCAAGCAGTTGAACGAGGCATTGCGCGACACCGGTCTGTTCTTCCCGATCGACCCGGGCGCGGACGCGAGCATTGGCGGCATGTCGGCCACGCGCGCGTCGGGCACCAACGCCGTGCGCTACGGCACGATGCGCGAGAACGTGCTCGGGCTGTCCGTGGTTCTGGCCGACGGCCGCGCGATCAAAACCGGCACGCGGGCTCGCAAGTCGTCCGCGGGTTACGACCTCACGCGCATGTTCGTCGGCTCGGAAGGCACGCTCGGTGTGATCACGGAAATCACCGTGCGCCTGTATCCGCAACCGGAAGCGGTGTCCGCGGCCGTGTGCGCGTTCCCGTCCATGGGCAATGCGGTGCGCGCGGTCATCGAAACGATTCAGATGGGCGTGCCGATTGCGCGCGTCGAATTCGTCGATTCGCTCGCCATCCGCTCGATCAATCGCCACTCGAATCTGACGCTGCGTGAAGCGCCCACGCTATTCTTCGAATTCCACGGCACCGAGGCGAGCGTGAAAGAGCAGGCCGAACTGGTCCAGGAGATTGCCTCGCAGAATGCCGGCGAAGGCTTCGAATGGGCGACGCGTCCGGAGGACCGCAGCCGTCTGTGGAACGCACGTCACAACGCCTATTTCGCCATGCTGCAGCTGAAACCCGGCTGCCGCGCGGTCACAACCGACGTCTGCGTGCCGATCTCGCGTCTCGCGGAATGCGTGGAGGAAACGGAACAGGATCTGAAAGCGTCGCCGCTGCCCTGCCCGATCGTCGGTCATGTCGGCGACGGCAACTTTCACGTCGCGATCCTGATCGATCCCAACAAGCCGGAAGAGCTCGTCGAAGCCGAACGTCTGAACCATCGCATCGTGCAACGCGCGCTGCGTATGGACGGCACCTGCACGGGCGAGCATGGCGTCGGCCTGCACAAAATGGGTTTCCTGCTCGAAGAGCACGGTGAAGTCGCGGTGGATACCATGCGCTCGATCAAGCACGCGCTCGATCCGCACAATCTGATGAACCCGGGCAAGATCTTCACCTGGGCGGCATGACGCGTATTCAGGCGCGGCTGCATGAGAGAACCAGCCGCGTTGGACTTGAAAGGCACGAGGAGACAAGTCACATGAACGCACCCGCTGAACTGACGGCCGAAGTACTCGCCCAGCGCCAGCGCGAAGTCGTGCAGGCGCTGATGGCCGTATTGCCGACCCATTGTTTGCTGTATCGCGAAGAAGACACCGTCGCCTACGAATGCGACGGTCTCGCGGCCTACCGGCGTCTACCGCTCGCGGTCGCGTTGCCGGAGACGGAATCGCAGGTGCAGCGCATCGTGCAGATCTGCCATCGCCTCGACGTGCCGATCGTGCCGCGCGGCGCGGGCACCGGCCTGTCCGGCGGCGCCATGCCGATCCGGCACGGCGTGGTGGTATCGCTTGCGCGCTTCCGCAAGATCGTCGAGGTCGACTCGTACGCGCGGACCGCCACGGTGCAGCCGGGTGTGCGCAACCTGTCCATCTCGGAAGCCGCCGCACCTTACGGTTTGTATTACGCGCCGGACCCGTCATCGCAGATCGCCTGCACGATCGGCGGCAATGTCTCGGAGAATTCCGGCGGCGTCCACTGCCTCAAATACGGCCTCACGGTGCATAACGTGATGCGCGTGCGCGCCGTGACCATGGAAGGCGAAATCGTCGAGTTCGGCTCTCTCGCCCCTGACGCGCCCGGTCTCGATCTGCTGGCCGTGCTGATCGGCAGCGAGGGCATGTTTGCGATCGTTACCGAAGTCACCGTCAAGCTGATCCCGAAACCGCAAACGGCGCAGGTCATCATGGCCAGTTTCGACGACGTCGTGAAAGGCGGCGACGCGGTCGCCGGCATCATTGCGGCGGGCATCATTCCGGCGGGGCTGGAGATGATGGACAAGCCGGCCACGCGCGCCGTCGAGGAATTCGTCAACGCGGGCTACGATCTCGAAGCGGCGGCCATCCTGCTGTGCGAATCGGACGGCACGCCCGAAGAAGTCGCCGATGAAATCGTGCGCATGACCGCGGTGCTGCGCGAACAGGGCGCCACCCGCATCCAGATTTCCCGCTCGGAGAACGAGCGCTTGCGCTTCTGGTCCGGCCGCAAGAATGCATTCCCGGCCGCCGGGCGCATTTCACCCGACTATTACTGCATGGACGGCACGGTGCCGCGCCGCAGTATCGGGCCGCTGCTGGCGCGCATCGAGGCGATGGAGAAGACCTACAACTTGCGCTGCATCAACGTATTCCATGCGGGAGACGGCAACATGCATCCGCTGATCCTGTTCAACGGCAACGACCAGGACGAGTGGCACCGGGCCGAAGCGTTCGGTTCCGACATCCTCGAAACGTGCGTCGAACTGGGCGGCACGGTGACCGGCGAGCACGGCGTCGGCATCGAGAAGATCAATTCGATGTGCGTGCAGTTTTCGCCCGAAGAGCGCGACGCGTTCCACGCGGTCAAGCGGGCTTTCGACGCACCCGGCCTGCTCAACCCCGATAAAGGCATTCCCACGCGGGCACGCTGCGCCGAATACGGCAAGATGCACGTGCGCGGTGGCTTGCTACCGCATCCAGAGCTGCCGCGGTTTTAACGCTGTGCCGTGCCCGCCGACGCATCACGCATAGCTCGCGTGGGCGCCGGTTTTCCTGCTCTCACCCTGATTACCCGATGCGGGTCCGCTCCTGGTTGCCAGCGGGCCCCCGCCCGGTACAATCAAACGAAACACAACGAAGCAGGACACCATGGAAGAGGACGACATCGTCGCCGTGTGGTCGGAACGTGTGCGTTCGGCCAGCGCCGAGGGGCGCGCGTTGCGCATCCGTGGCGGCGGCACCAAAGACTGGTACGGTCAGACGCTGGAAGGTGACATCCTCGACACGCGCGCTTATCGCGGCATCATCGCGTACGATCCGGCAGAGCTGGTCATTACCGCGCGCGCGGGCACGCCCCTGCTGGAGATCGAGGCCGCGCTCACCGACCATCATCAGATGCTCGCCTTCGAGCCGCCGCACTTCGGGCCGCAGGCCACCTTCGGCGGCTGCATCGCGGCGGGTATCGCCGGTCCGCGCCGCCCATCGGCCGGCGCGGCGCGCGACTTCGTGCTCGGCGCCGTCATCATGAACGGCCAGGGGCAGAAGCTGCATTTCGGCGGCCAGGTGGTGAAGAACGTCGCGGGCTATGACGTCTCGCGCCTGATGGCCGGCTCGCTCGGCACCCTGGGACTGATCCTCGAACTGTCGATCAAGGTACTGCCGTTGCCGCAGGCCGAAGCCACGCTCAAATTCGACATGAACGGCACCGACGCGGTCCGTAAGCTCAACGAATGGGGCGGCCGCCCGCTGCCGATTACCGCGAGTGCCTGGCGCCATGGCACGCTGGCCGTGCGCCTCGCCGGCGCCGAGGCCGCAGTCAAGTCGGCGAAGATGGCGCTCGGCGGCGAAGTCGTCGATGCGGTTGAAGCCGAACGCTTCTGGGCGGGCCTGCGCGAACAGACCGACTCGTTCTTCGCCGCCATTCCGCCGCGGGCCGCACTGTGGCGCCTTGCGCTGCCTTCGATCACGGAGCCGCTGCAACTGCCCGGCGCGCAACTCATGGAATGGGGCGGCGGCCAGCGCTGGTGGATCACCGACACCGACGCGCAGACCGTGCGCATCAGCGCCAAGCAGGCCGGCGGCCACGCCACGATCTTCCGCACCGGCCACGGCTACGACCGCGGCGCCGGCGTATTCACCCCGCTGCCCGCGCCGCTAATGAAAATCCATCGCGGCCTGAAAACCGCTTTCGACCCGGCCCGCATCTTCAATCGCGGCCGTCTCTACCCCGACTTCTGAGCGACGCGATGCAAACCAACCTCGCGGACTTCATTCGCAACACGCCCGACGGCGACGAAGCCGACGGCATCCTGCGCAATTGCGTGCACTGCGGTTTCTGCACCGCCACCTGTCCGACGTATCAGATACTCGGCGACGAACTCGACGGCCCACGCGGACGGATCTATCTGATCAAGCAGATGGTCGAAGGCGCGCCGGTCACGCGCAGCACCCAGATCCATCTCGACCGGTGCCTGACCTGCCGAAACTGCGAAACGACCTGCCCGTCCGGCGTGCAATATGGCCGGCTGGTGGAAATCGGCCGCAAGATCACCGAAGAAAAAGTCACGCGCCCGTTCAGTCAACGGCTGGTGCGCCGCATGCTCGCGAGCTTCGTGCCGAACAGCGCACTGTTCACGCCGACCATGCGGATCGGCCAGCATTTTCGCCCGTTGCTGCCCAAGAAGCTGCGCGACAAAGTGCCGGCGCGGCAGCGTCCGCTCGAATGGCCGACCGCCAAACATCCGCGCAAGATGCTGATGCTGGCGGGTTGCGTGCAACCGTCGATGATGCCGAACGTCAACATCGCCACCGCGCGCGTGTTCGACGCGCTCGGTGTCGAAATGCTGATCGCGCCGGATGCGGGCTGCTGCGGCGCGATCCGTCTGCATCTGGGCTACAACGACGAAGCGCTCGACGACCTGCGCGCCAACATCGACGCATGGTGGCCCTACGTCGAACAGGGCGTGGAGGCGATCGTCATGAACGCGTCCGGCTGCGGCGCGACGGTCAAGGAATACGCGCACTTGTTGCGGCATGATCCGGCGTATGCGGAAAAGGCGCGCCGCGTGGTGGAATTGACGCGCGACGTCGCGGAAATCCTGCCGGAGTTCGAAGAAGCGCTGATCTCGGTCACGCGCCGCCGCTCGGTGCACACCGTGGCGTTTCATCCGCCTTGCACGCTGCAGCATGGTCAGCAGATACGCGGCAAGGTCGAGCATTTGCTGACCGCGCTGGGTGTCGAAGTGCGCCTGCCCGCCGACAATCATCTGTGCTGCGGCTCGGCCGGCACCTACTCGCTGACGCAGCCCAAGCTCTCGTATGCGCTGCGCGATCAGAAGCTCGAGCGGCTGCAGGCGCAGGAGCCGCAGGTGATCGTGTCGGCGAACGTCGGCTGCATTGCGCATCTGCAAAGCGGCACGTCGACGCCGGTCGCGCACTGGATCGAACTGGTCGAGCACATGCTGTCCGTATAATCGGGTAATCGACTCTCGCTGGACTTCCGGTTCCGACATGCCCGATCTGATTCACAACCTCGAGGCGGTGCAGCAGCGCATCGCCATGGCCGCGCATGTGGCCGGACGCGATACGCGTTCGGTCCATCTGCTCGCGGTCTCCAAGACCTTCCCCGCCGAAGACGTACGCGCCGCCTACAACGCCGGCCAGCGCGCATTCGGTGAAAACTACGTGCAGGAAGCCCTCACCAAGATCGAGACGCTCGCCGATCTGCGCGCTACGCTCGAATGGCACTTCATCGGTCCGTTGCAATCGAACAAGACGCGGCCGGTCGCCGAGCAGTTCGATTGGGTGCATTCGGTCGATCGGTTGAAGATCGCGCAGCGGCTCTCGGAGCAGCGTCCCGATAATTTGCCGCCGCTCAACGTGTGCCTGCAGGTCAACATCAGCGGCGAGACGTCGAAGAGCGGCGTGAGCGTTCCCGAGGCGGTGGAAGTCGCGCAGGCGATCGCCGCCCTGCCGAAGCTGAATTTGCGCGGCCTGATGGCGATTCCCGAGCCCGCCGGCGGCATCGACGAACAACGTGTGCCGCATCGGCACTTGCGCGAACTGTTCGAGCGTCTGTGCAACGACGGACTCGAACTCGACACGCTGTCCATGGGCATGTCGAGCGACCTCGAGGCCGCCGTGCTGGAAGGCGCGACGATCGTGCGCGTCGGCACTGCGATCTTCGGCGCGCGAGATTACTCTAACTGACCCTTGCGGGCCTTTTCAGGCTCTTTGGGCTCCTCACGGCACTTCCTTCGGAACATCATGAAAATTGCTTTTATCGGCGGTGGCAACATGGCTGCCGCGTTGATCGGCGGCCTCATCAAGCGTGGCGTCGCACCCGCTGACCTCTACGCAATCGATCCCAACGAAGACGCGCGCAAGCGCAACGAGCAGCAATTCGGCATCAAGACCGGCGCCGCCGCGGATGCCGCGCTCGCCGCGTACGACGCCGTCGTGCTGGCGGTGAAGCCGCAGATTCTGAAAAGCGTCGCCGAGGCGGTGGCGCCGCATCTGAATGCATCGCAACTGGCGGTGAGTATCGTCGCGGGTATTCGCATGAGCGACATGTCGCGCTGGCTGAATGGCCACAACCGTATCGTGCGCGTCATGCCGAATACGCCGGCGCTGATCGGCATGGGCGTGACGGGACTAGTGGCGACCGGCAGCGTCGACGAAGCGGGGCGCGCGCTCGCATCGCAAGTGCTGGGGGCGGTAGGCGAAACGGTCTGGTTCGACGACGAAGCGAAAATCGACGCCGTCACCGCGATCTCGGGCAGCGGACCGGCCTACGTGTTCTATTTCATCGAGGCGTTGCAGGAAGCCGCCCGCCAGCTCGGCATGGATGAAGCGCAGGGTCGCGCGCTGGCCGTGGCGACCTTCACCGGCGCGGCGCAACTGGCGGCGAATTCCGACGAGCCGCCGAGCGTGCTGCGCGAACGTGTGACATCCAAAGGCGGCACGACGGCGGCGGCGCTTGCGTCGTTCGACGCGAGCGGCATCAAGGATGCGATCGTGCACGGCGTGCTCGCCGCCGATGCGCGCGCCAAGGAAATGGGGGACGAGTTCGGCAAGCAGTGAGCGCGCTCGCGCGGCGCGAGGAAGTCGGGAAATTTCAGGAAGGGGAGCACGTTGTGGCACGCCGCGCTGCGATTCGAACCGGCGCGGCGTCTACGGCGCCGGACGCGAAGTAAGTAGCGCGGCAGAACTGACCGCGGTAGCACTTCCATTCAGGCCACGGCGACACCCGCCGATAGAAACGCAAAGCCAGCGTAAATGCCGCGCAAAAGACCGAGCGCGGTGCCTACTGCGCCGCAAGCGCGAAGAATGTAGCGCAGTAAAACTTGAAGGCCGTAGCGCTTCGATTCAAGCCGCAGCGCCGCCTGCTCAATAGAAACGCAAAACCAGCGTAAAACCGCGCAACAAAACTAAAACGACCCCACCGCGTAATGCGCGGCGATGCCGACGAACAGCGCGCCGCCCAGCCAGTTGTTATGCCGGAACGCGGCGAAGCACGCCATCCGTTCACGGTCGCGGATCAGCGTGTAGTGATAGATCGCGCAGCCCGCGGCCGCCGCCCATCCCAGCCAGTACAGCACGCCGAAGCCGAGCAGCACGCCGATACCGACGTAAATCCCCAGCGTCACCGCGTAGCAGATCATGATCGCCGCCACATCGAAGCGGCCGAACGTCAGCGCCGACGTGCGGATACCGATCTTGACGTCGTCGTCACGGTCGACCATCGCGTATTCAGTGTCGTACGCCACCGACCAGAACACATTGGCCAGCAGCATCACCCACGCGAGCAACGGCACGTGGTCCTGTATCGCGGCGAACGCCATCGGAATGCCGAAGCCGAACGCGATCCCCAGATACGCCTGCGGAATCGCGAAGAACCGCTTGGTGAAAGGATACGAACCGGCGACGAAAAGCGCCGCCACCGAGAGTTCCTTGGTCAGCGTATTCAGCGGCAGGATCAGCAGAAACGCCAGCAACGACAACGCGGCCGCCAGCGCCACTGCTTCCCACGCCTTGATCTTGCCCGACGTGATCGGACGATTCTCCGTGCGCTTCACGTAGCGATCGAAGTCGCGATCTGCGTAATCGTTGATCGCGCAGCCCGCCGAGCGCATCAGCACCGTGCCCACGATGAAAATCACCAGCAGCGGCCACGTCGGATGACCGTCGGAGGCGATCCACAGCGCGTTGAGCGTCGGCCACAGCAGCAGCAGGCTGCCGATCGGCTTGTCCATGCGCACGAGGCGCAAATACAGGGGAAGTCGGGCGAACATGGGCGGAGTCGGTGAAAGTGCGAAGACGGTGCGGCTATTTTACGGGAAGCGGACGACGGGTCGCTTCCGAGCGGGCAGGACTGACCGAGCCGGCGCTGCAAAAAACAAAGCCTCCCGTGCAGGGAGGCTTTGTTGGTGTCGCACTTTACCGAAGACGCAGACGGGTACGTCGAAACGTGACGCCTTGCGCGCTAATGCTTAAGCGAGCATCGAGCGCAGCATCCACGCGGTCTTTTCGTGCGTTTGCATGCGTTGTGTCAGCAGGTCGGCGGTCGGCTCGTCGTTGGCGGCTTCCGTCGACGGGAAAATCGCGCGTGCGGTACGCACGACGGCTTCCTGACCTTCCACCAACTGGCGGATCATTTCTTCCGCGGCCGGCACGCCGTCCGCTTCCGGAATCGACGACAGCTTGGCGAAATCCTTGTAGCTGCCCGGTGCATGCACGCCCAGCGCGCGAATCCGTTCAGCGATCGAATCGACCGCCAGCGCGAGCTCGTTGTACTGCGTTTCGAACATGAGGTGCAGCGTATTGAACATCGGACCCGTCACGTTCCAGTGGAAGTTGTGGGTCTTCAGGTACAGCGTATAGGTGTCGGCGAGCAGTCGCGACAGACCTTCTGCAATCTTCTTGCGATCCTTGTCGCTGATCCCGATATTGACGTGCTGTACGGCTGCTGCGGCTTCTTTTTTGGCCATGACGACTCCTTTGAAGAGTGATACGAACCGGTTGGCAAAGTGACGGTCTGCGGATAGCAAACTCGACAGCTCGAACGCTCGACAGTTTAGCCTGGAAAACTGCTGCGTTCGTATGACGCGTGGCCACTTGCCGCATCACGGCGGCGGCTTGGATCAGCCGCCGAGCGCGTGTTGCAGCGCCTGCGCGACGATCACTGCGACTCCGCTCGCGAAGATCGCAAAGCCCACCGCCCTGCGCGCCAACAATGCGTGCCGTTGCGCGCTATTTGCGGCTGACGTGCCGCCCAGCGCGGCTATCATCATCTGCGTCATGATCGTGCTCCTTCGGTTCGTATCGGTACCAGCGGGACGCAGATGCGCCCCGCTTTGCTGCATGACTTCAACTGCGCAATTGCTGTTTACTTCTTATTGCGTTCCGCGAGGTTGGCCATCGCCGCGATCACGCCTTCCGCGTAAGCCGGGTCGGCGCGACGGAAATGCTCGATCTGACGCGCAACGATCTCCTGCGGCACACCGTTGATATGGCGTGCGATGTTGCCGAACAGACGCTCGCGCTGAGTTGCATCGAAGAGCGCAAACAACATACCTGGCTGCGTGTAGTAGTCGTCGTCCAGGCGATGATCGTAGCGATCCACAGCGCCCGCCGCGAGCGGCGGCTCGGACGCGTTGGCGTCCTGCGCGAAATCGCCGAAGCGGTTCGGCTCGTAATTCACGTTGCCGCCGAGGTTGCCGTCCGTGCGCATCGCGCCGTCGCGATGGAACGAATGCGGGCTCGGCACGCGCGCTGCATTCACCGGAATCTGGTGATGATTGATGCCGAGGCGATAGCGCTGCGTGTCGCCGTACGAGAACAGACGGCCCTGCAACAGACGATCCGGCGAGAAACCGATACCCGGCACCACGTTGGCCGGCGTGAACGCCGCCTGCTCCACATCCGCAAAATAGTTCCGTGCGTTGCGATTCAACTCGATCGTGCCGACGTCGATCAACGGATAGTCCTTCTGCGACCACACTTTCGTGATGTCGAACGGATTGAAGCGATACGTCGCGGCTTGCGCTTCCGGCATCACCTGAATCGCGAAACGCCACTTCGGGAAGTTGCCCGCGTCGATGTTGCCGACCAGATCGCGTTGCGCGCTTTCGCGGTCTTGCGCCACCACTTGTGCCGCTTCGGCGTCGGTGAAGTTCTCCATGCCTTGCATCGACTTGAAATGGAACTTCACCCAGAAACGCTCGTTGTCGGCGTTGATGAACGAATACGTGTGCGAGCCGAAGCCGTGCATCTGCCGGTAATTCTGCGGAATGCCGCGGTCGCTCATCAGAATCGTCACCTGATGCAGCGACTCCGGATGACGCGACCAGAAATCCCACGCCGCGACATTGCTGCGCATGTTGGTGTACGGGTCGCGCTTTTGCGTGTGGATGAAGTCCGGAAACTTCAGCGGATCGCGGATAAAGAACACCGGTGTGTTGTTGCCGACCACGTCCCAGTTGCCTTCTTCCGTGTAGAACTTGATCGAGAAGCCACGCACGTCGCGTTCGGCGTCGGCTGCGCCGCGCTCGCCGGCCACCGTCGAAAAGCGCATGAAGAGCGGCGTTTCCTTGCCGACTTGCGCGAACACCTTCGCCTTCGTGTAGCGCGAGATATCGTGCGTGACCTTCAGCGTGCCGAATGCGCCCGAACCTTTTGCGTGGACACGGCGTTCCGGAATCACTTCGCGATCGAAGTGAGCGAGTTTTTCGAGCAGCCAGACGTCTTGCAGAACAACCGGACCGCGTGAGCCGGCGGTCATCGAATTCTGGTTGTCGGCGACGGGTGCGCCGGCGGCACTGGTGAGCTTACGTTCGGTCATGCGTGACTCCTGGTTGGCTTTTATCGAAACTGATTGTGGGGAGCGGCGCGGCACACAGATGCCAGAGGCTCATGCGTTATGCGGACAAGGCCCGATCGACCAGCAGGGACAACGCGACGGTACGCACGCTGAGCATCGACGCGACAAAACCGCGCGGCACGACGGCCGATTGAGCGATGAAGGCGTGGATTTGTTGCGGCTTGGATTGCGTCATGGCTTCCTCCGGGTCTTATGGGATCGGGCGATCCATGGAGGAAACTATAACAACACTATCGAAATACTGTTTTTGATTAATTTTATCTATTCGATAGGACTTGTGGCTATCGGCGCCTCGGGCGGGCGCCAAGACCGGTCGCTGGACGTGTGCGCAGCGAGCCGGCTTCTCGGTGCGCTGGTTAGTTGACGGCGACCGGCAAATCGAGCTTCTTGACACCCGCCAGATCGCAGGAGCTGATGGCGTCGCAAATGGCCTCGATGGCGGGCATGCGCGTGAAGCTCTTGCGCCAGGCCAGCACGACGCGGCGATCCGGCACGGGTTCGTCGAAAGCGACGTAGCTGAGCAGCCCCGAATCGATGCCGCCGGCGTGCGGTTTGACTTCATGAACCGACATGCGCGGCAGCACGGTAATGCCGACACCGCTCGCCACCATGTGACGGATGGTTTCCAGCGACGACCCTTCGAAGGTCTTCTGGATACCGTCCGCGTTTTGCGAAAAGCGCATCAGTTCCGGGCAAACGCCCAGCACGTGGTCGCGGAAGCAGTGACCGCTGCCGAGCAGCAGCATGGTTTCCTGCTTCAGATCGTCGGCATCGATTTTCAGGCGGTTTTCCCAGGCGTGACCGGACGGCAAGGCGACCACAAAAGGCTCGTCGTACAGCGGGCGCAGCATCAGGCCCGTTTCCGGAAACGGCAGCGCCATAATGGCGACGTCGATTTCGCCTTGCTTGAGCAGTTCGATCAGCTTGAGCGTGTAATTTTCCTGCAGCATCAAGGGCATTTGCGGGACGCGCTTGATCATCTGTTTGACGAGCGTGGGCAGCAGGTACGGCCCGATCGTATAGATGACGCCCAGGCGCAGCGGCCCGACCAGCGGGTCTTTGCCTTGTTTGGCGATTTCCTTGATGGCGAGCGTCTGCTCGAGAACGCGTTGAGCTTGCGTGACGATCTGTTCGCCGATCGGCGTGACACTCACTTCGCTGGTGCCGCGCTCGAAGATCTGGACGTTGAGCTCGTCTTCAAGCTTTTTGATCGCCACCGACAGCGTCGGCTGGCTGACGAAACACGCTTCGGCGGCCCGGCCGAAGTGCCGCTCGCGGGCGACCGCGACGATGTATTTCAATTCGGTGAGCGTCATTAGGGGACCAATCAGTGCGATGAATTCGATAGGTTCTAGTTATACACCTATAGGGTCGGTTCGCCAACCATTTGGTTTTTTGCGCGGGGCGCTGGTGGGGTGGAGTGCTTGCTGAGTTGGCCTTTCCTTGAATTCACGGTGGTCTATTAGCGTTGCCCCTGTGCGGGGCGGCACCTACTTTCTTTGCTTGCCGCAAAGAAAGTAGGCAAAGAAAGCGGCTTCACACCGCCAGCCTATAAGCGGGTCCCTCGCGCAGTCGCGGTAGTGGTGCATCTGGAATCTGTGTTCTCGCGCATTCCGCGTGAGTGACAAGGCAGTCATTCTTCCGGCAGCGCTGCGCGCGCCGTCGCGGTACTTCATCAACCTGCGGTGCGATCGCCCGGCGTTCGCTCTCCGTGCGGCGTCACGGCATGCGGCGCAATCCCGTCATGTTTTTCGGCGTTTCCCCGAGGCCGACGGCCCGCTCGCGCACAAGCGAATCCACCGGATTCCGCCGGACTCTTCCGGCGAGTGCGTAGCGCGAGGCGGGAGGTATGACTGCCTTGTCACTCACGCGGAATGCGCAAGAACACAGATTCCAGATGTACCACTACCGCGACTGCGCGAGACACCCGCTTATGAGCTGGCGGTTT